>CADBTV010000065.1 GCA_902797655.1 uncultured Ruminococcus sp.
AAGGTTATGCTCTGATTTTATAAGCTTATTAATTCTTTTTTCAAAGGATTTTGAAGTAACAAATTGTTCTGTGCTTATTGAACCGTCTGTCAGACGATTAATCATATAAGCCTCCGCTGCCGTTGAAAGAGCTTTCTCGAATCTCTGCTCAGTCATTCCTGTTCACCTCTACTAACTTTTTCTTTAATAGCTTTTTTCCTCTAAGCAGTCTCTTGCGGACGGTGGATATCGGAACATTCAGTGTAGAGGAAATCTCCTTGTCAGAAAGCTCATTAAAGAATTTCAGAATAATAACATGGCAGTAGATTTCCGGTAATTCTCCGATTATAGAAGTTAATTTCTCTATAAACAAATCATCCTCGGCGATTTGTTCAATACTAATATCCGCTTCTTTATCCTCAAATTCAATAAGCTTTATCTTATGTTCTTTGTTATACATAGTCTTTGCAACATTCTCAACTACCACAATGCAATATCCGCGCGATTTCATATCATCCGGATCAATAATCTTGTCAATATTTTTCAGGATTCTAAGAAAAGCATTATGCACAGCGTCTTCCGCAAGCGAGCTGTCCTTTAGAATGCTAAAAGCATGATTAAGCATTGCGTTTTTGTTGATATAGTAAAGCTTTTCAAATTTACTTTTATCTTCGTTATTATTTAATGTATGTAAATAAAATTGTAACAAATCTAAAACCCTATTCATTTTTTAAGCGTGCATAGTTAATGCACGCTTAAATGTGTTTATTAAAACTTAAACTCCGAAAAATCAAACGTTGCAAAGTAGTCCTTTGGGGTTTCGGCTCTTCTGATAAGCTTAAACGAGCCGTCCTCTTTGAGGAGCACCTCTGCCGAGCGGAGCTTGCCGTTGTAGTTATAGCCCATCGAGAAGCCGTGCGCGCCTGCGTCGTGGATGTAGATAATGTCGCCGATGTCAATCTTCGGCAGCATTCTGTCGATGGCGAACTTGTCGTTGTTCTCGCAGAGTCCGCCCGTTACGTCGTACTTGTGGTCGCAGGGCTTGTCCTCCTTGCCGAGAACAGTAATATGGTGATACGAGCCGTACATAGCCGGTCTCATCAGATTAGCCGCGCAGGCGTCGAGACCGATGTAATCCTTGTAGATGTGCTTCTCGTGGATAGCGGTAGCCACAAGCGCGCCGAAAGGCGCGAGCATATACCTGCCCAGCTCGGTGAAAATCGCTATGTCCCCCATTCCCTCCGGAACGAGGATTTTTTCGAACTTTTTGCGAACTCCCTCGCCAATGTAGGCGATGTCGGTTCTCGGCTCCTCGGGCTTGTAATCGACTCCTACGCCGCCGGAGAGGTTTATAAACTTAATCTTGACTCCGGTTTTCTTGTGAAGCCTGACAGCAAGCTCAAAGAGGATTGAGGCAAGCTCGGGGTAATACTCGTTGGAAACAGTGTTGGAAGCCAAAAACGCGTGGATTCCAAATTCCTCTGCGCCGGCTTCGGCAAGCTCAGTGAACGCCTTTTCCATCTGCTCCTCGGTCATACCGTACTTTGAGTCGCCCGGGGTGTCCATAACCTGAACCTTGTCCTCGCTGCCTGCGAGCTCAAACACTCCGCCGGGGTTGTAGCGGCAGCAGATTGTTTTCGGAACCTCGGGGAGAATCTTCTTGATAAATTCAACGTGGGTGTAGTCGTCGAGGTTGATGTACGCGCCCATCTCGTATGCCTTCTGCATATCCTCAACAGGGGTTACGTTTGAGCTGAACATAATGTTCTCTCCCGAAATTGAGCAGGACTCGCAGAGCATAAGCTCGGTGTAGGACGAGCAATCCATACCGCAGCCTTCCTCCTCGAGAATCTTCATCAGATACGGATTCGGGGTTGCCTTTACGGCAAAGTATTCCTTGTAGCCCTTGTTCCAGCTAAACGCCTTGTTGAGCGCTCTGGCGTTCTCTCTGATACCCTTTTCATCGTAGATATGAAAAGGAGTCGGAATGTCCTTTATAATCTCCTGCGCTTTGTCAAGCGAAAGAAACGGTTTTTTCTCCATAAAAATTACCTCCGTTACCCATTTATATATTCTTCAATTACTTCCTTTAAGTCATCGAGACCCTCGCCGTTTTGGGATGAAACCGGAAAGAGCTCCGTTTCCTCGTAGTCTGCAAGCTCGTCGAGCAGCTCGTCGATTCGCTTTTGGTAGGCGGTTTTTTTGAGCTTGTCGCGCTTAGTCAGCGCGATGACGAACGGCGCTTTGCTTTGGTAGAGAAAATCGAGCATATCGTAATCGTCCTTGGTCGGCTTGTGTCGGATGTCGATAATCTGGATTATCAGCGCAATGTTGCGCCCTGCTGAAAGATAACCCTCAACGAGCTCAGCCCAACGCGCTTTCTCAGCCTTTGAGACCTTTGCGTAGCCGTAGCCGGGGAGGTCTACAAGCTTAAAATCCTCAGCGTCAAAGAAGTTTATCGTCGCGGTTTTGCCGGGCTGAGAGCTGACTCTGGCGAGGTTCTTGCGCTGTACAAGCTTATTGATAAGCGAGCTTTTTCCGACGTTGGAATGACCGGAAAAGACAATCTCGGGCTTTGTGCTCTCGGGAAGCTGAGCGACAACTCCGGCTGATAATTCAAATTCTACTTTGTTGAAATTCATAATATCTACTGCCTTATTGACTGCGAATTAAGCTTTGAACCTGAATGAAGGATTAGCTTTTCGCTTTTGTCTCTAACAACAAGCGGCTCGACTGTTGCCGCCGAGAGAACCTCGGTGAAGCTTTTGACCGGCACAAACGTCACGTTTTCCTTTACGACGCTGTCAATCTCATCCAAATCGGGAGCGTTGTCATTCGGGATAAATACGGTTTTGACTCCGGCTTTGTAGGCTGCCATCGACTTTTCCTTTAAACCGCCTATAGCGAGGACTTTGCCGCGCAGGGTGATTTCCCCTGTCATAGCAATATCTCGTCTCACAGGGCGCATAGAAAGCGCGGAATAGATAGCCGTAGCCATTGTTATACCTGCGGAGGGTCCGTCCTTTGAAACAGCTCCCTCGGGAGCGTGCAGGTGGATGTCCTTTGTTTTGTAAAAGTCCTTGTCGATTCCGAGGACGTCGCTGTGAGAGCGGATACAGGTTATCGCCGCCTTGGCGCTCTCCTGCATAACGTCTCCGAGCGAGCCGGTGAGCGTGAGCTTTCCGTCGCCGGGCATTACAGCGACCTCAATCGGGAGCAGCGTTCCGCCGACCGCAGTCCAGGCAAGACCGTTAACGACGCCGATTTCGTCATTTTTCGAGATCTCGTCGGGCTTGACCTTCTTAACGCCGAGGTATTCTCCGATGTTTTTGTCGGTGAAGCGGATGGACTCCTCCTCCCCGTTTACGAATTTGACGGCGAATTTGCGGATAGCCTTTGCGATTTCCTGTTCAAGACGGCGTACTCCTGCTTCGCGAGTATAGCTTTCGATGATGGTATTAATCGCGGATTGCGAGAATCTGACGGTTTTATTATCAAGACCGTTGAGCTTAATCTGCTTTGGAATGAGGTGCTTTTTGGCGATGTTGAGCTTTTCCTCGGCGGTGTAGCTTCCGATTTCGATAATCTCCATTCTGTCGTAGAGCGGAGCAGGGATTGTTGATGAGTCGTTGGCGGTTGTGATAAAGAACACGTTCGACAAATCAAACGGAATATCTATGTAATGGTCAACAAACTTATTGTTCTGCTCCGAGTCGAGAACCTCGAGCAGAGCCGACGAAGGGTCGCCCTTGTAGTCTGAGCCGAGCTTGTCGATTTCGTCGAGAATGAGCAGAGGGTTGTTGGTGCCGGCGGTCTTGATTGCGTTTATAATCCTGCCGGGCATTGAGCCTATGTAGGTCTTGCGGTGACCGCGGATTTCAGCTTCATCGTGAACTCCGCCGAGTGCGATTCGCGCTGACTTCCTGCCCATCGCCGAAGCAACTGACTGAGCGATTGAGGTCTTGCCCACTCCGGGAGGTCCGACAAGACAGATAATCTGCCCCTTGATTGACTCGTTGAGCTTCCTGACGGCGAGCTGTTCGATGATTCGTTCCTTGACGTCCTTTAGCCCGTAGTGGTTCTTATCGAGCTTCGATTTAATCTGTTTTAAGTTGAGCTTGTCCTTTGTGCTTTTGTTCCAGGGAAGGTCGAGCACAGTGTCGAGGTAGGTATGAATAACCGAGGCTTCCTGACTGCCGAAGGGCATTTTGCTCAGCTTGCGGCATTCCTTGAGCAGAGCTTGCTCGCTTTCCTCGGGAAGATTCAGAGCCTTGATTTTCTCAACAAACTGCTCCGACTCACTCGACGGAGAGTCATTCTCGCCGAGCTCGGATTCGATGATGTATTTTTGCTCGCGCAGAAAGTATTCGCGCTGAGTTTTGTCGATTCTGTCCTTTGCCTTCTCCTCAATCTGCTCCTCGATTTGGAGGATATAAACCTCCTGGTGCATAAGGTCGAGCAGGGTCTCCATACGCTCGGTTTTGTCGATAGTGTCGAGCAAGAGCTGTTTGTTCTCGTAATCGGGAAGAATATTGCCGGCGATAAAATCGGCGAGCTCTCCCCCTTCGTTGCAGGTTGCGACTCTGAAAAGCACGTCGGACGCGAGGTTCGGAGTGAGCGACGCGTACTCCTGGAACACGGATTTAAGCTGACGCATAAGCGCAATGTCGCGCGAGGTCTCGGACTCAGCATTCTCAAAATACGCCCTGACCTGCGCAAACAGGCAGTTTTTGTCGTTATAAAACTCGCCGGCAGACGCGCGGTATAAGCCGTCTACTATGATTCTGGTGGTGTTGTCGGTTTGCTTGATGACCTGAACAATTCGGCAAACCACGCCCATAGAGTACAAATCTGAGCCCTCGGGCTCCTTGACTGACGGGTTCTTCTGAGCTGTGAGGAAAATCTTCTGGTCGTTCTTCATAGCAAGGCTGATTGCGTTTTGAGACTTCTTTCTGCCTACGTCAAAGTGCAGCAAGGTCTTTGGAAAAACGACAAGTCCCCTTAGCGGAAGAACCGGAAGGTTGAATATATTAGAACCTAAAGTTTCCATAAGTCTCCTTATTATATCTATAAAATCCAAATGCTGTAGTGTTAAAATCCATAAGATTTTTCACATTACAGCATAATAGTGGTAAGTGGTGCGTGTTGGGAAACACTTCTGTTTACGAAACCTCCTCGGCTTCGATTATTTTACTGTTGAACTGATTGGCGGAAGGACGCTTTGAGTTGCTGCGTTCAACAACAGCCTCGGCGTTGTTGACAACAACGTCCTCGTTGATGATGATTTTGGTGATTGTTTCATCGGACGGAACCTCGAACATCAAGTCGTTGAGAATGTTCTCCATAATTCCGCGCAGTCCACGGGCTCCGGTTTTCTGCTCTTTGGCAAGATTTGCGATAGCGCCGAGAGCTTCCGGAGTAAATTCAAGCTCAACTCCGTCGAGCGAAAACAGCCGCTTGTACTGCTTCAAAAGCGAGTTCTTCGGCTCGGTGAGTATCCTGACAAGCGCGTCAACGTCGAGTCCGTTGAGGGCTGTTATGACCGGAATTCTGCCGACAAGCTCGGGAATGATTCCGTATTTTACGAGGTCGTGAGCGACAACATCGTTCATCCAGCCTGTTTCGTCGAGCACAGCCTTATCCTGAACATTGGCGCCGAAGCCTACGACAGAAGCGCCCTTACGTTTCTCGACAATCTTCTCGAGTCCGTCAAAGGCTCCTCCGCAGATAAAGAGGATGTCCTTCGTGTTAACCTGCAGGAACTCCTGCTGAGGGTGCTTTCTGCCTCCTGTCGGGGGGACGTTCGAGACGGTTCCCTCGAGGATTTTGAGCAGCGCCTGCTGGACTCCCTCACCGCTTACGTCGCGCGTGATTGAGGGATTCTCGGACTTGCGCGCGATTTTGTCGATTTCGTCGATATAGATGATACCGCGCTCCGCCTTTTCGATGTCAAAATCAGCCGCCTGAATAAGCTTCAGCAGGATGTTTTCAACGTCCTCGCCGACGTAGCCGGCTTCGGTAAGGGTTGTAGCGTCCGCGATAGCGAACGGAACGTCAAGCGCTTTGGCCAGAGTTTGCGCGAGGAGAGTCTTGCCGACTCCTGTGGGTCCGAGCAAAAGCACGTTGCTCTTGGAAAATTCAACCTCGTTGTCATTGCTGAAAACTCGCTTGTAGTGGTTATACACGGCAACGCTCAAGGCGCGCTTAGCCTTGTCCTGACCTATAACGTAATCGTCGAGTATATTTTTGATTTCAACAGGCTTCAAAAGCTTGGGAATATCGGGAGTGTTCTCGGCGATTTCATCCTCCTCGGGAATTGAATCAAAGCCGGAATCATCAAGAATATTCACGCACAGCTCTACGCACTGGTCGCAGATGTACACGCCGTTGCCTTTTATAAGCCTGCCGACAAATTCCTGCGGTTTTCCGCAGAACGAGCAGTAGATATTGTCGTCTATCTTGTTAGGCATAATTACCCTCGCTTATCTTTTTTCAAACACCTTATCAATCAAACCGTACTCCAACGCCTGCTGAGCAGTCATAAAGTTGTCGCGGTTTGTATCCTTTGCGATAACGTCAACAGGCTGACCTGTGTTCTCCGCAAGGATTTCGTTGAGCCTTTTCTTGATGTCAAGAATATGCTGAGTGTGGATTTCCATATCTGTAGCCTGACCCTGAGCACCGCCTGACGGCTGGTGAATCATAATGTCCGCGTTAGGCAGAGCGAAGCGCTTGCCCTTTGCTCCGGCTGCAAGCAGGAAAGCGCCCATACTCGCTGCCATTCCCATACAGATTGTGGAGACGTCACACTTGATGTAATTCATTGTATCGTAAATCGCGAATCCGTCGGTAACTGAACCGCCCGGGCTGTTGATGTAGAGGCTGATGTCCTTAGTCGGGTCCTGAGCTTCAAGATACAGAAGCTGAGCCACTACAACGCTTGCGCTGGCGGAGTTTACCTCCTCGTTGAGCATAACGATTCTGTCGTTCAAAAGACGGGAGTAGATGTCGTAAGAACGCTCTCCGCGATTTGTTTGTTCTACTACATAAGGAACTAATGCCATATTATCGCCATAGCCTTTCTGTCCGCAAAACTTGGGTTTCCTTACACTTTTCTGCGGACGGAAAAGCGCAAACGGTGACAGCGCGGGCTGTCAAACTAAACATACTTTTCTAATAATTGACTGAAAAAGTAATATTATTCAAATTATTTTACTTTTGCGTTATCTCTTACGAGCTGCATAGCCTTGTCAACCTTAATATCCTCCGCGAGTGAATCAGCGGCGATGAAGTTCTTGACTTCCTCCGGCTTCATATTATATGCGTCGGCAAGCTTTGTGTATTCCGCCTCAACAGCTTCGTCGTCGGCAGTAATCTCCTCCTGACGGGCGATTGCTTCGAGAACAAGGCGGAGCTTAACTCTCTTTTCAGCCTGCGGTCTGTAGGTTGCTTCGATTGCGCCCTGCTCCATACCTGTGTACTTGAGATAAGTCTGGAGGTTCAAGCCCTGTGACTGGAGCTGCATTTCGAACTGCTGAACCATATCGCGAACCTCGTTCTGATACATAGCCTCGGGGATTTCCTCGGTTGCGAGCTCTACGAGCGCGTCAGTGAGCTTGTTGTCAAAGTCCTTGTCGGCTTCTTCCTCGAGTCTCTTTGCAACCTTTTCTTTGAGCTCCTCTTTGTACTCCTCGAGAGTATCCTTCTCGGAAACGTCCTTAACGAACTCGTCGTCTACCTCGGGAAGCTCCTTTGTCTTGATTTCGTGGAGCTTAATCTTGAACTGAGCGTCCTTGCCTGCGAGGTTCTCGGCGTTGTAATCCTCAGGGAAGGTTACGTCGATTGTGAACTCCTCGCCGGTAGAATGACCGACAACAGCCTCCTCAAAGCCGGGAATGAACTGTCCGTCGCCGAGTCTGAGGTTGAAGTTCTCAGCCTTGCCGCCCTCAAACGCTTCGCCGTCACAGAAGCCCTCAAAGTCGATTACGACTGTGTCGCCGTTCTCGGCAGCTCTGTCCTCAACTGTTACCATACGACCGTTTCTCTCGCGAACAGACTGGAGCTCCTCCTCGACTGCTTCGTCGGAAACCTCGGTTGAAAGCTTCTCAACCTCAATGCCCTTGTAGCCGTCTACAGTAAGCTCGGGAGCTGCTGTAATCTTTGCGGTGAAGGTGTAACCGTCGTCGGAAACCTCCTTGACGCTCAAATCGTCAACGCTGACAGCCTTGAGTCCTGCTTCGATTGTCGCGTCTGCGAGAGCCTTGGGATATGTCTCGTCAATAGCGTCATCATAAAATACGCCCTTGCCGTACATCTTCTCGATCATATGCTTTGGAGCTTTACCCTTGCGGAAGCCCGGGATGTTGATGTTCTTAACCTGCTTTTTGTAAGCCTTGATTGTAGCCGCGGAGAAGGTCTCCTTGTCTACAGAAACTTCTAACTCGTACTTGTTAGCGTCGTCAAGTTTTGTTGAATTATTTAAGCTCATTTTAAATTCCTCCATAAAATTACTTTTGAATGTATTGATGAATTATAAAAATTATAACATTTTAACCTTGCTTTAGCAATATATATTTGCCAAGTTTTGTACAGTATTGGGTATTATCTCACCAAAATCGGCGTAAAGCGCAGAGCGTCGCAGGAAATCAGCCTGTAGCTTATTCCGTCAAGCTCGCCGTTGAAGGCGTTTTTTATCATATTCTGACCGTGAATATGACCGTAGTAGCACTTTTTGACGCCGTATTCTTTGAAAATTGAAATCATCTCGTCGCTCTTGAAGTTAGCGTAAACAGGCGGATAATGCAGAAATACAATCTTTTCCTTATCGCTGTCCTTCGCGCTTTCGAGCGAGAGCCTGAGTCGTCCGCATTCGCGCGAGAGGATGTGCTTGTCCTCGTCGGACTGAGAGTCAATAAGCCAGCCCCTCGTTCCGCAGATTACGTAATCGCCTGCCTCGTAGCTGTTGTTGAAAATAATCCTGATTGAATCAAAATGCTTTTCTTCAAGGTAGCGGTTGATCTTGCTGAGAGTATCCCACCAATAATCGTGGTTGCCCTTCAGGAGAAGCTTTTTGCCGGGCAGAGAGTTGAGATACTTAAAATCCTCCTCAGTCTCGTAAAGCTTCATTGCCCAGGAAATATCGCCGCCGATTACAACGGTGTCGTCCTCTGTGACGAGCTTTTTCCAGTTCTCGGTCAGCCGGTCAACGTAATTATCCCATCCGCGGAATACGTCCATCGGCTTGTCTGTGCCGAGAGAGAGATGAGGGTCGGCAATTGCGAAAAGCGACATTATTTAACTCCGAGAGTTCTGAGCACATAGTCAGGCATTTCCTCAACCTTAACTACGTCGGAGAATCTGGGCTTTTTGTCCTTTAAGCTGGAGAGCGGCTTCGGAATATCCGCTGAGGTTATGTCATTGAGCAGGTCAACCATATCAAATTCATTGTCGGGAAGCCTGCGTCCGTCGTTGACTGCGTCCAGCACTGACTTCGAGAACTTGTACGGGCTTGCGGTTGAAGCGATTACAACAGGAGTTTTGTCGCCTGTTTCGCTTACGTACTTATCGTAAACCGCCAAGGCTACTGCTGTGTGAGTATCGCAGAGGTAACCCTGCTCCGAAAACATCTTTTTGATAGTTTCTTTAGTCTTATCGTCGTCGCAGAAGCCGCCGTAGAACGCTGACTTAACCTTTTCCTTAACCTCGGGAGTTACTTCGTACTTGCCCTCTGTTTTGAGAGCGGTCATCCATTCTCTTGTCATTTCGTCGTTGTCGCCGGAGAGCTTGTAGAGAAGTCTCTCGAGGTTTGACGAAACGAGAATATCCATCGACGGAGAGATTGTTGTGTAGAACCTGCGGTTCTTGTCATACACGCCGGTGTTGATGAAGTCGGTGAGAACGTTGTTTGAGTTAGAAGCGCAGATGAACTTGTTAACCGGAAGTCCCATACAATAAGCGTAGTAGGAAGCGAGGATGTTGCCGAAGTTTCCTGTTGGAACAACGACATTGATTTTATCGCCGAGCTCAATCTTGCCGTCGTTGACAAGCTCGCAGTAGGAGGCTATGTAGTATACAATCTGCGGAAGCAGTCTGCCCCAGTTGATTGAGTTGGCGGAGCTGAACATCATATTGTTCTCCCCGAGCTTTTCGGCAATTTCCGGAGTAGTGAAGATTTTCTTGACTCCTGTCTGAGCGTCGTCGAAGTTGCCCTCAATAGCGCAGACTTTTACGTTCTCGCCCTCCTGAGTATTCATCTGGTGCTTCTGCATCGGGCTTACGCCGTCAACAGGATAGAACACGATAATTTTGGTATGCTCAACGTCCTTGAAGCCCTCGAGAGCAGCCTTGCCTGTGTCTCCGGAGGTAGCGACGAGGATTACGGCGTCCTTGCCGTCGTTGGTCTTTTTGAGTGATTTTGTAAGCAGGTGCGGCAGGATTTGCAGAGCCATATCCTTAAACGCGCAGGTCGGGCCGTGCCAGAGCTCCAGAATGTTTACGTCGTTGCCGTTGTACTTTTTGTACGCGATCGGGGCAGGATTGTCGGAGCCGAATTTCTCGGAGGTGTACGCCTTTTCGACGCAATCCTCAATTTCCTCAGCGCTAAAGTCAGCGAGGAAGTCGGAGAAAACCTTCTTTGCGATTCCCTTGTAGCCGAGCGGCAAAAGACTCTTGATGGTCTCGAGGCTGTACTCGGGGAGCTCCTGCGGAACAAAAAGTCCGCCGTCCTTTGAGATACCCTGAGCGATTGCCTGCGAAGCTGATACAACTTCGTTTTTGTTTTCTGTACTGTTATATAACATAAAATCACCCTTTCGATTCTTTTACATCCAATTTCACATCTAAACATTATACCGTATTAGAGGTTATTTGTCAAAGTTTTGACAAAATTCATACGCGTTTTTGAAAAATATTTTTTCGACAAGCTCCTCGGGGTAGTTTATTTTCAGAAAAGCCTCGTAAATATCGGGCATAGAATTGATTCCGAGGACGTCAACAGGTAGGTCACAGCCGTCAAAGTCGGCGCCGACCGCGAGGTTATCCTCTCCTCCGAGTGAGAGAAAATGCTCGGCGTGACGGAGAATATCGGTCTTTGAAGCCTTTAGCTTGTCTTTATTGAGAAAATCGCGGTGAAAGTTGAGCCCGACCAGACCGTTTCTTCTCTTGATAATACAGAACTGCTCGTCAGTCAGGTTGCGTTTGTGATTGGTTACAGCCCGGGAATTTGAATGAGTGGCGATTAATGGTTTTTCGGAATACTTTACAATATCGTAGAACAACCTGTCGCTCGCGTGAGAAACGTCAACGAGTATGTTGTTAGCTTCAAGCCGCGTTATAACCTCAATGCCGAATTTTGTAATGCCGTTTGAGTGGCTTACCATAGCTCCGGCTCCGAGCTCGTTTCTGCCGTTCCAGGTCAGGGTTACTATCCTGACGCCGTAATCCTTAAACAGCTCGATGTTGTTAATATCTCCGGCGAGAACTGACGCGTTTTCTACAGTAAAGACTGCTCCCCTGCCCTGACTTTCGGCTACTTCACTGAGGTCTGAATAATTCTTTATAATTCTAATATCGAATTTTGCACACTGTTCCTTCAGCTTTTTGTAAGCTTCGGTAAACATTTTTGTTGCTCTCTCGCCTGTTATTTCCTCGGGAACGCAAATCGCGAAGCACTGGATATACGGGGCTATCCCTTTGGATTTTTCGGGCGTTATGTGAAAAGCCGGATTGGAAATGTCGCAGCCCTTTACGAGAGCTTCGTAAATAGTATCACAATGAAAATCAAAAAGACGCATAGTTTTCCCTCTGGATAAAAGCATTGTCAATGTAGTTTATGTCGAGCTTTCCTTTTTCGTTCACTATGACCTCCGCGATGTCGAAGCGTGGTTGTTTATCTGTTATGTATCGTTTGCAGAAAACAGCAGCGGTTTTGATTATGCGCTCCTGCTTTTTATGCCCGACGGAATACATCGGGTCGAGCATTTGCCCCGAGGTTCGTGTCTTGACCTCGACAAAAGCGATATAATCCCTGTTCTCGGCGATAATATCAATCTCGCCGAATTTGCTTGAATAGTTCTTTGTTATGATTTTAAATTTATTCTTACGCAGGTATTTTACGACCGCCTTCTCGCCTTTTCTGCCGAGCTTTTTATAATCAGTCATTGTTTAGAATCTTTGTGAGGAAGCTGAGTCTGTGAATTTCACAGGGGCCGTATTCTTTAATCTTCTCGGTGTGGAGCTTTGTGCCGTAGCCCTTGTGCTTGTCGAAGCCGTACTCGGGGTATTTTTCAGCGTATTCATAGCAGAGTCTGTCACGACTAACCTTGGCGAGAATTGAAGCCGCAGCAATTGACATCGACTTTGCGTCGCCCTTGATTACGTATTCGCAGGGAATATCGAGCGGAGGGAGTCGGTTGCCGTCGATTAAAGCGTAATCAGCCTTGACGCTTAGTCCGTCAACCGCTCGCTTCATAGCGAGCATAGTGGCGTTGAGGATGTTCATACTCTCGATTTCCTCAACGGTTGCGAATGCGATTGAGTACGCGAGAGCTTCTGTTTTAATTACATCAAAGAGAGCCTCGCGCTTTTTCTCGCTGAGCTTTTTTGAGTCGTTAACGCCCTCGATTATACGTCCCTCGGGAAGTATTACGGCAGCCGCGCAAACAGGTCCGGCAAGCGGTCCGCGTCCTGCTTCGTCAACTCCGCAAACATACTTAAAGCCCTTGTTGATAGTTTTCTTCTCGTATTCAAGCCAGTTCATCACAATTCCTCCGGGTATTCAAGGGTTATAAATCCGAACTTTCCGCCGCGGTATTCGTCAAAAATCAGGTTAGCCGCGCGTTCGGTGTCAATCTCTCCTCCGGAGATGAGCATACCTCTTTTTCTGCCGATTAATTCGAGCATCTCAAAGGGTTGTAAATCCTGAATGTCATCCGCTTTGAGCTTGAATCGCGCCAAAAATTCATCCGTCGGATGATTCTGCATAAGCTCGAGAAAATCCATCGCAAGCGATTCAATATCGAGAATGTTGTCTTTTATCGCGCCGGTAAACGCAAGGTGCAGGGCTACTTTTTGGTCGTCGAATTTAGGCCACAAAACGCCGGGAGTGTCGAGCATTTCGAGGTCAGAGGATATTGTGTACCACTGGTTACCTCTTGTAACTCCGGGTCTGTCCTCGACTTTAGCTCTTGTTTGCTTTGAGATTTTGTTGATAAACGAGGACTTTCCGACGTTCGGAATACCTACGATCATCACGCGAAGAATAGGGCTTTTGAGTCCTTTAGCCTGCTGCGCCTTGAATTTATCCGAGAGGATTTCCCGCACGGCAGGAACGAATTTGTTGAGCCCTCTGCCGCTTTTGCAGTCAACCGGAATCGCCTTTATCCCCTTGTTATGATAATAGGTTATCCACTGATTTGTAGCGTTGCGGTTAGCCTTGTCGCATTTGTTGAGCAGCACGAGCTTCGGCTTGCTGCTCAGAAGCTCCGCCAAATCCGGATTGCTGCTGCTGATTGGAATACGTGCGTCGAGTATCTCAACAACGACATCAATGAGCTTCAGGCTCTCTTTTATCTTTCGTTTCGTCTTGGTCATATGACCCGGAAACCACTGAATATACTGATTTTCCATAGCTTTACACATCCATAATTAAGAATAAACTCACACCGAAAAAGATGTGAGTTTGAGTTTAGCCTAAGTTTAGCCTACAAATTTAATATGATTGAATGGAAAGACAACAAACTGAGCCTTTCCGATAATGTCCTTGGAGTCTATCAAGCCTATCTCCGGAGAGCGGCTGTCAAGAGAAACCGTTCGGTTATCGCCCATAACAAATACCTTGCCCTCGGGAATAACATCGGGAATCTCGCCCTGCTCGTCTCGGGTATGACCCTGGATATAATCCTCCTGCAAAAGCTCGCCGTTAACCCTGACAGTTTCCGACTCAAAGTCAATCTGGAGCCTGTCGCCCTCGGTTGCGATTACACGCTTGATGAGCGGCTTTGAATACTCAGCTCCGTGGCTGATTACAACGATGTCGCCGTGCTTCGGAGTATAGAAGAAGTTTGTGACGATTACCTTGTCCTCGCTCTTTAACGTCTGGAGCATCGAGGTTCCGCTGACGTCAACAAGCCTCAGGAAAAAAGTAAGTATTATTACTACAATCGCGACAGCAAACACAAGCGAGTGTACCCACTCGTAAAGGTTTGCGGTACCATCTGACTTTTTGAGATGGATTGTACGCGATTCCCTTGGTTCTTCTTTATGATTTTTAAGCTTTGATTCACTCATTGAAATCACCTTATTTTATAAATCTGAAATTTTGCAACGGAAAAACAACACACCTTACCTTGCCGATGATGTTCTTTTCATCAATAAGACCGATTCTGGTGCCTCGGCTGTCGCTTGATTCCTCGCGGTTATCGCCCATTACAAAGACCTTGTTTTTCGGAATTACGGAAGGAATCTTCGCGTCCTCCATAGTGGTCTTGCCTCGGATGTACGGCTCGTCAAGAACCTTTCCGTCTACGGTGACGGTGTTTTTGTCAAAGTCGATATTTAAGGTCTGACCCTCGGTTGCGATAACACGCTTCACGAGAGGTTGGTTATACTCCTCGCCGTGGCTTATGATAACTACGTCGCCGGTTGATGGAGTTGTAAAAGTGTTGGTGATGAGCACCTTTTCCCGATGGACAAGAGTCGGGTACATCGACTTGCCGTCAATATCAACAACCCTGACAAAAAAGGTCAGAACGATTACAACAATCGCGAACGCGAAAGCAAAAGAACTCATCCAGTCGAATAACGTGTTGACGGACTCGGACTTTTTGAGATGTATTGTTTCGGTTTCTTTGCCTGTGTTTTTCATAATGCTTCCCAAAAGAATAGTAAAAAAGGGACTGAACAGTCCCCTCTCTTACTATTAGACTTGTTCTTTAACCTTTGCAGCTTTACCGACACGGTCACGAAGGTAATAAAGCTTAGCTCTTCTGACCTTACCGCGGCGAACAACCTCGACCTTTCTTACGTTAGGCGAGTGAAGCGGGAAAACCCTCTCGATACCTACGCCGTAAGAAACACGTCTTACTGTGAATGTCTCGGCAACGCCCGAACCGCGCTTAGCGATAACAGTGCCTTCGAACATCTGGATTCTTTCTCTCTGTCCCTCACGGATGTTTACAGATACCTTAACAGTATCACCGATACGGAACTGAGGCGCGTCAGCCTTTACAGACTCAGCGGCAATTGTTTTTAATGCGTCCATATTGAACCTCCTAATAATTTCAGATATTCGTGCGTCAAACGCAGAGGACTATCCGCTTCAAATTGCGGCTAATGCCGTTATTGAACCCCATTACACCAGTAACGGTATCCAAATGCCTAAATATCATACCACAAATTAAAGCTAATTGCAAGTGTTTTTTGCTATTATCCGTAGATATTGTTAAGCTTGCTCAAAAACTTCTGAAAATACTCCGGCAAATCTGATGAAAACTCGAGGTATTCCCCACTCGTCGGATGTACAAAGCCTATTTTGCGCGCGTGAAGGCACTGACCGGGGAAGCTCGTCTTTTCCTTTTTGACTCCGTAAACGTCGTCACCTGCGACAGGATGGCCTATATACGCCATATGAACCCTTATCTGGTGAGTCCGTCCTGTCTCGAGGATACACTTGATGTGGGTGTATTTGCCGAAGCGTTTGATTACCTCAAAGTGAGTTACGGCGTTTTTTGAGTTCTTGTCGGTAACTGTCATCTTCTTGCGATCGGTATGATGACGACCGATAGGAGCGTCAACCGTTCCGCTGTCCTCCCTGAAATTACCATGAACAACGGCTTCGTATTCCCTGGTAAAAGAATGCTCCTGAATCTGTTTGGCAAGGTGCTTGTGAGCCTTATCGTTCTTCGCGACTATAAGCAGTCCGCTTGTGTTTTTGTCAATCCTGTGCACAATCCCGGGACGCATAACTCCGTTAATTCCGGATAATTCGTCCTTGCAGTGATAAAGCAGAGCGTTCACAAGCGTGCCCTCGTAATTTCCGGCAGCCGGATGGACAACCATTCCCTTTGGCTTGTTGACTACAAGCAGATCGCTGTCCTCATAAACAATATCAAGCGGAATGTTCTCCGCCTTTGCTTCGTATTCAACCGGGTCGGGAATCGTTATCTCAATCTCATCACCGGCTCGAAGCTTGTAATTCTTGGCGACAGTTTTTCCGCTGACGATTACGCTGCCGCTTTCAATCAGGTTTACTATAGAGCTGCGCGTAACGTCGGGAACATTATCCGCAAGGTATTTGTCAATCCTCACGCCCTTGTCGTCGGGAGTTATTTTGAATTTATAGCTTTCCATTTTGCTTATCCTTTTTTGAGAGGAAATCGGTGAAGAATATCAGGTAGATTACCATTAATCCGGCGCCAACGGTTATGCAGTAATCCGCAAAGTTGCACACCGGAGGGAAAAAGCTTACGCTCAGATAATCGACCACAAAGCCGTAGAAGATTCTGTCGATAAGATTTCCGATTCCGCCGCCGATAATCAGAATCGCGGAAATGTTGAAAAGCTTGCTTGTGATTCGCTTTTTAAATATAAAGTAAATCAGCACCGCGATCACGATAAATGTAAACACAATAAAAATCCATCTTGCGTTCGAGAGCATTCCGAACGCCGCTCCCCTGTTCTCCACGTAAGTGAGCGAGAACAATCCCGGGATTACAGCCAGAGAGCCGATAGGTTTTAGGTTGTTGAGGACAAGTATTTTAATAATATAATCAATTAACGCCACGACGAGCGATAATCCTAAAACGATATAAGGCATATAAAACTCCAAAAAGGTCGGTGTAGCAGTCTACACCGACCGATTTAATTATTCAAAAAATTTGCAGCATTTGTCGCAAAGTGTCGGGTGAGCGGAATTCTGACCAACAGACTTGCTGATTGACCAGCATCTTTCGCACTTTTCGCCCTCTGCTTTCTCGACAGTGATTTTTAATTCGCCGTCGCCTTCGACAATCTCAACCTCTGAAACGATGAGAGCAGGCTTGATTTCATCCTCAACCTTTTTGAGGAATTCAAGGGTTTCGCCCGAGGCTTCGAGAGTAACCTTTGATTCAAGCGAGGATTTGATTGTTTTGTCCTTGACGAGAACCTCGATTTCCTTCTTGACGTCGTCTCTGAGAGCGGAGATTCTGTCCCACATCGCCATAAAGTTATCGTCAACATCAAGAGACACAACCTCAGGCATTTCGTTGAAGAGGATGTTCTCGGTGTTGTCGCCGGACTTGTGAGGCATATACTGCCAGATTTCGTCGGAAGTATACGCGAGAATCGGGCAAAGCATTCTTGTCATAGCGTCGAGAATCAAGTACATTGCGCTCTGAGCAGAACGTCTCGCGAGGCTGTCCTTCTTCTCGGTGTAGAGTCTGTCCTTGAGCACGTCGAGGTAGAAGTTGGACATATCTACCACGCAGAATTTATGGATACTGTGATAAACCTGATGGAACTCAAATTTATCATACGAAGTCTTAACCTTTTCAATGAGGTTGTTGAGAGTCTTTACTGCCCATTTGTCGATATTAGTAAAGTTCTCGGGAGCAACCATATCATTGTCGGGGTCAAAGTCGTTTAAGTTGCCGAGGATGTAACGAGCTGTGTTACGGATTTTTCTGTAAGCTTCCGAGGTCTGCTTCAGGATTTCGCGTGAAATACTTACGTCAGACTGATAGTCGGAGGAAGAAACCCAAAGTCTCAGAACATCCGCGCCGTACTGCTGAATAACCTCCTGAGGACTGATTCCGTTGCCGAGCGACTTACTCATTTTGCGCTTCTCCATATCGAGAATCATTCCGTGAGTGAGTACGGTTTTGTACGGAGCGCAGCCTTCTGTCGCGACAGATGTGAGCAGTGATGACTGGAACCAACCTCTGTACTGGTCGTTACCCTCGAGGTATAGGTCAGCAGGATATTTTAAGTACGGACGGCGTTTTACTACAGCTCTGTGAGAGGAGCCGCTGTCGAACCAAACGTCCATAATGTCGGATTCTTTCTCAAATTCCTTGCAGCCGCACTTAGGACAGCTAACGCCCTCCGGCATAAGCTCGCCCGCTTCCTTCTCGAACCAGGCGTTTGAGCCCTCCTCGCCGAAGATTTCGGCAACCTTGAGCATAGCTTCCTTGTCAACATAAGGCTCGTTGCAGTCCTTGCAGTAGAAAATCGGGATTGGAACGCCCCACTTACGCTGACGAGAGATACACCAGTCCTTGCGGTCGCGAACCATTGAACTGATTCTCTCTTTACCCCAAGCCGGAACCCACTCGACAGTGTTGATAGCGTCGATAGCTTCATTCTTGAAGTCGTCTACCGAGCAGAACCACTGGTCTGTAGCTCTGAACAGAATCGGGGACTTGCATCTCCAGCAATGCGGATACTGATGGATAATCTTTTTGAGAGCAAACAGGGAGCCTGTTTCATCAAGATGAATTGCAATCTTTTTGTTTGCTTCGTCGGTTGTCAACCCCGCAAACTGACCTGCTTCTTCTGTCAAAACTCCGTTGGAGTCAACAGGACAGATAACAGGAATATCGTAATTAAGACAAACGTTGTAGTCGTCAACACCGTGACCGGGAGCTGTGTGTACGCAGCCTGTACCGCTTTCGAGAGTTACGTGCTCGCCCACAATAACGAGAGATTCACGGTCAAGGAACGGATGAGCGGTTTTCATATATTCAAGCTCACTGCCCTTGATTGTTGCAACAACCTCGTAATCGGTAATCTCAGCTTCATCAAGCGCTGATTTGAATAAATCGGTAGCCATAACGTAGTATTCGTCACCGCACTTGATGATAGAATACTCGTATCTGGGGCCTACGCAGATAGCAAGGTTAGCAGGCAGAGTCCATGTAGTTGTTGTCCAGATTACGAAGTTAACCTTGGACGGGTCAATGCCCATAGCCTCGAACTTACCGAGGTCGTCAGTTACCTTGAACTTAACATAGATTGAATGACACGGATCCTCGGCGTATTCAATCTCAGCCTCAGCAAGAGCAGTCTTACATTCGGGGCACCAGTAAACAGGCTTTAAGCCCTTGTAGATATAGCCCTTGGTTGCCATTTCGGCAAAGACCTTAATCTGCTCAGCCTCGAACTCGTGCTTCAGGGTGATGTACGGGTTATCCCACTCGCCTATCGCTCCGAGACGCTTGAACTGATCGCGCTGGTCGTTGATATAGCCTGTAACAAACTCCTCGCACATCTTGCGCAGCTCAACCACGGAAATATCCGCGGAACTGCCGATACCGGCTTTCTGACGGGCTTTGAGCTCAGTCGGAAGTCCGTGAGTGTCCCATCCGGGAACGAACGGAGACTTGAAGCCGGCCATATTCTTATAACGCACGATGAAATCCTTTAGGATTTTGTTGAGCGCGTGACCGAGGTGGATGTCGCCGTTAGCGTACGGAGGACCGTCGTGGAGAACGTAGAGAGGTTTACCCTCGTTGAGCTCCATTAACTTATCATATACTTTGTTATCTTCCCATTTCTGTAAGGTAACAGGCTCACTCTTTGGTAAGCCTGCCCTCATTGGAAAATCAGTCTTTGGAAGATTAAGTGTGGAATTATAATCCTGAGACATTCTGATTACTCCTAAATATTAAAATTACTCGTTGTCTACGTCGTAGTTTTCGCCAAATTTAAGGTTGGAGAATTTGTCATCCTTAACAAATTCTACGTCCTGCTGATACGCAGGCTTTGCCGCAGGAGCGACAGGCTCGAAAACCTCCTCCTCAGCTTCTTGCGCATACTCCTGCTCTGCCTGAGATTCTTCAGCTTCATCCTCGACAGGAGTGGTTGGGTATTTCTTGTCGAGCTCTTCCTGCGCTTTGAGAACAGCAGCGTCGGTAGGAAGATCTGTAATAGCCTTGAGGTGAGAGTTGTAGAGCTCTGTGAGTTCATCGCGGAGAGCGGCTGAATCGCTCTTTAGCTTGAGGTAAACTTCCTTCTGCTTGGATGTGAGCTCGTTAGACTCCTTGAGAAGTGACTGAGCCTTTGCTTCAGCGTCGGAAACAATCTGAGCTGCCTTTGCGTTAGCTTCCTTGATGGAAGCGTCAGCTACTCTCTGTGAGGATAACAGCGCATTGCGGACAGTTTCCTCGTCAGCTCTGTACTGCTCAACTCTTGTTGCGAGAATATCCATTTTTCTTATTAAGTCGGATTTCTCCTTCTTCATCTGCTCAAAAGTTACAATAACCTCATCAATAAACGCGTCAACGTCTTCTCCTCTGTAACCTCTTCCTCGTCTGAAAGAAATATCCTTAATCTCTTCAATAGTCAACATAATAACACTCCTATCTATAATGTTCAATAATAACCTTTAGCCGACCTTTTTTAGTCAGTCCCGACTGTTCTTTAATGATAAACTTTCCGCTTTTGCGGATTGAGAGAATATCATTTTCTTTGAGAAAATGACTTGTGTTCTTGGTTTCAATATAATTAACCGCTACTTTTCCCGAAGCAATCAGCTCCGCGGTCTTCCCTCTTGAAAGTCCTGTGAGCGCGGCGGCAACAGCGTCAAGCCGCATTGAGCTTATAATAACGCTGAGCGTTTCCTTGCTTTGCTCAAAAACAAAGGAGCTCTTGTTAAACGGAATTATCTGCACCCCTACCCTGCCGATTTTCGAAATCTGAGAGGTAACATAAAAGGAAATCTCGCTTTTTACAAAGCAGACCGCCTGACCCTCGTTGATAACTATATCGCCGACGGAGGCCCTTTCAATTCCCAAGCCCATCAGAGAACCGAGAACATCGCGGTGGCTGAGCTTGTCCGACTTGCGAAACTTAAAGCATACAGGCTCCAGAGGATAATCCTGCTCGTCTGTTTCATAATCGCAGAATGATGCGATATTGCGCACAGAGCCATCGTATCCGCCGAAGTAAGACGCTTCATAGTGAAACGAGGAAAGATATTCGTTAAGTATGTATTGCTCTCTCTCGTTTAGAAATCCGAGAAATACGGGCTTGTGCCTAAGCTGAGAAAGCCTGACGGCATCGTCCGCCCGGGAAAGTAACTCTTTGTCGTCTTTATCAGAAGTATACACCGCTGTTTTCGAGTTCATCAAGGAGGTCGTCGCCGGTGAGGTCAACGTTGTTCGGAATGATGATGAAGGTGCTGGAAGCTACTCTCTTGATTTTGCCGCGGTTCGCGTAAGCAACTCCGCTCAAAAAGTCAATGATTCTTCTGGACATATCCTTGTTGGTTTCTTCAAGGTTGAGTACAACTGTATGAGTTTTGATAAGCTCGTCAGCGATTGCTCTTGTTTCCTCACCGAATCTCTCCGGCTTAAAGAGAGCTACCTGGAGCTTTGCTGTAGCGCTGATGTTAACGACCTTGTTTCTGCTGTCTCTTGATGAAGGATACGGAGAAACGTCGTCGTAATCATCCTCGTCGTTCTCAGCGTAACCGTACTCGTCGTAGCCGTTATCATATTCTTCGTCGGGAGCGTCCCACATACGTTTAAACTTATCTACAAAACCAGCCATTGAAATTTCCTCCTATACTTTATGCCTGATAATTTCGCGCGCCAAAAAGTGACGAACCTATTCTAACCATTGTCGCGCCTGATAATATTGCTTCATAATAATCAGCGGACATACCCATTGAAAGTATATCCATAGATATATTATCTATTTTTTTGCCCGAGATGTCAATGAATATATTGTTCATTTTACTGAAAAATTTCTGAATTTTTTGTGGACTATCACAAATAGGCGGTATACACATCAGACCTTTGACAGAAATATTCTCAAAATCCTTTATTTCGTCAAGAAGTTCAACGAGTCGTTCGGGCTCGACTCCGCTTTTGCTTTCTTCGCCGCCGATGTTAACCTCAACAAGAATATCGGTCTTAACGTTATTCTTGAGGGACTGCTTTGAGACTTCCTTCGCAAGCTTGACGCTGTCAACAGACTGAATCAAATCAACCTTGCCGACAATCTGCCTGACCTTGTTGGATTGCAGATGACCGATAAATTGCAGAGAAGCGTTTTTCAGGTCGTATTCATCGTATTTTGATAAAAGCTCCTGAACCTTGTTCTCGCCGATATATTTAAGTCCGAGTGAAATTGCGTAGTTGATAGCCTCCGGAGCAACTGTTTTGGTTGCAGAAAGGAAGGTTATATCCTCGCGCGACTTGCCGACTTTTTGAGCGGCTTCAGATATCCGCTCCTCTATGTGATTGTAATTATACTCAATATCACGTAATAACTTTTCCGTCATAAAGATTATCTCCTTTTATAACAACTTGGTCGTAAAGCTCGAGCGTTTCGCCGCTGAACAACACCTTCTCGGCAGGAGCAGGATTACACAACACATAATCGCTTGCGGAATATGTAATCGAGATTTCCTTAAAAATCAGCTCGGAGCCGTGGAGCACGTAAACGCCCTGCACCTTTTTCTTCTCCTTGATTTCCTTGCCGTTTTTGTCTGTTCTGGTACGTGTTACGTAGTCCTCGTGTATTGCTCTCTTGCTAACTTTGAGCCCTGAATACGACATAGTAGTAATTTCGACGTTTTCTTTTCTCGCGTCGGCAAGGAAGCTGTTCATATAATCACAGGCAAGCACGAGGACTGCCTTGTCCTGCTTTGTTCTTTGATTAATCGAATAGATGCTGGTCGGGATTTTTTCCGTAGTAACAGAAGGCATTGAAACGTAAATTGTGGCTTCACTGTTCAAAAGCTTCGCAAGGGATACAGTATCGTCAGGAGAAACCTCGCAAACTATGTACCATTCCGGGTTGGTGACAATCTTGCCGACTACATTGGAGTCAATCTTTTTCTTTTTGAGCTTGCGGAACTTTCCGACAGAGAGCTTGTCGATTTTTGAAAAGTCAACTGTTTTTTCATACCCGTCAGTCGCTGAGATAAAATATCCGGCTTTTCCGGCAGAAACAGAGCCGAGCTTACCCGAGCAGTTGGATTCGAGCTTTGAGCGTTTTCTTTTGAGCTCGTTGATTTTAGCTTTAAAGTTCTTGACGCTGCCGGTAGTGAGCTGGCGTTCACAGATAGTAAGCAGGAGGCTGTTGCAGTTTTCTCCGGCGTCCTCCAGTTTTCCTTCGTTGACGTTGGAAATAATGGAGAAGATATTATTGTTGATCTGTGTGTTGATTGTATCAAGACCTACAGAATCCTTGTAGTAGCTGTCGCTGAGAGTTTGGAGCGATTTTATCTGACTGTTGATTTTCTTGATCTGTTGTCTTGAAACAGCGTCGCTCTCGTTGTTATAAATATCCGCGATATTCTGCCCTGCGCTGATGTTGTCTCCGTCGTTTACGTTGTAGGAAAGCACGCCGATTTCATTGTTTGTAACGTAGGATTCCTCACGCACAATAAACGCCTCGCTGTTTATAATATCGGATACCGTATTTGAGACCGCTTCCTCGGTATCGACTGCCTTGGCAAAATTGGAATTCGCGAAAAGGTAGACGATATACGAGACTATGAGTATGGTCAACAGTCCGAATATGATTCTTTTAAATAATAGTTTATCCATCTAAAAACCTCTGTTGTTGTATTAAATCCAAAGCGTATTCGAGTTGGTCTTTGGTGGTTTTGTATTCGTCAATGTTAATCCAGTTTATGTTTTCATTACGTCTGAACCAGGTGAGCTGGCGTTTTGCGTAATGACGGGTTTCGGTTTTAAGCCTTTCGACGCATTCGTCGAGTGAGGCTTCTCCCTCAAAATACGGCTTTAGCTGCTTGTAGCCAATAGCCTTTGAGGAGGTTTCGCTGAGTTCGGAATTCAGGACGTTTCGGGCTTCTTCGAGCAAACCGTTTTTAATCATCAAGTCAACCCTCAGGTTAACTCTGTCGTAGATATACTGCCTGTCCTTTGCGGTTAAGCCGAAAATAATCGTATCGTACTTCGGCTTTTTGTTCTCCCCTGCTTTGTTTTGTTCAGTAATGGTGGTACCGGTTGTTTTATAAAACTCTATGGCGCGAATAACGCGCTTGGTGTTTCTTTCCTCGCTGAGCCTTTTTGCGGAATCAGGGTCAAATTCAGCAAGAACGCTGAGCAAATAATCAACGCCCTTTTCGTTCGCGATTGAGTTCAGTTCTTCACGGAGCTTTAAGTCCGAGCTGTTTTCGACAAAGTCAATATCATTCAAAAGCGAATCGACATACAAGCCTGTTCCGCCGCACAGCACCGGGATTTTGTTTTTTGAGATAATTTCATCAATAGCCTTCTGAGCGTCGAGCACATACTGACCGACAGAATACTTTTGAGCAGGGTCGAGAAAGTCGATAAGGTGGTGCTTAACGCCGCACATTTCCTCCATGGTCGGCTTTGCTGTAGCAATTTCCATCGACTTATAAATCTGCATACTGTCCGCAGAAACAACTTCTCCGTCGAGCTTTTTGCAGAGTTCGATTGAAAGTGAGGTTTTTCCGGAAGCTGTCGGTCCGACTACAACAATTAGCTTTGTTTTCAATTTAATCGTCACAGCCTTTCCGGTTAATTATACTCTGCCGAATTGTTTCTCGAGTTCATAACGAGTTATTACGGTGCACACAGGTCGTCCGTGAGGACAATAACGGAGGGTTTCATCCGAGTCAACCTGGTTCGCAATGTCGATTAGTTCCTCGCGAGTGCTGATATTTCCGCCTTTAATCGCGGCTCTGCACGCAACATTGTGGTAAATCCAGTCCATTTTCTCGGAACGAATATCGTTTTTGTTCTGAGCTATATAGCCTGCCATCTCAATCACCGATGATTCAACGTCATCAAGTGCGAGATACTGCGGAGCTGCTCTGACAATTAACGAGCCGTTGCCGAAGTCGTCAACGTCAAACGCGCACTCGGTGAACATATCGAGGTTGCTGATTGCGGCTTCATAGTCAATTTTGTTCAGTAAGACCACAATTGGTTCGAGAAGCACCTGCGAGAAGCCGGCTCCCCTTTCCCTCTTGAGTCTTTCATAAATCATACGCTCGTGAGCGGCGTGCTTGTCTATGATTACAATTTCCTTGTCGTTTTTCTCGACGAATATATACGTCTTGAACGCTTCGCCGATGAAAACGAGCTTGTTCTTCGGCTGTTCAAAAATCGGCTTTGGCTCCTCGGCTTGCGCTGCTTCGGCTACAACCTCGGGCTCAGACTTCAAGACAGGTTTTTGAGATTTCTGCGGCTTTAAATCCGAAACAATCTCGGTGTCAATCGACTTGGTTTTTATATCTTCAATTTTCTCGTCGAGATTTGTTTGCCTTGTTACTGCCTGTTTTGAATAAACATCAAGCGGACTTTTTACATCGAAAAAGCTCGGATGAGGATTTTGGGTTAAATTAGGTTTTATCTTTTCAACAATGCTGTCAAGCTGAGAGAACGGGTCATCGGGCTTTGCCGGAGTATTATTGTTGAATACTGACTTTACTGCGGTAAACGGCTTCGGCTTACGCAAATCCGAGAACGCGTCGTCCTTGGGCTGACTGGCAAAGGTTATCTGCTTGCGCGCGTCGTTTTGGCTCAGAGAAGTCTTTACAGAATGATACACCGCGTCGAATACCGGCCGTTCGTTTATAAACCTGACCTCGATTTTCGATGGATGCACGTTGACGTCAATCGCTTCAAAGGACATCTCAATATACAGTACGCACGCAGGAAACTTGCCGACCATTACAGAACCCTTACATGCTTCCTCCAGCGCGACAGAAGCTGTTCTGGAGCGAACGTAACGTCCGTTTATAAAGAAGTTCTGCATACTTCGGTTCGGTCTTGAATTAACCGGCCGTGAGATATAGCCTTTAACCTTAATGCCGTCAAGCTCGTAATTAACGGGCATTAAGCCGTCGGCAAAGTCCTTGCCGTATACGGAATAAATTGCGGATTTCACCTTGCCGTCGCCGGAGGTTCTGAGAACTCGTTTTCCGTCGCGGATAAAGGTGAAGGCAATTTCCGGATGAGAGAGCGCGGTTTTGTCCACAACATTAGCGACAGCGTTTCCCTCTGCCCTGTCCTTCTTCAAAAACTTCATACGAGCCGGAATATTGTAGAATAAATCTCTGACTATCATTGTGGTTCCGACCGGACAACCTGCGTCATCAAAGGAGATTTCATCCCCTCCGTCGATTTCATAAGAGGTTCCGATGTCCTCGCTTTTGTGTCGGGTTAAAAGCTGAAGCTTCGAAACGGATGAAATTGAGGATAAAGCTTCGCCTCTGAATCCAAGAGTTGAGATACTTTCGAGGTCGTTTTCGAGCTTAATCTTACTCGTCGCGTGCGGCAGAAACGCGTTTCTGACATCGTCGCGCATAATACCGCAACCGTTGTCGGTGACTCTCATAAATGTGATGCCACCGTTTTGAATCTCAACTGTAATATCATCGGCGCCGGCGTCAATTGCGTTTTCAATCAATTCCTTAATTGCAGAAGACGGACGCTCAACAACCTCGCCGGCTGCAATAAGTTCAGCGACGTGCTTGTCGAGTATATTGATAACACCCATTTATTTCACCACCTAAATCATATTTTTGAGTTCATATAGTAAGTTCATAGCCTCAATCGGCGTGAGCGTGTTCAAGTCAACGCTGTTTAACTTGTCGGCGATTGCTAAGTCAACCTGCGGCATAAGACTGAGCTGCTCGCCTGGTTCATCCTTAGGCTTTGGATTAGGACGCGTATCGCCTGACTTTCCGCTTTCGAGGTCACTTAGGATTTCCTTGGCTCTTTCGATTATTTTGTCAGGAAGTCCGGCGAGCTTTGCGACCTCAATGCCGTAGCTGTCGTCAGCTCCTCCGGGTACAATACGCCTCAGGAAAGTAATATCATCTCCGTGCTTTTTAACGGCAATGTTGTAATTGTTAACGCCCTCGATGACGTCCTCCATCACTGTAAGCTCGTGATAATGAGTTGCAAAAAGTGTTTTTGCGCCGAGTTTCTTTTTGTCGATGACGTATTCAAGCACTGACCTTGCAATGCTCATTCCGTCAAAAGTAGAGGTGCCTCGTCCGATTTCGTCAAGAATCAAAAGCGACTTGGAAGTAGCATTGGTTACAATATGAGCAACCTCGCTCATTTCAACCATAAAGGTTGATTGACCGGAGGCGAGGTCGTCGGACGCGCCGACTCGGGTAAATATACTGTCAACAATTCCGATTTCAGCGGATGAAGCAGGTACAAAGCTGCCTATCTGCGCCATTAAGACTATCAGCGCAACCTGGCGCATAAAGGTTGATTTACCTGCCATATTGGGGCCTGTGATAATCGCTACGCGATTTGCGGAGCAATTCAGGTATACGTCATTCGGTACAAACGGCGCGCCTTTGAGGAGCATTTCAACAACCGGATGACGGCTGTCTTTGAGTATGATGCTGTCTCCGAGGTTTACGTCAGGTCTGATATATCTGTTATCGGCGGCAACGTTAGAGAGAGAACAGAGCACATCGAGATTGGAGATTGCTTTGGCTGTTCTCTCGATTCTCTCAAGCTGAGAAGCTACGTGCTTGCGGATTTCATCGAACAGCTTGTATTCCATCGCGACCGCCTTGTCCTTGGCTCCGAGAATACGGCCTTCAATTTCTTTGAGCTCCTGAGTTATGTAACGCTCGCAGTTAGTGAGAGTCTGCTTGCGAATGTAGGTTTCGGGCACCATATTTTTGTATGAATTGGTAACCTCGATATAGTAGCCGAACACGCGGTTGTAGCCTACACGAAGCTTCGGGATTCCTGTCTGCGCGCGTTGTTCTTCCTCGATTTTGGAGAGCAAGCCGGTTGAGTCGTTCATATCGGAACTTACCAAATCGAGCTCCTCGTTATAACCGCGCTTAATCATTCCGCCCTCTTTTACGGAAAACGGCGGTTCTTCAACAATTGCGCTGTCGATAAGAGAATAAATATCCTCGAGAGGGTCGAGTGATTTATAAATACTCTTTAAGAGAGTCGAGCGGCAATTCTTTAAGAATTCCTTTATGCTCGGAAGCTTTTCAAGCGCGGAGCAAAGAGAGCGAAGCTCGCGTGCATTAGCAGAGCCGTAGACGATTTTTGTCATAATACGCTCAATGTCGAAAATACCGACAAGAGCAGCGGTAATATCAAGTCTCAGAACAGTTTCATTCACAAGCTCCTCGACAGCGCTCTGACGGTTGATAATCGTCGTAACGTTCATCAGCGGCTTCTCAACCCAACTTCTGAGCAAGCGCTTGCCCATTGAGGTCTTGGTTTTGTCAAGAACCCAAAGCAGTGAACCGCGCTTCTCTTTGTTGAGCATTGTCTGAGTCAGCTCGAGATTACGCTGTGTATTGAAGTCGAGCTTCATATACTGATTTTCCGAGAACAGGTTGATGTGATTAATACGCTCGAGTCCTGTCTTTTGGGTGTCTTTTAAATATGTCATCAAAGCGCCGAGAACAGACACTACAATTTGCTTGTCCTCGATTGCCTTGTAATCGGACTCAAATTGTTTTCTGACAATATCCCGGCAAGTGATATACGCAAAGCTCTCGTCAGGAAGCATTTCAACGGTAGTTGAGAGCTTTTCCCTGATAAACGGGGCCAGCTCCTTAATCTTAACAATATCTCCGCCGATTAGCGTTTCACGCGGATTGTAGCTCGAAAGCTGGCTTTTTATCTTTTCGAAGCCTTCCTTAGCCTTGAAATCAGTGACGTATAATTCTCCTGTGGAAATATCACAGAAGCACATCGCAATCTGTTTTCCTTCGGAATAAATACAACAGATATAGTTGTTGAGGCTTTCGTCGAGCATACTGCTTTCTATTACAGTGCCGGGAGTTACGACCCTGACTATATCGCGCTTAACGATGTTTTTAGCCTTTGACGGGTCCTCCATTTGCTCGCAGATAGCGACCTTGTAGCCCTTTTGCACGAGTCTTGCGATGTAGCTTTCACAGCTGTGGTACGGAACTCCGCACATCGGAGCTCTCTCCTCGAGTCCGCAGTCGCGTCCGGTGAGGGTTAATTCAAGCTCCTTTGACGCGAGCTTAGCGTCGTCAAAGAACATTTCGTAGAAGTCTCCGAGGCGGAAAAACAGAATAGAGTCCTTGTTTTCTTCTTTAATTTTGAGGTATTGCTGCATCATAGGAGATAGCTGTCCCATATGATAATCTCCTTTTTGAGAGTTTTGAATTAAGAGCAGCCTCCGCAGGTTGAGCAGCTGCCTGTGCACGACGGGTCAAAATCGGTTGTATCCGGATCCTCGCCCTGCGCGCAGTTCTGGATAATAGTAACGATACGGGTTACCATATTGTCAAATTCCTGCTTGGATTCGTTGTAATCCTTCATATGCTGATTTGACATAATGTTTGCGTAAACAGCCTGCATCTCGCGGTTGAGCTCGGCGATTTTCTCGCCGTCCTTGTCAACCTTCTGAGTTTCTACGTTTATTGAAAGTCTTTTTAAGTTGAATTCCTTGATGTCGTTCTGGAGCTGTTCGTCCTTATCAGCAAGGGACTCAGCCTCTCTGAGCTTTTTGTAAGGCTCGCTGTCCTGGAGAAGTCTGCCGATTTCTCTTGCGTTTTCTATCATTTTATCCATTTAGAATCTCTCCTTTTAAAATCCAGTTACCGGCGCTTGTCACCTTAACATCTCTGAATGTTCCGATAAGCTCCGGACTGCCCTTTACTTCAACAATAATATTGCCGGAGGTTCGGGCGTTTATGATATTATCTTTTCCCTTTTCACTTTCGAGCAGGACTCTTTGGGTAGTGCCTACCATAGAAGCACAGCGCTTTGACGCGATTTCCTCCTGAACGTCGAGAAGCTCTCTGAACCACTTTGACTTCTCGCTTGCAGGAATCGGGTCGTCCATCTCCGCCGCCGGAGTACCTACCCTCGGCGAGTAAATGAAAGTAAACAGAGAGGTGTACTCCACTTCCCTGATAAGAGAAATAGTTTGCTTAAAGTCCTCGTACGTTTCGCCCGGGAACCCAACGATAACATCGCTCGTAAGGCTTACGTCAGGGATTTTTTCCTTTGCGTAGTTGACGATGTCGAGATACTTTTTCCGGTCGTAATGACGGTTCATAAGCTTCAGAATTCTGTCCGAGCCGCTTTGGAACGGCAGGTGCAGATGCTTGCTGATGTGCTTTGACCGGGCGATTGTATCAATAAGCTCGCGCGTGCAATCCTTTGGATGCGAGGTCATAAAACGCAACCAGTAGTCGCCCTCAAAGCCGTCTATTTCTCTGATAAGCTCGGCAAAGCTTACGCTGTTTTTGAGGTTCTTTCCGTAAGAATTAACGTTTTGACCGAGCAGCGTTATGTCCTTATAGCCCGAGTTAATCATCTCTTTGGCTTCGGAAATTATAATCTCCTTTTCCCTGCTTCTCTCACGACCGCGAACGTAAGGGACTATACAGTAAGTACAAAAGTTATTGCAGCCGTACATAATCGGCAGCCAACCCTTTATATTGCCGTCACGCCTAACAGGAATACCCTCGTGAACGAGGCTGTCGTCATTATCGCGGAGATAGACGCGCTTGCCGGAGGTCAAGGAACGGTACAAAAGCTCGGGAAACTGATGAAGCGCGTGCGTTCCGAATACAAGTCCGACGTACGGAAAGCTCTTGTACATCCTGTCGGCGATGTGCTTCTGTTCCATCATACATCCGCATAGAGCAATCAGCGTATCCGGATATTTACGCTTTAAGTTTTTGAGAGCTCCGACGTTGCCGAACACCCTGTCCTCAGCGTGCTCGCGAACGGCGCAGGTATTGAACAATATCAGGTCGGCGTTATCGGGCTTATCCTCAAATTCAAAGCCGGCTTTGGCAAGCATTCCCTTGATTCTCTCACCGTCGGCTACGTTCTGCTGACATCCGTAAGTGTGGATATAAGCAATCGGAACGTCTCCGCGTTTGCGATTCTGCATAATTTCATAGATCAGATAAAGGTACTCGCCCTGCGAACTATCAAAATCATTTAAAGTTGTATATTTTTCTGTCAAGACAAATTGCCCCAATCTAACATTAATAATACTATCCTAAATACTATAGCACAAAATCCATTTTATTACAATAGATTTTGTGCTAAAAAATCAATATTTTGTGTTTTGTAACTTTTAGTGTACTATATCTGCGAAGGTTGACGGAACAGAGCCGACAATTACGCTTTGAGCTACCTCAAAATCAGTTTTATAACTTGTCTGTTCACGATACTCGGGACTGATTGTTATGACCTCGGTAGTGATTTCGAGAATGATATGATGTACTGTCTGGTTAACTCCTCCGCTTTCAAAGGTGCTTTTCAGCTTACAGTTAACTGAGCCGGTCAGTATGAAGCTGACTTCAACAGCCGGTCCGAGTGTTGACAGCAGAGTGAGCTCTGTAAACGAGCCAAGCGGCAGAGAAAAACTGTAGGACTTCTGCAAGTCGAGCTCCTTTTGAATCGCAAGGGTTATCCTTGATTTTAGCAGATTTACATTCTTGGAATTGGCAGAAATTGATTGCACCGCGCCGCTGTCCGAATACTTTATACTCGCAAGTTCGCTGTATTCAAATGGGTATTTAGCGTTAACTTTTTCTACGCAGTTGTTTATAATCCGGGCAGAAACAGATTTCGACTGTTTCTTGACGCATTTTGCGGTAAAAGGCACAGCCTGCGCTTCAAAAAATATTACCAGCACGACGAATATTAAGAATATAAATAATACTACTCTGCGCAGCCTTTTGCGCAGTTTTGACCTTTTTCTTCTGCAAAGCATAAAAGCACCCCTCGTCATACTATAACGAAGGGTGCATAATTGTTACAGATTAAAACTCAATTTCCTTTGGATTGCAAGCCTCGCAGTCCGGAGAACCGCAGTCGCAAATCTCGTCGGCAAAAAGTCCGGTAAAATCGAACTCAAGCTCGTTGCCGCAATTAGGACAATTGATTTCTCCTTCAAGGAGAGTATCCTCATCAACCACAATCTCTGCGCCGCAGTCAGGGCACTTAACCTCGTAGTCGGGATTTTCCTCATCGTCAAATTCGATGTCGTCATCCTCGCCGTAGTCGTCGTACTCGTCCTCGAACATTGCGTCCTCGAGCATACTGATGTGGTCGTATAAGCCGCCGATTTCAGCGGACATATCAAAGATAAGGTCGAGCATACCGTCGATAAGCTTACCCTCGGGCTTGGTTTTGTCTAAATCCAAACCCTCTGCCAAGCCCTTGAGGTATGCGGCTCTTTCGTTAGTCAGCATATGTAACCTCTCAATTAAGCTCTGCCGAGATACTCGCCTGTACGTGTATCAATCTGGATAACCTCTCCCTCGTTGATAAAGAGAGGAACCTTTACCTCGGCGCCTGTCTCAACAGTAGCCGGCTTAGTAGCGTTGGTAGCTGTATTACCTGCAAATCCGGGGTCGGTCTTTGTAACCTCGAGCTCTACGAAGTTAGGCGGCTCAACGCCGAATACATTGCCCTTGTAGGAAAGAATCTTACAAATCATATTCTCCTTAACGAACTTGAAGTTGTCGCCGAGAACAGAAGCGTTAATCGGAAGCTGCTCCCAGGTTTCTGTGTCCATAAAGTAGTAGAGCTCACCGTCGTTGTAGCTGTACTCCATATCCTTACGATCTACAAAAGCCTTAGGATACTTATCGTTAGGGTTAAAGGTCTTTTCAACAACGGAGCCTGTAATAACGTTTCTGATTTTTGTTCTTACAAACGCCGCGCCCTTACCCGGTTTTACGTGCTGAAATTCAATGATGGAAACAACCTGACCATCCATTTCGAATGTTACGCCGTTTCTAAAATCACCTGCTGAAATCATAAATTAACCTCCTATAATTACACAAAAAGTCATTTGCGTTCATTAATAAATTAATTATACATAATTTGGCTAAAAATTGCAACCCTTATACGACAATTAGTTCTTTTGATAATGTCGCAAAGTTTTTATAGCCTTCATTTGTAACCAAAACCATATCCTCAATTCTGACTCCGAACTCGCCTTCAAGGTAGATTCCGGGCTCTACGGTGATAACCATATTTTCGGATAGAAGCTTGTCGCCTTTAGTGTTGACGTAGGGGTGCTCGTGAATATTGAGCCCGACTCCGTGGCCGGTTGAATGTCCGAAGTTCTTGCCGTAGCCGGCATCAGTAATAATATCCCTCGCGGTTTTGTCAACATCAAACGCCTTTACGCCGGCTTTTACGCTGTTCAAGGCGGTGAGCTGCGCGTTGAGCACAATATTGTAGATTTGCTCTTGCTTTTCGCTGTAGCTTTTAACGGCTACGGTTCGGGTCATATCGCTGTGATAGCCTTTGTAAAGCGAGCCAATATCCATAGTAAAGAAATCACCCTCGGCAATAACTCCGTCGGAAGGAACGCCGTGCGGCAGGGATGTCTTTGCTCCGGTAATTGTAATCAAGTCGAACGACACGCCCTGAGCTCCGAACTTTTTCATCAGGTATTCGAGCTCAATGGCAATTTTCCTCTCGCACACTCCGGGCTTAATATAGTTTAGAACCTCGTTGTATGCTTTCTCGGTTATTCTTTGAGCCTCGGCAATACAAGCTATCTCATCCTCGCTTTTAACAATTCTGAGATTTGAAATCTTTCTGCTGAGGGTTTCGTCTGATACTATCGAAACACCGACAGAGTTAAACTCCCTGACCATTCTTGTATAAGCGCTCAGGCAAATTGCGTCTGCTTCAATCAGGACAGTATCTATACCGTGCTTTTTAAAAATGCTTTTTATATCCTCGTACAAAGACTTAAACTCAATCACCTTGCAAGCATTGCAGTTCTTGCGGGCAGTTTCGCTGTATCTGAAGTCAACAAGCAGATACGCTTCGTCCCGAGTTACTAGCATACGACCCTCGCTGTTTTGCACTCCCGAAAAATAATAAACATTATTTTCATCGGAGATAACAGCTGCCTGAGAATTGCTTTCGAGAACACCTCTGAGTTTGTTTATTCTGTCTGTCTGAACTGACAATTAAATCATATCCTTTAACGCGACAATCGCGAGTTTATAGCTGAGCTTACCAAAGCCTGCAATCTGACCTGCGCACACAGGAGCGATTACTGACTTATGTCTGAACTCCTCCCTGGAGTGGATGTTGGACATATGCACCTCGATAAACGGAATGTCAATGCAGGCAATCGCGTCACGCAGAGCGTAGCTGTAGTGAGTAAGCGCTCCGGCGTTGATAACAACAGCGTCGAATTTATCCTTTGCGCTGTGAATCTTATCTATCAGGCTGCCCTCGTGATTTGACTGGAAAATCTCCGCGGTAAATCCGTTTTCCTTTGCGTAAGCTTTAATATCTTCATTGATAGTATCTGCGGTTTCGGTGCCGTAGATACCCTTTTCTCTAACTCCTACCATATTAAGGTTAGGTCCGAGCATAACTAAAATATTTTTCATATAATCACCTCTGCGGTAACAAAGTATAAAAGCGGACAGAAACTGTCCGCTTAAACTTACCTATATTTGCGTTTGCGTGCTGCTTCGGATTTTTTCTTACGCTTTACAGATGGCTTCTCGTAAGCCTCTCTCTTGCGAACCTCCGCAATTACGCCAGCTCTGGCACACTGTTTTTTGAATCTTCTTAAAGCACTTTCAAGAGACTCATTTTCTTTCAGTCTTACTTCTGACATTTCTATTTCCCTCCCATCTGACATGGGTAATTTGCAATACTGCACTGAGTATTATACAATAAACGACTAATAATGTCAATAGAAATGAATAAATTTAGTGCATTTTTATTTAAAAACTTAAATTTTGGGATTATTCTGCTTTGTCCGCTAGCAATAATCGGGGTAATTTTTGGAATCCTGACGAGATTAGGTCAAATAATTTGTCATATCTTATGAGCTTCTTCACGAAGAAGATAGCCATAGTAATAACCAGACTCTCTCCTATCAGGATAAGATAAACCAAAACCGGGTTTGGACTTATGTAAACAAACGCCGGCACCATGCTATAAAGCATTGAGTGGATTATAAACATTCCTCCGGAATACTTTCCGAGAAATTCCAGCGGAGCGCAAAGAAACTTCAGGTTAAAATACACACCAAAGCTAATGCAGATAGACGAAGCCGCAACAGCGCTGCATAATCCGCGCAGATGTAATGTGTCGTCAGGAATTATCATTTCCCTTAGATACATCGCTCCTGCCGCAATAGCCAGGAACAAAAAGAACATCAGGCACTTAAACGCAACGCCCCTGCTTTTAGCGGCAAGGCGGTTCATAACGTCCTTTTGAGCAAATAAGATACCAAGAATAATAACAATCAGGTACTCAAGATAAGGTCCTCCGTTGACGGTTGAAATACCGTCGTTCAAAAAGAACATAAAGAAGAATGAAAATAGTATCGTAAGATACCCGAACTTTTCGCAGAATTTGTAAAGCACAGGTAACGCGAATACCACGAGCTGAGCGAAGAACATATACCAGAACACGCCCAAAAGCTTTGGGGTTCCGAAGAAATCCGCAACCGCAAAGAAGTCAAATACCGCGAACAGAAAGTTGCCCGAGTATTTAGCGACAATGCTATGCCCTGAGAACACAAACACTCCGACAGCTATGATGAAAATAAACCAAAAAGGCTTCATCAGGTTGAGCCATTGAGTTGGTACGAACGAATGTCTTTTCTCTTTCGGTGTACGCTTATACTTAAACGCAAGTCCATATGCCAAAAGAAACGCGAATATCCAGACGCAAACTCTCAGCGAAGTAGCGAATATGTTTATTGTATCAATGTTCATTGAACCGAAATCAACGTTATTGTTCAGTATCATCGTCGGAGTTCTGAACAGATGATGAAACAATAAGAATAATATACCGATTCCCTTACAGACATTCGTCTTGTTCTTGGTAAACATTGTTATCCCCCTATAATCCGCTTACTTTACTACGATGTTCACGATTCTGCCTTTGACGTATATTTCCTTAACAATATTCTTGCCGTCAACTGCCTGAGCAACGCTTTTGTCAGCCTTTGCCTGAGCGAGAACGTCAGCCTGCTCGGCGTCGGGAGCAATGTTAATCTTAGCTTTGATTCTGCCGTTGACCTGAACCGCGATTTCAATTGTCTCGTCAACACATTTGCTCTCGTCGTATTCAGGCCAGCTCTGCTCAGCTACGATTCCGTCACCGAGTGAGCATACATCCCAAATCTCCTCTGTAACGTGAGGAGCGAACGGATTAAGCAAAATCGCAAAGATTCCGAGCTCTTTCTTATTGATTGAACCGAACGAAGTGACGTCATTGATGAGCGACATCAACGCGGCAATCGCCGTATTGAACTTGATGTTCTCTATATCATCTCCGACCTTTTTGATAGCCTTGTGGAACGCGCTTTCGAGCTCGGGGCGAATTGAATCGCCTTCAACGAGGATATTCTGCAAATTCCAGAATCTCTCGATGAATCTGCGACAACCGCGAATACTGGACGGACTCCACGGAGCTGCTTTCTCAAAATCGCCGATAAACATCTCGTAAAGACGCATTGTGTCCGCGCCGTATTCATTGACAATATCATCGGGGTTTACTACGTTTCCTCTGGATTTGGACATCTTCTCGCCGTTTTCGCCGAGAATCATACCGTGGCTTGTACGCTTTGCGTACGGCTCCGGAGTCGGAACAACGCCGATGTCGTAGAGGAACTTATGCCAAAAACGGCTGTAAAGAAGATGAAGCGTAGTATGCTCCATACCTCCGTTATACCAATCAACAGGAGACCAATACTCCAGAGCCTCTTTTGACGCGAGCGCCTCCTTGTTGTGAGGATCCATATATCTGAGGAAGTACCACGATGAGCCTGCCCACTGAGGCATAGTGTCAGTCTCACGGATTGCCTTTGAGCCGCAGTGCGGACAGGTTGTGGTAATCCAGTCTGTCATATTAGCAAGCGGAGATTCACCGTTGTCTGTAGGCTCGTAGGAGTCTACCATCGGGAGCTTGAGCGGAAGTTCGCTCTCGTCAATAGGAACATATCCGCACTTCTCGCAGTGAACAATCGGTATAGGCTCTCCCCAATATCTCTGACGAGAGAACACCCAGTCGCGAAGCTTGTAGTTAACTTTTGCTCTGCCTATGTTCTTTTCCTCTAACCAGGAAATCATCTTAGCCTTTGCTTCCTCGACCGAAAGTCCGTTAAGGAATCCGGAGTTTGTGAGTATTCCGGTTGCGCAATCTGTGAAGGCTTCGGCCTGAACGTCCTCTCCGCCCTTAACAACTTCGATGATAGGAAGGTCGAACTTTTTGGCAAATTCCCAGTCACGGGTATCGTGAGCAGGTACAGCCATAATCGCGCCTGTGCCGTAGGACACAAGAACATAGTCGGACACAAAAATCGGAATCTGTTTATTGTTTACAGGATTTACTGCTTCAACGCCTTTGAGACGGATTCCGGTTTTATCCTTGGCAACCTCTGTGCGCTCAAAGTCAGACTTTTTTGAAGCCTGAAGCTGGTACTCCCTGATTTCGTCAATGTTTTCGAGCTTGTCAGCCCATTTTTCAATTAACGGATGCTCCGGAGAGATTACCATATATGTAGCTCCAAAGAGCGTATCGCAGCGGGTTGTATAAACGGTGAGCTTGTCGCCGGTTGTAGCTATAAAGTCAACCTCAGCTCCGGTTGAGCGTCCGATCCAGTTTTTCTGCTGAGCCTTGACTCTTGCCGGATAATCGACGAGATCAAGATCATTGATAAGTCGGTCGGCATATTCGGTGATTTTGAGCATCCACTGTGACTTAACCTTGTGGATAACCTCGCTTCCGCAACGCTCGCAAACGCCGTTCACAACCTCCTCATTAGCAAGCACGCACTTACAGGAGGTGCACCAGTTAACGTTCATTTCCTTCTTATATGCCAATCCCTTTTTAAATAGCTGGAGAAAAATCCACTGAGTCCACTTGTAATACTCGGGGTCGGTTGTGTTAACCTCGCGGCTCCAGTCAAAGGAAATACCGAGCGACTGGATTTGCTTTTTAAAGCGAGCGATATTCTGCTTTGTAACAATCTCGGGGTGAATGTGGTTTTTGATAGCATAGTTCTCTGTCGGCAGACCGAAAGCGTCCCATCCGATTGGATAGAGAACGTTGTAACCCTGGAGTCGTCTTTTACGAGCGACGGTATCAAGCGCGGTGTACGGACGCGGATGACCGACGTGGAGTCCCTGACCCGACGGATACGGGAACTCAATCAGCGCGTAGAATTTTTCCTTGGAGGTGTCGTCGCTTGCGTGGAATACTCCCTTCTCCTCCCAGATGTTCTGCCATTTTTCTTCAACTTGTTTGTGATTATACTTCAAAACTAACCCTCCGATTAATTAATAATTTCAGTAATATCAATCTCTTTGCCGTCCTGCCAGAGTCTGTCAAGATTGTAAAACTCTCTTGCTTCCTCGTTGAACACATTGACAATTACGTCAACGTAATCGAGAAGAATCCAGCTATTGGAGCGATGTCCCTCGATATGAGAGGGCTCGACGCCCTTCTCGGACATCTTATACTCAACCTCGTCGGCAAGAGCCTTGACCTGAGTGCTGCTTCTGCCGGTTGCTATAACCATATAATCTGCGATTACGGTAACGTCTGCGATTTCCAGAAGCTTTATATCCTGACCGAGCTTACTGCTCAGAATCCGTGTGATTTCGATTGCTTGTTCTTTTATAGTCATTTCAAGACCCTTTCTTTGAAAGATTAATTACAATTTCATTATAACACATAATAGCGTTGGGATGTATCGGAAGTTCACGGCTCGCAAGGTCGGAAATAGTAAACTTCAAACCAAAGAGCATTGCGTCCTCCAAATTATTGAACGCTTTTTCCCTCATAATATCTACGCCGTCGTAAGACCTTTCTTCGCTGATAAAATCAGCGGTAAATATTATCTTTTCAAGCAAAGACATTCCGCTTCGTCCTGTTGTGTGGTAACGGATGGAGTTTATAACGTCCTCATCCTCAATTCCAAGAGCTTCCCTGACGTATACGCTGCCGGCGATTGCGTGCCAGAGCTTTGAGGAAGCTTTTTCGGTATCGTCAAGTATTATACCACCGCCGAGGATGATTTGCAACATTTCGTCCTTGTCAATCTCCTTGCAGGAATCGTGCAGTATTCCGGCGAGCTCCGCCTTTTCGGGGTCAGCTCCGTATTTTTCCGCAAGCTTTACCGCGGCTTTGGACACGTTAACGCTGTGAATGTAACGTCTCTCGCCCATTCTGCTTTTTATCAGTGAGAGATATTTTTCTGTGTTCATAATATCACTTCTTAGCCTTAGGCAGCTTTATAACAGGCTCGTCGGGGTTAGGTCTGTAGAGTACAAATTTTGAACCGATAACCTGAACTCCGTCAGCATTGATAGCTTCGCAGATTTGGTCTGCGGCTTCACGCGGAGTAATCGGAGAGTTTTCGAGACATTTGCCTTTGATCAGCTCTCGCGCAGTAAGCGCGTCGTCTGCCTGCTTGATAATCTGCTCTGTCATTCCGCCTTTACCTACGTAAAGGATAGTATCTATGGTGTTAGCGAGTCCTCTGAGGTAGGCTCGTTGCTTACTGGTTAACATTGTTTTCCTCCAAATACTTTTTGAGTTCCTTTTGCAGCATACGCAGCGCGTTGCCGCGGTGGCTTACTTTATCCTTTTCCTCTGCGGTAAAGTTACCGAAGCTCTTACCGTCATAAAGGAAAATCGGGTCGTAACCGAATCCGCCGTCGCCGTCGGGTTCTCTTGCAATCTCGCCAAAGCATTTACCCTCAACCTGGAGCTTGTCACCGTTCGGGAAAACGCAGGTTACAGCGGCGGTATAATGCGCTGAGCGGTTGTCGGCGTCTTTGAGCTTTTCAAGGATAAGATTGTTTTTATCCTCGTCAGTCGCTTCTTCTCCGGCAAAGCGAGCCGAGAATATACCCGGAGCTCCGCCGAGAGCGTCAACACATATTCCGGAATCATCCGCAATTGCAGGCAAACCTGTCTTTTTGCAGGCAGCGTCTGCTTTAATAAAGGAATTCTCCATAAAAGTCGAGCCGGTTTCTTCGACGTCATCAAGGCTTATGCCCTCTTGCTTCGCGGTTACGGCTTCAATCCCGAGGGGGTTCAGTATTCTTTTGAGCTCAACGAGCTTATCGGGGTTATTAGTAGCTATTATAAACTTCATTACTTGTCCTCGCTGAAATCAAACAGCGCCTTTGAGAACGCGTCCGGGTCAAACGGCTGGAGGTCGTCAATCTGCTCACCGACTCCAATGAACTTCACAGGAACATCGAGAGAGTTCTTGATTGCGAGAACAATTCCGCCCTTTGCGGTGCCGTCAAGCTTAGTGAGTACAATACCGGTTATTCCGGTAGCTTCCTTAAAGTGCTCTACCTGAGATACGGCGTTTTGACCTGTTGTAGCGTCGAGCACAAGCAGGATTTCTTTGTCAGCGTCCGGCAGTTCTCTGTCAATGATTCTATTGATTTTTGCAAGCTCATCCATAAGATGCTTTTTGTTGTGAAGTCTGCCGGCTGTATCGGCAATAATAACATCCGCTCCTCTTGACTTTGCGGCAGAAATAGAGTCAAACACTACAGCCGCAGGGTCGCTGCCTTCCTTCTGCTTGATAATGTCGCAGCCGCTTCTATCTGCCCAAACCTGGAGCTGCTCGATAGCTGCTGCTCTGAAAGTATCAGCCGCGGCAAGCAGAACCTTTTTGCCGTCATTTCTGAATCTGTTAGCCATTTTGCCGATAGTTGTGGTTTTGCCTACGCCGTTTACGCCGATAACGAGTACGATAGAGGGCTTTGTGTTAAGGTTAAGCTCCTGACCGCCTCTGAGCATATCGCTGACAACCTCCTCGAGCAAAATGTGAATCTGCTCCGGATCGGTAGTACCGGTTTCTTTAACGCGCTTTTTGACTCTTTCACAAATATCCTGGGCAGTCGCAACACCGACATCACCCATTACGAGAAGCTCCTCGAGTTCTTCAAAGAGCTCGTCATCAATTTTGGTAAACGATTTCAGCATCGAGTCAATCTGACCGATAACGCTGTCACGAGTTTTTTTAAGTCCTTCTTTTATCTTACTGAAAAGTCCCATAGCTTTCAACCTTTCTTGATTTATATTCCGAGTTTTTCGGATACCTCGCTTGCCCGAAGCTCAAGAAGCTTTGAGCAGCCCTCATCCTGCATAGTTACGCCATAGAGCACGTCGGCCTCTTCCATAGTTCCGCGTCGGTGAGTAATCAGAATGAACTGGGTTTTGTCGGTTAGGTTACGAACGTACTGAGCAAAACGATCGACGTTTACTTCGTCGAGAGCGGCTTCAATCTCATCCATTACGCAGAACGGAGCCGGTCTAACCTTCATAATCGCGAAATATAACGCGATAGCGACAAGCGCTTTTTCTCCGCCCGAAAGCGCGTCGAGATGAACTACAATCTTGCCCGGAGGATGAACCACAATATCAATTCCGCTGGTGAGTATATCCTCGGGGTCGGTAAGCGAAAGTGAAGCTGTACCTCCTCCGAAAAGCTCCTTGAACGTAAATGTGAAGTTGCGGTTGATCTCCTCGAAGCTCTTGATGAATTCTTCCTGCATTTGTTTGGTCAGGTCATTGATAAGTCTCTCGATTTCTTTCTTAGACTTTTCAACGTCCTCAACCTGCGCGCTGATAAATTCATATCTCTCGGAAACTTCCTTATACTCCTCAATCGCTCCGACGTTGACGTTGCCCAGTGAGCGAATTTTGGATTTAAGCTCATTGAGCCTTTGTCTGGCGTTGGTGAGGTTTTCAATTTCAACGGCATTTTCCTCAGCCTCTTTTTTGGTGAGCTGATACTCCTCCCAAAGCTTCGAGATGATAGTATCGTACTCCTTCTGGAGGTTGATTCTGCGTTCCTCGAGACGCGCAAGCTCTCTGCCGGCGATTTCTCTTTCTTCGTTTTTCTCTCTTTCGAGAACTCTGAGCTCTGCGGAGCGTTTTTCGAGTTCTGATTTTTTGTTGTTTATATTTTCAATTTCAGTATTAAAGTTCTTTATCTTGCTGTTGAGAGAGTCGATGTCCTTTTTAAGAGAAGCGATGCGATTCTCTGTAGCGGCAATCAACTCGTTGTAGCCTTCAATCTCTTTAAATATAGCCGACTTGCGGTTGTCACGGCTTTCCTCAGTGGATAGAGCAAAGGAAATCTCGGAGTTCAGAGTGTCAATATCTTTTTTTGCGGTGACAATCTCGAGCCTGATGTTTTGAAGCTTTTCGGACATTTCCTCGCGCTGCTCGGTGAGCTTTGAGCGGCTTCCGGTGATTTCCTCAATCTGAGCTTCATATTCAGAAATTGACCAGTTGATGTCGTCGAGCTTTTCCTTAGCCTTTTTCTCGTCAATCTTAAATTGAGCGATTCTTTCCTTGCAGCTCCTGACTTCAGCTTCAGCGTCATCAATCGTTTTTTTCTGGTTTTCGAGGTCATTTTCACACGCCTTGGCTTCTGTAAGGATTCTAACCTGCTCCTGCTGAGCGTTCGACAAATCAGCACGCGCGCCGAGAATCTCGCCCTCGATAGCGGAATAATCGGAAATTGCCTGTTCGAGAAGCTTGTTCGCTTCTTCAGTCTTTTGTTTGAGCTTATCCGCCTTTGCTTTATTCTTGGCAATCTCTGAAGCTCGGGACAAAAGTCCGGTCTTTTTGCCGAGAGAGCCACCGGTCAGAGAACCTCCGGCATTTACAACCTGACCGTCAAGGGTGACTACCTTGAAGCGGTAGGAATGCTTTTTTGCGATAACAGTCGCCGCGTTTAGATCCTCGGCAATAACAATTCTTCCGAGCAAGGATTTAAGCACGTTCTTGTACTCGTCCTTACACTCGCACAAATCGGAAGCAATTCCGACAAAGCCGTAGAAATCATCCAGGCCGTTCTCTTTGAGCTCCTTGGGCTTCATTGTGTTAAGCGGTAAAAATGTAGCTCGTCCGCCGTCGTGTTTTTTTAGGTAAGATATTGCGTTCTTTGCGTCCTGCTCGGTGGATGTTACAATGTTCTGCATTGCCGCGCCGAGAGCAATTTCAATTGCGACTGTATATTCGGAAGGGACCTTGATGATTCTGGAAACAGGTCCTCTGATACCGGAAAGTCTGCCGTCCTTGTGGTACTTCATTACGTTTTTGACAGCGTAAGAAAAGCCTTCAAGATTGCGTTCGAGGTTTTCGAGGAATTGCACCTTTCTCAAAGCTTCCTGAGTATCAAGCATAAGGGAATCCGCTTGAGCCTTTAAATCATCGCGCTTCTTTTGCCGGGATGACAATTTGAATTCAAGTCCCTTGATGGAGTTCTGAGCCGATTCAACGGTTGAACTGATTTCATCAATCTGCTTTTTGTAGTTCTCGGACATTTCGAGAGTAGTTTTGTACTGCTCCTGTCTCTCCGAGTTGCTGCTCAGAATTGCTTCAATCCGGGAAGAAAGCTCGCTCGATGAAGTTACGCTCGTCATTTGAGTAACGCGAGCGTCGGCAGACTGAGCAGTAAGAGTAGCAAGCTTGGAGCTGAGCTCCTGGATTTTGTCTCCGCTTCGGCTTGAATCAGTGTTGATGACATTAAGCTTGTCCGAGGTTTCGTCGTATTGCTCCTGCTTTTCACCAATCAACTTTTCGAGGTCTTTGATCTGCTGTTTTTTATCCTCGATACTGTTAAGCGCATCCTCAGCGTCAGTATCAACCTTTTTTATCTCATCCTCCAGACGGGAAATATTCTCTTTATTATGCAGAATATCATTTTCCGCTACGGATACAGAGGATTTTTTCGAGCTGATTTCCGCCATAACGTCGTTGATCGAGGAACGGATGTCCTCTACCTTTGTGGAAAACTCGGCGTTTCTGACATAGATTTGCTCAGTTTCGGTCTGAATCTCGTCGAGAGTTTCGCCTGCCTTGGTATGCTGCAAGCGTGAAATTTCAATTTTATCCTCTTCCTGTTTGAGAACCTTGTTGCTGTTGTTGAGAGTATTTACCCAAAGGGCGATTTCAATATCCTTCTTTTCGTCGGAATACTCCAAAAATTTCTGAGCCTTTTCCGACTGCTTTTTAAGCGGTCCGACTCTTTCTTCAAGCTCGGTTACAATGTCACGAAGTCTGAAAAGATTGTCCTCAGTGTGTTTGAGCTTGCGTTCGGATTCAATTTTCTTGTAACGATAGCGTGAAATTCCTGCGGCTTCTTCGAAGATTTCGCGTCTGTCCTCGCTTTTGGAAGCGACGATGCTGTCAATTTTGCCCTGGCCTATCATCGAATATCCGTCGCGTCCGAGACCAGTATCCATAAACAGCTCGTTAATATCCTTCAAGCGAACCTGAGCGCCGTTTATAAGGTACTCGCTGTCTCCGCTTCGAAAATAACGTCTTGTTACAGCGACGTCGTCTCCGTCATACGGAAGAAAGCGGTCGTTGTTGGAGATGTTAAGAGTAACCTCAGCATAACCGAGCGCCTTACGGTCGTCGGTGCCGTTGAATACAACGTCCTCCATTTTGGAACAGCGCAGACTCTTTGGCGATTGTTCGCCGAGAACCCAGCGGATAGCGTCGCTGATATTACTTTTTCCAGAACCGTTGGGGCCTACAACTGAGGTCATACCATGGTCAAAGGTCAGCTTTGTTTTATCGGGAAATGTTTTAAAGCCTTGAATTTCAAGTGATTTTAATTGCATTATATCACCTATGCCTATGCTCTTCTACCCTTACTTCATATTTACCGAGAGTATTATCCGGCAAAACCTCGGCGGTATAACCTTTTGCATTAAGCGCGGAAATATTACGCCTTTTCTGCCCTATCATTTTAGACACGGAAGAAGGGTTTACGAAAATATTTATATTCTTACAATTTGATAATTGATTATTTACTTTGTCAAAAAGAATTTTGCTCTCGCAAAGCTCCTTAAATGCCGGGTGATAATTGTCACCGAGACTGTTATTTATTAGTGAGTCGCTGTAGTGCAGACCTACTCTGATAACGTCTATATTGTTTTCATAAAATATGCTTAGAATTTCAGAACATAACTCTACTGATTCATCAAGCGAATACGATACAAATTCACCGCTCTTGTACAAATCTGCAAGCCGGGTTTGTTTCATAATAACAGTGGGATAAACACGCACACAGTCGGGTCTGAGCTTAACAAACTCTTTTGCGGTGTACAAATCAGTCCGGGGGGTTGATTTGTACAAGCCGGTCATCATCTGCAAGCCTACGCTGAAACCATATAGACGAATCAGCGCGACGGCGTCCTTTACCTGCTTTGCAGTATGACCTCTTTTATTATACAAAAGCACTTCATCGGACATAGACTGCGCGCCCAGTTCGATAGTAGTTACTTTATATTTCTTTAAAAGCATTAAAACCTCGTCGTCAATATAATCGGGACGAGTCGATATTCTGATTCCGCGAAATCTGTCGATATAATCCTCGCAGGCTTCAAGCAGAGAGAGCATATACTCCCTGTTGATTGCCGTAAAGCTTCCGCCGAAAAACGCGATTTCAGCATTCTTGGTGTTATCCTTTAGGTCGCCGATCGCTGTTTCGATTGTAGCTCTTACTTCGTCGGGAGTCGGCTGAGAATTCTCTCCTGTTATCTCCCTCTGGTTGCAGAATGTGCATTGATGAGGACATCCGTTATGCGGAATAAAAATTGCTATATTGCTGTGTTTAATAGCCCATCAACTCCAGAGCTTCTCTCGCGGCGTTTTGTTCAGCTTCTTTTTTGCTTCTGCCGCCGCCCTTGCCGATAACATTTGAATTAAGATGAACCTCGAACACAAAATGCTTGTCGTGATCGGGTCCGGATTCGGAAACAAGGTGGTACTCAATTCTCTCGCCCGGGTTTTTCTGTACAATTTCCTGCAAGGTTGTTTTGTAGTCCTTAAAAGGCTTCTTTTGATTACTCTTAATCTCAGGCGTCACAAAACGCAGAATATGCTTGCGCGCAGGTTCAATTCCTCCATCGAGGTAGATTGCGGCAATAACAGCTTCAAACGCGTCGGATACTATAGACGGTCTGTCGGCTCCGCCTCCGTTTCTTTCTCCTTTGCTGAGTTTCAGATACGAGCCGAGGTTAATCATCTTGCCGAACTTATAGAGAGCTTTTTCGCAAACAAGCACCGAGCGGAGCTTTGTCAGCTCACCCTCGGGAAGCTCGGGACAATTCTCGAATATATAATCGGCAACAACGATGGATAATACCGCATCGCCAAGAAACTCCAGTCTTTCGTTGCACTTTACGCCCTTGTCACGATGTTCATTGGCGTATGACGAATGAGTCAGAGCTTCATCCAAAAGTTTTTTGTTTTTAAATCTATATTCAATTACATTCTCAAAATCCTTCATCTTTACTTAACCGCCTTTGAGATTTCTTCAATAACGTTTCCTTCTACGTAATCCTTTGTTAATCTTATTGCGTTTTTAAATGTCTTTGCTTTGGCGCTGCCGTGAGCCTTGAAAACAGGCTTTGAGGTTCCCATAATCGGCGCGCCGCCGTATTCGTTATAATCAAATTCCTTTATCATCTTTTTGAGGTCGGACATAACGAGCCCTGCGGCAAGCTTGCCCTTTGCGTTCTTGGTGAAAAGCTCTTTTATCTTTCCCATAATAGCCTTTGCGGTACCCTCGTAGGTTTTGAGGATATGATTGCCGACGAGTCCGTCACAGACCACTACGTCACAAACGCCGTCCGGCAGGTCTCTGCCCTCGACATTTCCGATAAAGTTAATATCCGCTTTTTCCAAAAGCTCGTATGTTTTTTGCAGAGCGTCGGTTCCTTTATGCTTTTCAGCGCCTACATTCGCAAGCCCGACTCTTGGGTTGAACACGTGCATAACCTTTTCCATATAAGCAGAACCCATCAAAGCGTACTGCAAGAGCATTTCAGGTTTCGCTTCAAGGTTAGCTCCCGCGTCAAGCAGCATAAAGCATCCGCCCTTGAAATGCGGAAGAATCGGGGCAAAGCCGGGACGCTTTATACCCTTGATACGTTTCGCAATCAGGGTTCCGCCAACGCAGATTGCGCCGCTGTTGCCTGCGCTTACAAAAGCTTCTCCCTTGTCCTCGGAGAGCAGCTTCAGCGCTACCGCCATGGAGCTGTCGGGTTTCTTTTTGAGTACGGAATTAGCGTCGTCGTCAGTCGCTATTACATCCGGAGCGTGGACAATTTCCACTCCGGTTAAGTCAAGCTGATTTTCCTCGGCGCAAGCCTTGATTATAGCTTCATCGCCTACGAGAATAATGTCAACGTTATATTCATTTTTAGCGTCAAGACTTCCTTTGATAATTTCAACAGGAGCGTTGTCGCCTCCCATAGCGTCTACTATAATCTTCATATATATTCCACGCTTTCTATGTAAGAATCTAAATCACGCAGAGAACGGTCGGCGTAAGCCTGTCCGCGTTCTCGTTTGTCACGGGGTCTGTTTTCAAGCTCGGGAAGTATTCCGAAATTCGCGCCCATCGGCTGGAAGTCCTTTACGCTGTCGTCGGAAACGTATCTGCTGAGGCATCCAATCATTGTCGTATCCGGCAACAATACCGAAGGATTGCCATTTACTCTGCCTGCCGCGTTTATTCCGGCTATAATACCGGAGGACGCACTTTCCATATACCCTTCAACGCCGGTAATCTGACCGGCGAAGAAGATGTTTTTGTCAGCTTTTGTGCTGAAATCACTGTTCAATACCTTTGGCGAATTAAGAAATGTGTTGCGGTGCATTACGCCGAACCGAACAAACTCGGCATTTTTCAATGCAGGAATCAAGCCGAACACACGCTTTTGTTCGGGGAATTTTAAGTTGGTTTGAAATCCGACGAGGTTATACATTGATCCGGCAGAGTTCTCTTTTCTGAGCTGGAGCACAGCCCAGGGTCTGTGTCCTGTCCTCGGGTCAGTAAGACCTACAGGCTTCATCGGGCCAAAACGAATTGTATCGTGACCACGCTGAGCCATAACCTCAATTGGCATACAACCCTCGTAAACCTTGGGGTCGCGAACATCAAAGGAATGCACCGGGGCTCTCTCAGCGTTTACAAGCGCGTCATAGAAAACCTCGTATTCATCCTTATTCATGGGACAATTAAGATAATCAGAGCCGTCGCCTTTTCCGTATCTTGACTCAAAAAAAGCACAATTCATATCTATACTTTCGAGAGTTACAATCGGAGCCGCGGCGTCAAAGAACGACAGTCCTCCGCCGAAGCGGCTGTATATCGTCTTTGCAAAAGAATCTGAAGTCAGCGGACCGGTCGCGATAACAGTTATACCGTCAGGTATTTCGGTAACTTCTTCACTGATTATATTTATATTTTTATTGTTCTTTATTTCTGATGTGACTGTATCAGAAAAAATATTCCTGTCAACAGCCAACGCTCCGCCTGCCGGTACGCGGGCTTTATCTGCGGCACGAAGAAGAATTGAGTCAAAACGCCGCATTTCTTCTTTTAATAGCCCTGCGGCAGAATTCACACGATCTGCTTTAAGCGAATTGGAACACACAAGCTCCGCGAAAGAATCCTTATGATGCGCAGGGCTTTTTTTATTCGGCTTCATCTCGTAGAGATCAACCTGTATTCCGCGCTTTGCGATTTGATGCGCGGCTTCGCATCCGGCAAGTCCGGCGCCTATAACATTAACGCGCATCATTTTACAGCCTTTTCATATCCGCAATCTTTGTTCGCGCAGAAAAGAACCTGCTTCTTGCCCTTCTTCTTAAAGAGAATTTCTCCGCAATTCGGGCAACGCTCATCAACAGGCTCGTTCCACGAAACGAAGTCGCAATTAGGATAATTGCTGCAGCCGTAGAACACAGTCTTTCTCTTTGTTGTTTTTATAATCACATCGCCGTCGTCACACTTAGGACATTTGACGCCGATTTTCTGAACGTATTTTTTGACGTTTTTACATTCAGGGTATCCGGGACAGGCGATAAACTTACCAAACCTGCCGACCTTGATAACCATATTTCTGCCGCAATTCTCGCAGATAATATCGGTTTTATCCTCTTCAAGCTGGATTTTCACTCCGTCCATTTCGGTTTTAGCCTTGGCGAGAGTTTTGTCAAAATCCTTATAGAAGTTATCAATAAGAGCCTTCCACTCAACATCTCCGCTCTCGACAGTATCGAGTTCCTGCTCCATCTGAGCGGTAAACTTCAGGTTTACAATCTTCGGGAAACGCTCCTTCATCAGCTTGACCATAGCTTCTCCAAGCTCTGTCGGAACGAGAGTCTTGCTTTCGCGCTTAACGTACTCTCTGCTTGTGATGGTTGTGATTGTAGCAGCGTAGGTTGACGGTCTGCCGATTCCGTGTTCCTCGAGCGCTTTGATAAGTGAAGCCTCGGTGTATCTCGGCGGAGCCTGAGTAAAGTGCTGATTTGGAATAATCTCGCGCTTTTTGACCGGCATATCCTTGCTAAGCTCCGGAAGCTGAGAAGCTTTTTCCTCAACCTCGTCCTTTCCTTCAACATAAAGCGAAGTAAAGCCGTCAAAGGATACAGTATATCCCGAAGCCTTGAAAACGTATCCGTTGCCCTCAATGTCGGCGCGCGTTGTCTTTTGGACGCAGTCAGCCATTTGAGAAGCTACAAATCTTTTCCAAATAAGGTTATAGAGCTTATACTGGTCGCTCGAAAGGTTATGTTTTATTTTATCGGGTTCAAGCGACGGCATAGACGGACGGATAGCTTCGTGACCGTCCTGAGCGTTCGAACGTGATTTAAAGTAACGAGGCTTTGAAGGGAGATATTTCTCTCCGAATTTACCCTCGATATATTCAGTAACCTCTGAGATAGCCTGGTTGGAAATTCTCAAAGAGTCGGTTCTCATATATGTGATAAGACCTGTTGCGCCGAGATCGTCAATCTCTACACCTTCGTAAAGCTCCTGCGCGACGCGCATTGTTCTTCTTGACTGGAAGCCGAGCTTACGAGAAGCCTCCTGCTGGAGAGTCGAGGTGATAAACGGAGGAGCCGGTGATTTCTTTCTCGTGCCGTTCTTAACGCTTGTCACGATAAACTCTGCGCCCTCTAACTCGGCGAGGATTTTATCCGCTTCTTCCTTGCAGGAAATTTTCTCTTTTCCTAAATACAAGGAAGCCTTAAAAGATTTCCTTGAGCCCTTTGGAATAAACTTTGCGTCGATTGACCAATATTCCTCCGGCTTAAACGCGCGGATTTCCTCTTCTCTGTCAACAATGATTCTTACAGCCACAGACTGAACTCTGCCTGCGGACATACCTCTGCGGATTTTCTGAGAAACAAACGGACTGAGCTTATAACCGACAAGCCGGTCAAGCACACGTCTTGCCTGCTGAGCGTTTACAAGATTCAGGTTAATGCTTCTCGGAGAGTTCATTCCGTTATTGACGCCTGTTTTTGTAATTTCATTAAACTCGACGCGGTTATTATCGTTTAAATCAAGGTCAAGAATGTACGCCAAATGCCATGAAATAGCTTCGCCCTCGCGATCCGGGTCGGTCGCAAGGAAGATTTTCTCGGCATTGGCTGCTTGCTGCTTGATTTCCTTCACAAGCGCTTCTTTACCCTTGATTATCGAATACTTTGGTTCGTAGTTATTCTTTATATCAACGCTGAGTCGAGCGTTGGGAAGGTCACGCACGTGACCCATTGACGCGATTACGTCGTAATCTTTTCCAAGATACTTTTTGATTGTTTTTGCCTTTGCCGGAGACTCAACAATAACAAGATTAGACATATGTCCCTCCAAAATCTATTTTAATCTATAGCTTCTGCCCTGCACACATTCAATCAGACCCTTGAGTTCAAGTGTGGTTGTGATTGACATAATTTTAAAAACTGGCAGATCTGTGCTTTCCGCGATAGCTTCAAGCTGAACCGGCTCGCTTTCGATAGCGTAATAAACCTTCTGCTCGTCCTCGTTGAGTTTTACGTCGGTTTTATGCACCGGAACAATTGTAAGGTCATTGGTACGCAAGCCGTTAATATCCTTGGGCGGTTTACCCTTTACGGGAATCAGGTCGATTACATCGTCCTTTGGCTGAGCCGCAATATCAAGTTCGCCAGTAACATAAAGATTATCAAAAGCTCCGATAATATCGGTATAATCAGTTACAAGCTGAGCTACTTTCTCCTTAATTAACTCGTTGGTACCGTAAAAATGCGGATCGGCAGGTCCTGCGAGAGCGAAGATTTTCTTGTTAACATCCTGCTCCAGCGCGGAGTTCACCGTAATCAAAGAGCCGCTTTTTCTTGCCGCCTCAATTACGAGCAATCCGTTTGACAAAGCCGAGATAATCCTGTTCCTCTGCGGAAAGTTGTACGCGTTTGCCGGAGTATCGGGCGGATATTCCGAAACTACAGCGCCTTTAAAGGTAATGTCGCTGCGCATTTTGGCGTTTTCACGCAGATAATCAACGTTTATTCCGCAGCCGAGAACGCAGATTGTTACTCCGTCGGCAGCAAGCGCTCCTTTGTGAGAAGAACAGTCAACTCCCAAAGCTCCGCCGCTGACCACAGTTACGCCGGATTTCGCGAGATTGTACCCAAATTCATACGATGAGCGTATACCGTAGACAGAAGCTTTCCTTGTGCCGACAATGCCTATAGAGAGCCTGTCGTCAATATCAGGCAACATTCCCGAAACATAAAGCACAGCCGGCGGATCATCAATATCACGCAGACATACCGGATACTCGGGGCTGTCGAGCGTAATCATCTGGTAGCAATACTTATTGCATTTGGCGATGATCTCATCCGCGCAGTCAAGTCCGGTGGAGCTAAGCTTTTCGATTTCGTTATTTGAAAACAATCCGGAGAATCTCCACTCCTGCTCTCCGCCTGAGTAGAAATCCTCGATACTATTATATAATGTATAGATTTGCTTTGCCTTTACCGTACAATAACCAATTGCCTGCGAAAACCAAAGCCAATACCTGAGAGTTTTCATTTAACCATTTCCCACATTAATATACCTGCGGCAACCGACGCATTGAGAGATTCCGCCCTGCCGGGCATCGGTATAGTTATATTCTCGTCACAAGCGTCGATTGTAGATTGCTTTAATCCGTTGCCTTCGTTGCCGATACAAACAATGCAGGGAGAATCAAAGACGATTTCATTCACCTTTTTCGCGCCTGAATCAACAACAGCGGCATAAGATTTAACGCCATTTTGCTCTGATATAAACTGAGCGACGCTGTTACAAATCAGATAATTAAGCCTGAAAACGGCTCCCATACTGCCTCTGACAACCTTTGGCGAGTAAATATCACAGCAGTCGCGAGAGAGTACAACAGCGTTAATCCCAACCGCTTCGGCAGTCCTTAATATAGTGCCGAGGTTGGACGGATCCTGTATATTATCAAGAGCAAGAAATTTTCCGCCATTCTTAATTGTATCAAATAGCGTGCTTTTGTCAAGAGTTTTTATAATACAAAGTACGCCCTGGGGAGTTTTTGTATCACTTAACGCGGAAAAAACGCTTTCTGTTACTATATATTTTTTATTGGAAACGGAAATAATCTGAGATAATAAATCCCGGTTTTTTTCAAAGGCGCGTTCGGTATAAACAACAGCTTCAATCTCAGCTTCGGAAAGGTACGCGTCAAAGCAAACGCGTAACCCTTCGGCAACGAAGGACTTATTCTCTTTCCTGTACTTAGAGCTTTTGAGCAGCTTATTTATATGTTTAACCAGAGCGTTGTCTTTGCTGGAAATTATATTCATATTCATATTCTCAATTTAAAGTAAAAGCGTTTGGTATTACCCAAACGCGTTTAACTTTGTTATTATTTAGCAGCCTTAGCCTGCTCTACAAGAGCTGTGAAGGCAGCAGGATCAGAAATTGCAATCTCTGAGAGCATCTTTCTGTTAAGTGTGATTTCTGCCTTTTTGAGTCCGTTCATAAATGTAGAATAATTCACACCGTTTGCCTTGCAAGCAGCTGAAATACGTGTAATCCAAAGACGACGGAAATCTCTCTTTTTGAGCTTACGTCCAACATAAGCGTAGTTTCCGGACTTCATAACAGCCTGCTTGGCCATCTTGAAGTGTCTTGATTTTGAACCGAAATAACCCTTAGCGAGCTTTAATACCTTTTTTCTTCTTTTGCGAGTCGCCATCGCGCCTTTTACTCGTGCCATTTATATTTACCTCCATTAATTACAAAATAGTCAGATTCCTAATTATTTATAAGGGATGAGACGCTTAACCTGAGCTACGTTAGTCTTGTCAGCGATTGTTGTCTGACGGAGACCTCTCTTACGCTTAGTAGTCTTTTTGTTGAGAATGTGAGATTTGTTTGCGTGTGCACGAACAACCTTACCGTTCTTTGTAAGCTTAAAGCGCTTCTTCGCTCCGCTGTGTGTTTTAATCTTTGGCATAATATTTATCCTCCTTAACTAATTACTTGTTTGGCTTTGGTGAAAGAAACATAATCATATTTCGGCCTTCGAGCTTTGCGGGCTTATTGATAACCGCATACTCGGAACAAGCCTCTGAGAATCTGTTCATAATATCGTAACCGAACTCCGAGTGACCCATTTCACGTCCGCGGAAACGAATCGAAACCTTAACCTTGTCACCCTTCTTGATGAACTTTAACGCGTTGTTGAGCTTTGTGTTAAAGTCGTGGGTATCAATGTTGAGAGAAAGTCTGACTTCCTTAGTTTCGATAGTCTTTTGATTCTTACGAGCTTCTTTTTCTCTTTTAGCCTGTTCGAACTTATACTTGCCGTAATCCATAATCTTGCAGACAGGCGGTTTAGCCTGCGGCGCAATTTTTACGAGGTCAAGGTCGTCCTTAGCCGCCAGATCAAGCGCTTCATTCGCCGACATAATTCCGAGCTGGTCGCCGTTGGGACCGATAATTCTGAGCTCATTATCACGAATACTCTCGTTAATCTGGACTTCTTGTTTCTTGCTGATAGCAAAGCACCTCCAAAGCGATAATAATGTAAAAAATGCGGACAGAAATCCGTCCGCATTATAATACAAATTAAACAAAGTTTAAAAGTATTGACCCGTGCAGACGGAACCCCACAGGTGAAAGCATACTGCTTTTCTTTATTTTACTCAGTTATTATATACCTAAACGATAGGTTTGTCAAGCCTTATTTTCAATACATTTATAAATAAGGTTAGCGATTCTTTCGGACGACTTACCGTCGAGGTCGTCAAAGAACATATTCCTGAAGCGTTCAATCTTCTCTGTTTCAAAGTCTTCGTTGAGAATAGCCTGAAGCAGAGTGTAAAGATTTGTACAAATCTTGCCCGGGATATAGAGCTTAAAGTCAAAGTAGAAATCTCTGGACTTGATATAAGCCTGCAAGTCGTAGGCGTAGAACAGCATCGGCTTGTTGAGAAGCGAAGCCTCAAAGATAAGCGACGAATAGTCACTGATGATAATGTCGGACACAAAGAGAAGGTCGTTAATCTCTGTGCTGGCAGAAAGGTCAATTACTCTGTCGGAATACTCTGCCGGAATCGGATGCTCCTCAGTGATAAACGGATGATGCTTGATGATTACGGCGTAATCCTCGCCGAGAGTCTCGCATACTTCGTTAATATCAAAGAGCTCCATAGGATACCTTGCGCTTGCTTTAAGGTCGCCTCTGAAGGTTGGAGCAAAGAGAATAATCTTCTTGCCCTTGAATGTAGGGTACTCCTTAAAGAACTGCATGCGGAAACTAGCCTTGTACTCCTCGTCAAAAAAGATGTCAGTTCTCGCGATTCCTGTAGGTACGATATTATCGGTACTGATACCAAAGCCCTCGGAATGGCACTTCTTGCAATATTCTGAACTTACTGTTACGTAATCGTATGAGCGGTGCATACGAGTAGCCTGAGGGGAGCCCTTTGGCTTGCCGAGTCGGGTGAATCCGAAGGTTTTGAACGCTCCGCAAGCGTGCCAGAGCTGGATGAGCTTGGTCTCGGGTTTAAGATCAATAAGGTGAATCTGCGGAGTGTACTCGTCAAGAATTACAACCTTACTTGTAGCGCAGGCTTCTGTAAACTCGTCAATCTCCTTGCGGGTCATATATCTGAATGACTTGGTGTTATAAAGGAATTGTATGTCAAGATTCTTGTCGTCCTTGAGCTTATTGTATACAAACTCAAAGTTACCGGAAAGCTCCTCTCTCCTGGCTGAGAAAAATGTGATTTTGTTCGGCTGAACCGCCTTGTGTCTTTTATGCTTGTATTTCTTTCTGATAAGATTTCTCTTATATCTGTCCATCGTAAAGCTTTCGCGCGAAACAGTTGACATTCGGCTGATAACGTACGAAACGAGCCTTACGAGTTTGTTCTCAGACGAAATCTTCTTTGGCATTGAAGTGAAGCCCGTAAACGTCAGTAAGCCCTCAAGCACGAAAAGCGGAATGAGAAGAATTGAGAATAATAAAGCGAAAATCTTGAAGATTGTATTAATAAAACCGACTAACGAACCAAGACGACGGCGGTTAACAATCTTCTCAGGTCTTGATGTGATGTCAATATGATTGCCGTTAGGCGTGAGAGTAAAGAAGTTTTTATCCTGCTCAAAGAGCTCGGGATTCATATCAACCTCAATCTTTTCTTCGTAAAAATCCGCGAAGCTGAGATTAAGATACATCTGAAACGGCAAGCCCTTGCCTCTTGTTTTCCAGAAAATGTAATCAAGACGATACGAATACTCGCCGGAGAACATACACTTTCCGTCAATATAAGTAATATCCCTAAAGCGCAGAACCATCGGAATACGTCTGTCCTCTTCCCCGTTCTCAAAATAGAGAATCACCTTTGGAGTAGAGAGAAACTTAGGGTTGATTGACGGGTCAATAAATTCACCGTTGAGGTTTATTGTCATTGAGCATTTTTCAACTACAATACTATTAATATTAATCTTATACTGCAATCCTTATCCCTCACATTATTCAACTAAGCTGTAGAATCTTTTCACCGCTTCATCAAGCGGATAATCCTTACCGTATACTGACGACGAACCTGCAACAAAAATATCTGCTCCGTTCGAGCGCATTTCCGAGCAATGATCCCAGCTAACGTGACCGTCAACCTCAATCAAAACATTCTTGCCGCTTTCGTCAATAAGCTTTCTGAGAGCCCTGAGCCTTTCCATACTCTTTGGAGCCATCGGCTGGCCGGCAAAGCCCGGATAAACCGTCATTAGTAAGATAGCGTAAACCTCGTCGAGATATTCCAGCACAGACTCCACAGGAGTATCCGGACTGATTGCAAGGCAAGCGTCGGCGCCCCTGCCTCTTATATCCCTGAGAACCGCGTGAGCATCTTCGCAGGCTTCAAGATGAACGGAAACCATATCTCCCTTTGCAATCTCCATTTTATCGAAAAACTGCTGCGGTTCAAACGCCATTATATGAATATCACGCCTGATACTTTTCATAGGTTTTTTCATACATTTAACCATATTGGTATCAAAGGTGATATTTGGAACAAATTTATTATCCATAAAATCAATGTGCAAATACTCTACTCCCAAGCTGTCGAGCTTTTCAATCTCAGAGCTGAGGTTGAGCAAATCGGCGCACATTACGGATGGTGATAATTTTCCTGCCATTTTGTTTTCCTTATTCGTTAACAATCATTACCTTGCTGTAGAACTCAGTGTGATCCTTCATAATCTCCAGACCCTTGTCCATCTCGGCAAGAGAAAATTTCTGAGTAATCAACGGCTCAACCTTAACAGCTCCGGAAGCCATAGCGTCAACAACAATTCCCCAGTCGCTCTTTGGAGTGTTGTCATAACGAGAGTTCCATGTACCATAGATGGAGAGCTGCTTTCTGAGTATCTGCCAGTAAGTATTCTGCGGGAAAGTGAAGTCGCCGTGAGGATTACCTACGAATACAACCTTACCGCCTTTGCATACGCTTTCAAGACAGTTGCCTGCTGTAGCGGCAACACCAACTGCCTCCATTGCTATATCGGCACCTCTGCCGCCTGTCTGCTCCATAACCCACTTAATCGGGTCGCCCTTGGAAGCGTTGAAATAATCATAGAAGCCGAGCTTCTCGATAAAATCAAAGTTATTCAAGTCTGTTCCCACGAGGAGAACCTTCTTAGCACCCCAGGCTCTTGCCCATTGAGCAATAAGCATACCGATTGTGCCCGGGCCGTAGATGACTACAGTATCGCCTACTTCGAGACCGGCGCGTCTGAGAGCGTGCAGGGCAACTGCGGTAGGCTCTGCCATAGCAGCCTCCTCAAAGCTTACGTTATCCGCAATCGGAACAAGGTTCCACACAGGAACTCTAACATATTCTGCAAAAGCGCCGTCGGAACGTGAACCGAGGTAATCATAGCTGTCGCAGGTTTCAAATACGCCTGTATTACAGCTATTGCACTTTCTACACGGAATAAGCGGAAAAACAGCAGCTCTTGTACCGACAAGGTGCTCGTTCTCCTTAGACGCCGCGGCTACAACCTTTCCCGAGAACTCATGACCCGGGATTGTCGGGAAATGATAAGTTCCGTTAACAAAGATTCTCGGAATATCTGAGCCGCAAATTCCGCAAGCCTTTACCTTAAACAGAACCTCATCCGGTTTAAGAGTAGGCATCGGATAATCTTCATATCTTAAATCTCCAACCGCGTGTAAAACACGAGCCTTCATTGTATCCATAATCTTCCTCCGTTAGTCATTGACAATGGTTTCAAATGTTTCTAAATCTTCTATGGTTGTGATTTTAAAGTTGCGCTCACTGCCCTCCACGAGTCGGATTTTCATACCATGGCGGTAGGCAATCTCGCTGCTTCCGGCGGTTGTCGCAATTTCATCATCAGAAACTGAGTTATGTATATCAAGGTATTTTTTGAAGTCAAAGCTTTCGGGAGCCTGTCCGGCAAAGAGCTCGCTTCTTTTTAGGAGGTTATCAATACTCTTGCCGTCCTTGCTCTGATAGATAGTGTCCTTGACAGAAATCACAGGCATCGCGCCGTCATCCTCAATCGCTCCGGTAAGACAATCGTCGATAATTTTATCGGACACAAGCGGCCTTGCCGCGTCATGGATGATAACGACATCCGTACCCTCGGTGTTCTTTTCTGTGGATAACAATCCGTTGTAAATCGAGTGCTGGCGCGTTCTTCCGGCAGGAGCATAGCCCTTAACCTTGGTAATGCCGTATTTCTCGACATTCTCCTGAACATAATCCTTCCACTCGTCACTGACAACAATAATAATGTTGTCGATATTTTTATGCTTCTCAAAAATATCAAGACAATAAACAATTATCGGTTTATCTTTAACAACAAGATACTGCTTCGGACGGTCAACTCCCATTCTGGAGCCGACGCCGCCGGCAAGAATTATAGCCGTATTCATAACCCACCTCCGTTGAGTTGTTTCAATATATTATAGTATCATAAAACACAGATAAAGTCAATTTTCCAGTTGTTTTACAATATAACTAGGTTCTACTGAAAAACTCTTTCACGAACGCGTAGTATAATCGTCGATAAACGACAACAGCGTAAGAACAAACGCAATAATTCCT
>CADBTV010000066.1 GCA_902797655.1 uncultured Ruminococcus sp.
CACAGGCGCGTTTTATAAAAATCAGGTCGTAAAACCCGATATTTATCTATTATTTAATTGTTACACCGAGGTGACGTTACCTAAATCTTGCGTGTCTGCCAATTCCACCACGCCCGCGTATATTGTTTTGTGACTTAAATATTATACACAATTTAGGTTCTGTTGTCAATTATGCTGTTGCGGAATAATAATACAATTTTTTGTTTTATGCTTACAATGTCGTAATCTTTCGCATATTTCGACAAATTGTGCTATACTTAAATCGGATATTATCCTCTGGAGGGATTGTGTGATGGCAAAGAACTTGAAGTACGGCGCGGCTGCGCCGTCTCGTGACGACAAAACTAAGATTTTTAAAGAAGAAAAACCTGCCCGGAAGCAACCCGGCAAAAAGTCAAAGAAGCCTCTGATTATTACGCTTGTTTGCGTTGGAGTTGCTGTGCTTGTTGCTGCTGTGGCGCTTTTGTATTTGTTTGTGTTCAGAAGCCCCGAGAGCGTTACCGAGCAGAAGCTGCTCGAGGATATGAAGAACGACGAGAGCGTGACTATGGTTAAGGTCGGCGACACCGACTACAGCTTTGAGATTGACAAGCTCACTCTCAATCAGAAAACTCAGACCGACAACGGCTACAAGTACAACGTTTCAATCGAGCGTTCGAGCGATATGTACGGTATTCCTTCGATGAATTATAACGTTGAGTACAAGCAGGAGGGCGTTAATTACGTTTATAAATCCGCCACTCCCGAAAAGAGCTCATATGTGTTCACTGCGTTGAAAGGTATTGACCCCGAGGTCGCGAAGGAATACGTTGTTAAAACATACAAAAAAGCAAAGTTCTTCAACCAGGATACCGACTTGGTTAAGGGTGTTGACAAAATCCGCTTTACCGTTGACGACGACGAGTACGAGGGTGTTGCGGTTGTTGTGTATAAATTCAGCGATACAGAGGGCTGGAAGTACGTAAAAACCAGCGACAAAAAGGTTAGCTTTAAAAAGGGCAAGACTCACAAGGAAAACGGACTCTACGCTAACTCAAACGTCAAGAACATTCTTTTCCTCGGAGTTGACAGCGACAACGGCGCCGGCAGGTCGGACTGTATGATGCTTGTTTCAATCGACAGCAACACCGGCAAGGTTAAGCTCACCTCATTTATGAGAGATAACTGGTTTAACATTCCGGGTCACGGCGAGAACAAGCTCAATGCCGCGTATGCTTTTGGCGGCGCGGAGCTCACGTGCAAGACTATCTCCGAGACCTTTGGAATTAAGATTAACAAGTACGTTTCGGTTGACTTCTCGACCTTTAAGGAGGTTATTAACAACCTCGGCGGAGTTGAGGTTGAAATCAGCGCGGACGAAGCCGGCTACATCAACTGGCAGCTCAACAAAAACGGTCAGGCCGGAGTCGGACTTGTGTCGTCCGGCAAGGTTACGCTCAACGGTCAGCAGGCGCTCTGGCTTTGCAGAGACAGGGGAGGTAACGGCTTCGGCGGTACGGACTTTACTCGCTCGCAGCGTCAGCGCAGGGTTATTACAAGCCTGCTCACTACCTACAAAAACTATACTCCGGACAAGGTTCTCTCCACAATCAAGACTCTCAGAAAGCACGTCAAGACGAATCTCAGCTCCGACGACTTCAAGTGGCTGGCTCAGCGTTCGACCAAGTTCTTTGGCTTTAAGGTTAGCGAAAGAACTGTTCCCGAGGACGGCGAGTGGAGCGCGGGTACATCCGCAGGCGGAGCTTGGATTATTGAGCTTCACGACTTTGCGAAGCTGAAAAAGGAAATTCAGCAGAGAATCTATGAGGACTTGAAGAACTAATTGACAGTTGAAAATTAAAAATTATGGTCGGGTAGACAGCGGCTTCTGCGAGAAGCGTTTGTCTCCCGACCATATTAATTTGCTTGCTGCTCAAGAAAAAATCGGTTGGACAGAGAGATTGATGAAAAGTTAGCTTCTGTACCCGACAGACTTTTTGCGCTTCGTGTAAGCGAAATACAAATCTACTCGGGAAAAACCACTTTTATTTCTGTAAGAAACCTTTTTTCGAGCAGGCAGCTTCCTAAAAAAACAGCTGTTGTCCCCGACAGAACAGTAACTTCTATCGGGAAACAACAGCTAGAATTACATCAACCTATCTACTCGAGATAAAATTATTTGCGGAGGAGTAAGCCGTTTTGCATATCTTCTTTGGCTTGCTCTTTCATTTTGTAGTGCTGTTTTTTGCCGGTTGCGGTGGTGGGGTAGGAGTCAATCATCCTGAAATACCTCGGAACCTGATACTTTGAGAGGTTCGGCGAGCTCTTGCAGTATTCAAGGACTTCCTTGACGGTGAGACTGTCGTCGGCAGGGATTATGTACGCCGCGACTGCTTCACCTCGGGTTTTGTCGGGTACAGAGGTAACTATGCAGTCCTTGACCTTGTCGAATTCGTTGATTGCTTCCTCGATTCGGGCAGGGTAGATGTTCTCGCCCTTGCTGATAATCATATCGTCCTTGCGTCCGGCTACGGTGACAAAGTGCTTTTCGTCCCAGGTGCCGATGTCGCCTGTGTACATCCAGCCCTTGTAGAACTTTTCCTTGGTGACTTCCTTGTTGTTAACATAGCAGTAGGTGGTTTTGCCGGGGCATTTTATGATAATTTCTCCCTCGGTTTTGCCGTCGTTCTCGACTGTTTCGTCAGGCTCAGCTTTTTTGTCATCATAAACCTTTACGATTCTTACCTCATCGTCAGTGCAGCTTCTGCCGGCGGAGCCTGCCATCTCGGGCAGGTCCTGAGGTCTGAGGAAGGTGTTCCAGAAGCTCTCGGTGGTGCCGTATCCGTTGAAGATGTTCGGAGTGAGAGTTTGCTGGAAGCGGATGCACTCCTGCTTTTCGAGCGGAGAGCCCATTGTTATGATGCCTTTCAGGGAGCTGATGTCCTTGGGGTGCTTTTCCTGACGGGTTGCGAGCAGTCCAAGGACGGACGGTACGCCGATCAGGAAGGTGATTCCGTATTTTTCAACATAGCTGAGAGTGGTTTTTGGGTGGAAATCTCTCATTATAATAATCTCGGCTCCGGCGTAGAGCGACGGAGTGATTCCGCCTGAGTGGATTCCGCCGCGGTGAAACCACGGAGTCATATTCATAGTCTTGTCGTACGGAGAGAGGGGGAAGTGCATAATAACGTCGTGCGCGGAGAGTACCTCGTTTATATTATTGAGCGGTACGCCCTTTGGAGTTCCGGTTGTGCCGGAGGTCTGGAGTCTGAGCACTTCGTCGTAGATGTGAGGGTTAAAGTCAATCGGAGGATTCTCCTCGCTTTGGTTGCTTACGTAGTCCTCGTATTTAACGTGACCCTCGGGAGCGGAGTCGTACTTTTGCAGGTAATCCGCCATAATGATAACCTTGGGCTTGTGCTTTGCGATTTGGAGAGCCTTGATTGCCGTTTCGGTAATCTGGCTGTCATATACGTAGACAGCAGGCTTGTTGTGGTTGAGAATTTCTGCGGTTTCGCCCGGAGAAAGGTTGAAGTTCGCCGGGTTGGAAATTGCTCCGAGCTTTTGGGGAGCTATGTGCGAGAATACAAAGTACGGCGAGTTATAAAGCTGATAGAAAACTCTATCACTCTTGACAATTCCGCTGTTTTTCATTGCGTTTGCGAATTTGTTGCATTCGGCGTTGAGCTCCCTGTAAGTCCATTTGCGGTTGGTGAGAGGGTCAAGCAAAGCCCCTCTGTCCGCAAAGCGGCGGACGTTCCTGAGGAAGCCGTTAAGCCAGGTGAATTCTGATTCAAATGTCTCTTTAAACATTGTTGCGTCGTAAGTATAACTCATAGTTTCATAACCTTTCTTTAGCGCGTGAGTCAGAATTACGCCCGGGCTGTCAGCCTGTGTATTTTCCGACGATTACGCTTGAATTCTGACCTCCGAAGCCGAATGCGTTGGACATCGCGTAGGTGATGTCTGCCTTGCGCGCTTCGTTGGGTACAAAGTCTATTTTACAATCGGGGATCGGGTTTTCCAGATTAATTGTAGGCGGAACGATTCCTGTTTCTACCGCCTTGATGCAGGCGATAACCTCGGTAATTCCGCCGGCTCCCATCATATGACCTGTGGCTCCCTTGGTGGAGCTTACGAGAGGAGTCTTCTCTCCGAATACCTCGCTGACGGCGTGGGTCTCAACCTCGTCGCCCTTTGGAGTTGAGGTTCCGTGAGCGTTGATGTAGCCGATGTCCTCGGGCTTGAGGCCTGCTTCCGCGAGAGCCTGCTTCATACAAGCTATCGCTCCGCGTCCCTCTGGATGAGGAGCGGTTACGTGGTATGCGTCGCTTGTGTTGCCGCAGGCGAGCAGCTCGCCGTAGATTTTGGCTCCGCGAGCCTTGGCGTGGCTTTCTGTTTCGAGAATAAGCGCTCCGCCGCCCTCGCCGATTACGAAGCCGTCTCTCGCCTCGTCAAACGGGCGCGAGGCGTGCTGCGGATCTTCGTTGTTGCGTGAGAGCGCTTTGGCGTTTGCAAGGCTGTAAATGAAGATTGGGCAGTGAGCGGACTCGGCTCCGACAGCTATCATAACGTCCGCCTTGCCGGCGCGGATAATCATTGACGCCTGGTTGATTGCGTCGCCGCCGGAGGAGCAGGCTGTCGAGATGGTGTAGCTGGGGCCCTGAATGTTGTGCGCGATTGCGATGTTAGCCGCGGCAATATTGCCGAGAATCTTAGGAATAAAGCGAGGTCCGACCTTTTTGTGAGAAGCTCCGGTCAGCGCTTCCTGAGTAAACGCGATTGTCGAGATTCCGCTCATCGCGGTTCCCATAACAATTCCTGTTCGCTCGGGCTCGATTTCAAGTCCGGACTGGGCGAGAGCTTCCTCCGCTGCTATGTACGCGTATTGCATAAAAGCGTCGGTTTTTCTTACTACGTCCTTTGGCAGGTAATCGCTCGGGTTAAAATCCTTGATTTCGCCGGCGATTTGAACAGCGAGCTCGCTTACGTCAAAGCTCTGGATTTTGTCGATTCCGCACTTGCCCTCAATAATGCTGTTCCAGTAATTGTCAACGCCGATTCCGACCGGAGTCACCGCTCCCATACCTGTGATTACTATCTTTTCCATATTGATCCTCCGAGTTATTACTTATTTGCATTTTGCATATTCTTATGCTATAATTGAATTATAGCAAAATACGGTAAATTTTTCAACATCTTATTAATGCAAATAAAGCCGGTAAAACCCGATATTTATTTATTTTGTGAATAGGAGGGGCGTATGGATTTAATTCAATTGAAGTGTTTCATCTCGGTTGCGAGAACGCTGAGCTTTTCAGAAGCGGCGCGGCGTAATTACGTCAGCCAGTCAACCGTCAGCCGGTATATACGCGACCTCGAAAAAGAGTTCGGGGTCAGGCTCTTTGAGCGTTCAAGGCGCGAGGTCGAGCTCACTAACGAGGGAAAGCTGCTTTTGCCGTATGTTCAGGACGTAATCGACACTCTCAACAAGGCGACCTCGGTTGTAAGCCAGCTTAATAACGGCAGAGGCGGCAGGCTCAGGCTTGCGTACGACGCCACATCGGTTGATTATCCGGTTAAGTGTCTCAAAAGCTTTACAAAAAAGTATCCCGAGATTGCGGTTGATATGGTGAGCGTTTCGGGCTCGGAGCTCTCCGCCGCGCTCAACAGCTCGGAGTTCGACTTTTTCTTTCTGCTCAGGGATATGCTTCCGGATAATGATAACCTTGAATCCGAGGTTACGTCCAAGGATACGCTAAAGCTGCTTGTGCCGTCAGACTACGAGGTTAAGGGGGATTCCGTTGACGTAGTCAGTCTTAAAAACCGCAGGTTCGTTCTCTTGTCGGAGGCTGAAAGTCCGATACTTTATATGGAGATTATGGATATATTTCGTACCTTCCATTTTTCGCCGGACTCGGTTGTTGAGTTTGACGATGTTAGCTCTGTGTATATGGCGGTTACGTCGGGAATGGGAATCTCGATTTTGCCGTCGCAGCTCATCAGGGATTACAAGCATCCGTCTGTAAAGTCGCTGAATTTCAGCGGCATCGAAACAGACCTGACGTATGTGCTCGCGTGGCGAAAGGATAACTCAAATCCCGCGGCGCATCTTTTCCTCAACACAATCAAACGCGACGGTATCGCGGATGACGAGGATGAGTACGTTATTTAGCTATAGCTGTGAGGCGTTTGTGGATTTCGGGAAAATCCTTTCTGAATGAGATGTAGGGCAGGTATTGCTCGCCGCCTTTTTCCTTGGCAAAGAAGTGGGAGCTTTCTCCGGTGTAGCAGAGCTTTCCTGTTTCTTCGTTATAGATTTTGTACGAGAAAGTCATCTTGATTCCTTTGTACTCTTTAAGAGTAACTTCGACTCTGAACGGGTCGTCGAACCTCAGATAGTCTATAAAATTCTCGCACGCGCTTGCGGCTGGGATTATACAGCCCTGTTTCTCAAGCGTTTTGTAGTCCATAATGTTTTCGTTGCACCACTGGAGTCTTGCTTCCTCTATTATCTTTAGATAATTAGAATGGTGAACTACTCCCATACGGTCAGTTTCGTAGTATTTAACGCGTCTTTTGTATGAAAACATTTTTTTATTCTCCTTTTATGTTTTTATCAATTGACAACCATATTATAATCGGATTGTTATTCATTTACAATAGGGCTCACAATGCAAATACAAGCAAAAATAAATCAGCTTATGCAAAAACTGCATAAGCTGATATTTTCTGTTTATATAATTGTTCCGCCGCCGACTACGTTGTCGCCGTCGTAGAGCACAACCGCCTGACCCTTGCAGATGGCGCGCTGAGGTTCGTCGAAAACAACCTTGATTTTGTCGTCGCCGAGCTGCTCGACAGTCGCCGGTTGTTCCTTCTGATTGTATCTGACCTTTGCGGATACCTTCAGTTTCCCGTCAATCTTGTCGCAGGAGATCAAATTGAGGTTGTCTGCGTAGAGAGTGTCGGAGAACAGGTCATCGTTAAATCCGAGGATAACCCGGTTGTTTTCGAGATCTTTTTCACACACATACATCGGAGCCGGAAGCGCGAGCCCGAGTCCCTTGCGCTGACCGATTGTGTATCGGATAATACCCTTGTGAGTTCCGAGCACGTTGCCGTCTTTGTCAACAAAATCTCCTTCGGCGTACTTTTTGCCGGTGTAGCTCTCGATGAACTCGGAGTATTTGCCGTTCGGGACGAAGCAGATGTCCTGACTGTCGTGCTTTTTGGCGTTGATGAATCCGTTTTCTTCGGCAATTTTTCTGACCTCGGTTTTGTTAAGTGAGCCGAGGGGGAATAGGGTATGGCTGAGCTGTTCCTGAGTCAAAGAGTAGAGAACGTAGCTCTGATCCTTGCTTTCGTCAACCGCCTTTTTGAGATTGAATCGGTTTGTGCTTTCGTTAAATTCAATTCTCGCGTAGTGACCTGTTACAACAAAGTCCATCTCCAGCTCGTACATCCGGCGCATCAGCCTTGAAAACTTCATATAGCGATTGCAGTCGATGCAGGGGTTGGGGGTGGAGCCGTTTTCGTAAGCCTTGATAAATCGGTCGATCACTTCTTCGTTGAAGCTGTCACGAAAATTGAATACATAATATGGTATGTCCAGTTTTCGGCAGACGGCGCGCGCGTCCTCAATGTCGTCAAGAGAACAGCAGGTGTTGTCGTTTTTGGTGATTATGTCGTCGTTATCGTAGAGCTTCATCGTAGCTCCGGTTGCGTCGTAGCCCTGTTCTTTTATAATAAGAGCGGCGACCGAACTGTCTACGCCGCCGCTCATTGCTATTAATGCTTTCATCTTAGTTGCCGAGCCTTATCATTTCGTCTATACATTTCTTCGCGTCGCGGATTGTTTCGTCGTCAAGGAGGATTTCCTCGCCGCCTTCGCCCTTGATACAGTTGTACAAATCAACGAGGGTTGTTGTGCGCATATTGGGGCAGATGAGCTTGTTGGTGAGGTAGTGGAAGGTTTTGTCCGGACACATATATTGCAGGTGCTCCTGAATACTGATTTCTGTTCCGATGATGAACTCCTTGTTTTCCGAATTTATTGCGTATTGCATAATGCCTGAGGTTGAGCCTACGTAGTCAGCCTGCGAGCAGACTTCGGGTGTACACTCGGGATGAACAAGAAGCAGAGCGTCGGGATATAAGGAACGGGCCTTTTTTACGTCGTCCTTGTTGACGCAGGCGTGAATCGGACATCCTCCGGAAAGGAGCTTGAACTCTTTTTCGGGAATCTGCTTTAATACAAAATCGCCGAGATTGCAGTCGGGGATAAAGAGGATTTTGTCGTTCTCTATCTTCTTGCAGATGTCAACAGCCGAGGAGGATGTTACGCAAACGTCGCAGATTGTTTTGAGCTCTGCGGTAGTGTTGATATACGCTACAACAGTGTGATCCGGGTACTGCTTTTTGACCTGGCTGATGAGCTGGCGGTCCATCTGGTCAGCCATCGAACATCCCGCGTCCGGGTTGGGAAGGTATACGTGCTTCTCAGGAGATAGAATCTTGCAGGTTTCCGCCATAAACCTGACTCCGCTCATAACAATGTTTTGGTTTGGAGCCTTTGACGCGTCAACGCTGAGCTTGTAGGAGTCGCCGGTGAAGTCCGCAACCTCCAAAATCTCGCGAGCCTGATAGCTGTGAGCCAAAATGCAGATGTCCTTTTCCTTTTTTAATCTAATAATTTCGTCCTGAATCTTTGCGATAGTATTCATAAACGCACCTCAACATATTATAATTGTAATTATTATACAGTCAAATAGTAGGTTTTTCAAGCATTTTTGACAATTTGTAAAAATTAGATGAAATTACTATTTACTTTTCAAATATACTGTGTTATAATCATTAAGAATAATTTGATTATGAGAAATTATACTCATATACGGAGGAATATTTATGAAAAGAATAGTTTCAGTATTATTTGCGGTTCTTATTTTTGCGTTTGCGGCGATGCCTGCTATGGCTGCCAAGAACCCGAGCCCGACTGCCAGCAAGGAGTACAACATTGTTGTGCATAATACAGAGGGCGGAACAGGTACGTATACCACAAAGATTGATAAGGACGGCAAGCACGCTACTGTTAAGGCTAAGCCTAAGAAGGGCTATGAGTTTGTAAAATGGACCTCAAAGGGTAAGTATGACATCGTTGACGGAGACCTCACTGACGACGAGCTTACTATTCTCCTGAAGAGTGACGTTGAGTTTACTCCTCATTTCAGAAAGATTGGCTCAAAGTCAGAGTCCGGCTCAAAGCCGGTTAAGAGCAACAGCTCGCCTGTATCTCCTAAGACGGGTGACAGCTCAGCTTTCTACCTCTTTGGCTTTATCGGAGTGTTGATTGCTGCGTTTGCGGCAGTAGGCGTTAAGCTCGCTGTTTCTAAGAAATAATAGCTATCTGATTTTAAAAGGTTTCGGGTTTCCGGAGCCTTTTTTGTTTTATAGGAAACTGCTTTGAAATGCGCAATCATTGTCAATTGAAAATTGAAAAATGAAAATTGAAAATTATTGGTTAATTTAGTGAAGAGTGAAGAACGAAGAGTGAAGAACGAAAAGTGAAGAGTGAAGAGTGAAGAGTGAAGAATGATGAATGATGAATGAAAAATGAAAAATTAATAATTCGGTCGGGCAGAAAAGTTTCGTTTATATCAAGCTTATCTACACGACCATCATTGTCAATTGTCAATTGTAATGAGGTGCACTGAGTTTGACGAAGATAAATAAAAGATGAACGTTGCACACGGCAGCAGACCATAATAGGGTGCCTTGGTCAGGGGGACATCGTCAACCCGACAGAGGCACACTGAGATTGACGAGGAAATATAAAAAACCTTGACACGGTTAGGGTAAGATATTATAATGTATTATGTAGAAATTTGTGCAGGTGTCAAAATGGATAGAGAAAACAGAAGCAAAATATATGTAATTATCATAATAGTTGTACTGCTTATTATCCTCGGGGTAGTAGGTTATTTTCTCTTTGGTATGTTGAACTCAGACAATTCTGCCAAACTCTCCGGCACTGAGCAGACTGCTTCGTCCTCTGTGAGCTCGGACAGCAAAACGGCTTCTAAGGATAAAAAGCCGAAGAATCCGATTGACTTTAAGGCGGTTAACAAGCAAAACAACGAGATTGTCGCATGGATTAAGGTTCCGGACACCAAAGTCGATTACCCGATTTTGCAGAGTCAGACGGCTGACGATTTTTATCTGCACCGCGATGTTAACCGCAATTCAAGCTACGCCGGCTCGATTTATATGGAGTATTGCAACAGCTCGGAATTCAGCGACAGGGTGACTGTCCTGTATGGTCATAATATGATTAACGGCTCGATGTTCGCGCAGCTCCACAAATTTGAGGATAAGAGCTTTTTCGATAGTAAGAAGCACCGCTATTTTTACGTCTATCAACCGAACCGAAAGCTGACTTATGAGGTGGTGTCGGCGTTTGTATACGACGACAGACATATTATGAATTCGTTTAATTTTGCCGAGGATGAAATTTTCGAAAAGTATCTTGATATGATTCAGGATCCGAGATCTTACACAAAAAACGTGCGTAAGCTGAACAGACGGCTTACTACTGATGATAAAATTCTGACACTAAGTACATGTCTCAATTCAGGAGACGGAAGGTATCTTTTGCAGGGGGTATTAGTAAAGGATGAGCTTACAAGGTAACGGAAGCAACCACAATCGCCGTCCGGTGATTGACGATGAATCCGACGCTTTTTCCAGATTTAAAAACAGCGCGGATTACGAAAGAATAACCGGAGTAAAGCCTCACAGTGCGGACGAGGATAACCTGACCGGAGAGGATGCGGAACGCGCTCAAAAGCTCAAAGAAGCTATTGAGCAGGAGAACTCCTCAGCGTATGAGGACCTTGACGATTTTGTGTACAGACAAAACAAAAAGCGCCACCGTTCTACCGGCGGACGTCACCACAAGCACAAAAAGACAAGTCCTTCGGTGCTGTCTCCGTCTCACCACAGGCACCGTTCTCCGAGCAGTCACAGACACAAGCACCATTTTCATAAGCATCATCATCACAGAAAGAAAATGAAAAAGTGGCAGAAGATTGCTATTGCGGTTATCGCTTTTTTGATGGCTTTGATTGTTGCCGGCGTTGCGACTGTATTTATTATGGTCAATATGGGCAGAGGCCAGCTTACTGACAAAACCGGCTTTAATATTGATGTTCCTAAGAGCGCTTCAACTACTGATGACGGCAATACAATCACCTACAAGGGCGTTAAGTATAAATTCAATGATAACATAACAAGCGTGCTTTGTATGGGTATTGATAAGGAAAGCCTTTCAACAGTTGACGGTCAGGTCGGAACCGGCGGAGACGCAGACTCGCTGTTCGTGATTACGCTCGACCTCTCCAACGGAAAGACTAAGGTTCTGAACATCTCGCGTGATACTATGACCGATATTGGCGTTTATTCGACCAGCGGCGGTTACATCGGCGAGAAAAACGCCCAGATATGTCTTGCGTACGCGTATGGCGACGGCAAGGAAACAAGCTGTCACAATGAGCTTGTTTCTGTTCGCAGGCTATTGTATAATGTTCCGATTAACAACTACCTCTCGCTTGACTTGCAGGGAATCGGGCCGATCAACGATTCAATCGGAGGAGTTACAGTTGTATCTCCCGAGACGATTGACGAGTTTAAAAAGGGACAGAAGTATAACCTGCAGGGCAGCCTTGCGACTGCGTTTGTTCGCGCGAGAAGTCACTCCACAATCGAGGGCAACAACCTTCGTATGGAAAGACAAAAGCTGTATTTGCAGAACTTTGGCGCGTCTGTTGTAAGCCTGACAAAGTCGGATATTTCGACTCCATTTAATATTTACAACACCGCTTCTCCGTATATTTGCACCAACATTGACGCTTCCGAGGTTTCGTATCTTGCCGTCAACGCGATTCAGGGCAACTACGGCGAGTTTGAGATTGTAAACATCCCGGGTAAAATGAAGCAGGGTAAGACCTACAATGAATTTATCCCGGATGAGGAAAAGCTTTTCGAGATTTTCCTTGACATCTACTATAAACCGGTAGAAAACGCTCAATAAAATCAGGGCTTGCTCACAATGTGAACAAGCCCTTTTGTTAATTCATTATGAATACTCCGAAAGTGAGGTAAACGGCAAAGCTGACCCAGATTATATACGGAATTTGCAGGTAGGCGGCAAGGTCGTTGACTTGCTTGAACAGCCGGAACATCACCACAATCATCACGAGCAGCAGTACAATCCAGATGAACGCCAGCAGATACGCCGCAAGGTTGAAGAAGATTATCGGCCAGAAGAAATTTACGACTAATTGCGCCGCGTAGACTGTTAGAGCCGCGTTGCGCAGCTCGTGGTCTTTGTCGTGGGCGGTATATACAATGTATGAGGAAAATCCCATCAGCAGGAACAGTATGGTCCATACCACAGGGAACAACCACGACGGAGGAGTCAGCGGCGGTTTTGCGGCTTCGTCAAAGCTGCTCATCCCAAATGCCGATATTATTCCCGACAAAGCTCCGACTCCTACGCTGACGGCGCAGCTTATACCGAGCTTTTTGTAGTCTATGTTGTGAACCAGTGTCATAGCTTCAGAACCTTTCGATGTTTGTACGAATTAGAGCAAAAAATTCACTCCCGTTATATTATATGACGGGAGTGATTCTTTTATTCATATTTATGAATATTTATTATTCGTAGTCGGCTACGCTTGCCCATTTCATCAGGAGATCCTGTTCCTCGGGGATTCTCTTGACTGACTGTGAAGCAGCTACAATCGGCATCCAGTTCTGAATGAGCTGCTTGGCGGTGTCGGTCTTGGAGCAGTAGAGGTTGAGGTATTTTTCAGCAAGCTCGATTCTGCCCTTGAGGTTCATCACGAGATAAGTCCTCGCGGCGTCAGCGGCTCCGTTGCCCTGAGTTACGTGAGCCCAGTCAATAACGTATGGGGTACCGTCGGGAGTGATGATGATGTTCGACGGAACAAAGTCGCCGTGGCAGACCTTGTGGTGCTTCTTCATACCGTTTATGCGTGTGTGGAGCTCGTAGCGAGTTGTCGCGTCCAGGTCGGACTCGCTGATTTTCCTCTGCATTTTGTGGCGCAGGCTTGTGAGCAGGGGAGAGCGCTTTGAGAGAATCTCAATCTGAAGATTTACAAAGAGGTTGAGGTACTCGTCAAGCTTGTCGGGGTTCTTTTCCATAAGCTCCTGGAGAGTTGTGCCCTCGATAAAATCGGTGACGATCGCCCATTTGCCGTCGATTACTGTAACCTGATGAAGCTTCGGGGTGTTGATTCCCTCGATTTCCTCAACTCTTGCCTGATTGAGAGCCTCGTTGAGAACTGCCGCCTTGGAGAAGTTCTCGTCAAATACCTTTATCGCCAAATCTCCGTCGCGGTAGATTTTTTTATTTTTGGTTTCGTAAATAATGTTGTCAAATTTCATAGTACACACTCCTTACTCTGCCTTGTAGTCCTTACCGTAGTAAGCCTTGAGGTACATTTCCTTGATTTCGCTCATCAGCGGATAACGCGGATTAGCGCCTGTGCACTGGTCGTCGAACGCCTGCTCAACCATATCGTCGAGTGTGTCGAGGAACACCTTCTCGTCTACGCCGTAGTCGCGGATAGTCTCCTTGATTCCGATGCGTGCCTTGAGGTCGTTTACTGCCTTGATGAGGTTCTCAAGCTTTTCGTCGTCGTCCTTGCCGCCAAGTCCGAGGTAATCGGCAACCTCAGCGTAACGAGCCTTTGTGTGAGGATACGCGTACTGAGAGAAGGTTCCCATCTTGGTCGGAGTTTCGGAAGCGTTGAAGCGGATTACGTATTCAAGCAGAAGAGCGTTTGCGATACCGTGAGCGATATGATGGAACGCGCCGAGCTTGTGAGCCATAGAATGGCAAACTCCGAGGAACGCGTTGGCGAACGCCATACCTGCCATTGTTGCAGCGTGAGCAACCTTTTCACGAGCTACAGGCTCGTTCTGACCGTTATCGTAGCAAGCCGGGAGGTATTCGAAGATAACCTTTAAGGCTCTAAGCGCGAGTCCGTCGGTGAAGTCAGTCGCGAGCATTGCGGCGTAAGCCTCGAGCGCGTGGGAAACTGCGTCGATACCGGAAGCGGCTGTCAGTCCCTTTGGAGCTGACATCATCATATCCGCGTCAACAATCGCCATATCAGGCATAAGCTCGTAGTCGGCGAGAGGGTACTTTGTTCCGTCGTTTTCGTCGGTAATAACCGCAAACGGAGTTACCTCGGAGCCGGTTCCCGAGGATGTCGGGATTGCGACGAAGTACGCCTTGTCGCCCATATGCGGGAATTTGTAGATTCTCTTTCTGATGTCGGAGAAACGCATCGCCATATCGGCAAAGTCAACCTCGGGGTGCTCGTAGAGTACCCACATAATCTTGCCTGCGTCCATAGCGGAGCCGCCGCCGATTGCGATGATTACATCAGGTCCGAACGCCTGCATAGCCTTTGCGCCTTCCTTGGCGGAACCGAGCGTCGGGTCAGGCTGAACGTCAAAGAACGTTGTGTGAGTAATGCCCATTTTGTCGAGCTCGTCTGTTACGCGCTTTGTGTAGCCGTTGTTATAAAGGAAGCTGTCGGTTACGATGAACGCTTTCTTCTTGCCTAAATCCTCCTTGAGCTCTCTGAGAGCAACTGGGATACAGCCTTTCTTGATATATACCTTCTCAGGCGCCTGGAACCAAAGCATATTTTCTCTCCTCTCCGCAACTGTTTTGATATTGAGCAGGTGCTTGCAGCCTACGTTCTCAGATACCGAGTTGCCGCCCCAAGAGCCGCAACCGAGAGTGAGAGACGGTGTTAAGTCAAAATTGTAAAGGTCGCCGATACCGCCGTGTGAGGACGGAGTGTTGACGAGGATTCGGCAGGTTTTCATACGCTTTTCGAATTCGTCGAGCTTGTCTTTCTCGGTGATTGCGTTGAGGTAGATTGATGATGTATGACCGAAGCCTCCGTCGGCGATAAGCTGTTCGGCTTTCTGCAGCGCGTCCTCAAAGCTTTCGCTCTTGTACATCGCGAGAACAGGGGAGAGCTTTTCGTGAGCAAATTCTTCGCTGAGATCAACAGATTCAACCTCGCCGATAAGAATTTTGGTGTTTTTCGGAACCTCTACGCCTGCGAGGGAAGCAATTGTGTAAGCGGACTGACCGACGATTTTCGCGTTAAGCGCGCCGTTGATGATGATTGTCTTTCTGACCTTGTCGATTTCGTCGCTTCCAAGGATGTAGCAGCCTCGGTCAGAGAACTCCTTCTTTACCTTGTCGTAGATGTTCTTGTCAACAATAACGCTCTGCTCCGAAGCGCAGATCATACCGTTGTCAAAGGTTTTTGAGTGGATTATTGAGTTTACGGCTACGAGGATGTCGGCGGTTTCGTCGATGATTGCCGGGGTGTTGCCGGCGCCTACGCCGAGCGCGGGCTTGCCAGATGAGTAAGCCGCCTTAACCATTCCGGGGCCGCCGGTAGCGAGGATTGTGTCTGACTCGCTCATTACGAGGTTTGTCATTTCAAGGCTTGGAACGTCAATCCAGGCGATGATGTCCTCGGGAGCTCCGGCTTCTACTGCTGCTTCGAGTACAATCTTAGCGGCTTCGATTGTGCTTTTCTTGGCGCGCGGGTGAGGGGAAATAATGATACCGTTGCGCGTTTTGAGCGCGAGCAGGCACTTGAAGATTGCGGTGGAAGTCGGGTTGGTTGTCGGGATAACCGCCGCGATTACGCCGATAGGCTCGGCTACGCGTTTTGTGCCCATAGAGGGATTTTCGTCGATAACGCCGCAGGTTTTGGCGTCTCTGTACTTGTTGTAAATCTCCTCGGACGCAAAATGGTTTTTGATTACTTTGTCCTCAACAATGCCCATTCCTGTTTCCTCAACAGCGAGCTTTGCGAGAGGAATTCGGTTCCTGTTGGCGGCTGTTGCCGCTGCAAGGAAGATTTTGTCTACTTGTTCCTGTGTGAACTGAGCGTATTTTTTCTGAGCGGCTCTGACTCTTTTAAGAGCTTTTTCCAGAGCTTCAACTCCGTCCACAACGGGGTACTCTCTTGTACTCATATAAAGACCTCCATCTGTTAATTTGAAGTTTTGTATTTTATATTGTTATCCTTGGCGTACTTGATTGCCTCGGAATCCTTTGGAGCAATAATGGTTACGTTGTCTGAGCTTGTGAAGGTTTTGTCATCAAGCTGGGTTGAGTCGCCGGTGATGGTGACTTCCTTTAAGCCCTCGCACTCGGCAAAGGCGAAGCTTTGGATGCTCTTAACGCTTTTGGGGATTGTGATTGTTTCAAGCCCCGAGCCGTTGAAAGCAAAGACTCCGATTGATTTTAAGCCCTCGGGAAGGGTAATGGTTTTCAGCGATTCGCAGGCGGTAAAGGAGTTTTGTCCGATTTTTTTGACCTTTGAGGGAATGTTTACGGATTTAAGGTTTTTGCAAAAAGCAAAGGCGTAGTCGCTGATTGACTCCAGAGTTTCGGGAAGCACGATTGTTTCAGCCTTGAACATCTTGAACGCGCTTTTTGAGAGCTTTGTTACCTTTTTGTTGTCGAGCTTTTCGGGAACGTTGATTTCTGCAGCGTTCTTGTCCGCTGTGGAAACAGTCAGCGTTCCGTTCGCAAGCGTTACGTAGCCTACGTTGTTGCTGTCGGTTACTTCGGGCTCGGTGGGACCTGTCTGCGAGGCGTTCTGTCCGCACGCGGTCATCGACGCCATAACTGCCAGCGCCAGCATAATTGGTAATATAAACTTCTTCATTCTCATTTCTCCTTTTGTGTATAGTATCATATTGTTAAAAATTTGTCAATCTGACGCTATACTAACTAATAGATATATAAATTCATTATACTTCATTGTTGCGTAAAATACAAGAGATTAAACGATAAAAATAGGCTGTCGCAAAGTGATGCGGCAGCCTCTCAGAAAATAGATAAAAATATTTCGCTGTTAATTGAAAACATCAGCCCGAATAATATTGCGAACAGCGCTCCGGCAGTTACATCCTTAATAAAATGAACTCCTGCAAGCACACGTGACGCGCACATTATTACGCCGAGGAATAAGAGAAAAACTCCGAGCGGTACGCAGACGTAAAAAAACGTAATCGCGATTATGAACACGCTTGTGCTGTGACGGCTCGGAAAGCTGTGTCCGACGGTGTCCTTTTTGATAAGCGGAGAGATGTTGTATTTTTCGTAAGGCCTCGGAGCGTTAACAATGTTGCGCAAAAGCGTTACCGCAAAAAACGTAATCGCCGGTATGCAAAGCGTTTTGTACAGTGCCGGAGGGTTCTGCTTCAGCACAAACACCTGCCAAATTTCAAACGCAATCAACATCGGATATCCGATAAACACAGGGTAGGGCAGGTACTTGTATATGAATTTCAAAACCGAATACGCAGCCGGACGGGCTTTGAAAAAGCTCTCGATTTTTTTGTATCCTTGTTCGGTCATTTAATCGCCATAGCCTTTCCGCCCACATATAGCCATTCACATTCCCTAAGACCTTACCGTGGGCGGATAAGGCGTGTATGGCGATAATAGTCATCATAAATCTTTGATAGTGTGAATTTTCACACTATCACCGACGTTATTTTAACATATTCATACGATTATATCAACCTTGTAATTCTCAAACCAATAATCGAGTTGAGCGATATAGGCGAGGATTTGCGGAGCCTGCATAAGCTGTCCGTACCACGGAGAGCTGATTTTGTCGGGATGCTCGATAATAGCGTTTATTCCGCTTTTGCTCAACAGCTCGGTGAGAGCGTTCTTTTTCTTCAAAATCTGCTTCGCTCTTTTTGAGCAGAGCTCCATATAAACCGGATTGTGAGTTTTCGGATACGGGCTCTTTTTGCGCCATGCAATACCGCTCGGAAGTAAATCCTCAAACGCCTTTCGGACGATTCCTTTCTCGCGGTTTGAGTATGCTTTTATTTCCCATGGCATATTGTAGGCGTATTCAACGAGCCTGTAGTCGCAGAACGGAACCCTGACTTCGAGTCCGTTGTACATACTGCACCTGTCCTTGCGCTCCAAAAGGCACTGCATAAACCAGTAGTAATTGAGCGAAAACATCTCTCTCATTCTGGAGGTGAGCTCTGAGTCTGTGCTGAGCTTGTCGGTGTTCTTTACGGTGTCGAGGTACTTTTGGTGAACGTATTCCTCGCCGTTTTTTAGTATGCCGGGCTTTAAAACGCTGCGCCTGATTTTTTGTGAGCGCGACCAGGGAAAGCACTCCTCAAATAATATCTCTCTGTTGTGATACCACGGGTATCCGCCGAACAGCTCGTCGGCACATTCTCCCGACAAGGATACTGTAAAGTCCTTTTTGATTTCCTTGCAAAACAGCAAAAGCGAGGAGTCAATATCGACGTAGCCCGGCAAATCCCTCGCCTTAACGCTCGGGAATAAGGCGTCAAACAGCTCGGAGTTGTCGAGGATTACTTCGTTGTGAGTTGTTCCGGCGTTTTTGACCATCATATCAATGAAATCCGAGTCGGGCGTAGGCTGGAACAGACTCTTTTCAAAATACTTTTTGTTGTCGGTGTATTCAACAGAGTAGGTTGTCGGAGCGGCGAGGTTTTTCTTTTTGTAATATTCGCTCGCAACCTGAACTATTATGCTGCTGTCAAGTCCTCCCGACAGAAAAAAACACAGCGGCACGTCGCTTACGAGCTGCTTTTCTATCGCGTCGGTAAGGAGATACCTGACTTTCTCAACGCTTTGCTGTGGAGAGTCGGTGTACTCGCGCGCTGTGAGAGTAAAGTACCTTTTTCGTGTGAGCCTTCCGTTTGAGTACACTGCATACTCACCGGGCAAAAGCTCGCGTACATTCTTAAAGATTCCGCTGCCGGCTGTTCTCGCCGGCCCGATGAAGAATAACTCGTACAAGCCCTCCTCGTCAATCTGCGGTTTGACCTTTCCGCTCTCGAGCAGGGCTTTAATTTCTGAGGCAAACACTATGCCCGAATCAAACTCGCTGAAAAAGAACGGCTTGACGCCTACTCTGTCACGACACATAAACAGCCTTTTGCTGTTGACCTCATACACGCAAAACGCGAATATTCCGTTGAGCCTTTGAGCGCAGCTCTCACCGTATTCAATGTAAGCCTTGAGCACTACCTCGGTGTCGCTGTGTCCCTTAAAGATGTAGCCCTTTGACATAAGCTGAGCACGCAGCTCCTCGGTGTTATAAAGCTCGCCGTTATAGACAATTACGTACTTTTCGCCTTTCATTCCGCAAATCATCGGCTGTTTTCCGTTGTCCTTGTCAATGACTACAAGCCTTCTGTGAATCAGCGCGATATTATGGTCGATGAAGATTCCGTTTTCATCCGGACCTCTACGCTCCAGACTGCGCGACATTTTTGAAAGAACTCCTATTTTTTGCGACATATCCTCGTGAATATCAAGCATTCCTGCTATTCCGCACATTGTATTCGCCTCTCTTGTGAAAATTATAAATCAGGCTGATTCCCGTCAGGATGAGCAGGATACTGCCTGTGATTGATGTGCTGAGTCCGAGCCTCGGCATTGTGCTTATGCTCGAAAAAACCGGAGAGCTGAGCTTGAACGTTTTTATAAATGCAAACGCCAGCGCTGTTGTGAGCAATCCTTGTATAATTCTGAATACGAAAAATAAACTAAAGCTGATTTTGATTTTTCTTAACGATTGAAGTATCTGAAAGTGTACGCTGATTCCGCCGAAGCCTATCGCAAAGGCGAGCAGCAGGATATTATTATTCTTACAAAGAATATTACACGCGTTTGTTACCTCGAGTATCACGCTTAAAAACGGCAGTCTTTCTCCCAAAATGCTGTTAATAGCTGAGAAAACTATCACCATAGCGCACATTTCAACTGCCGCGTTGGTCGCGCCGGATACGCTCTCGATGAATGAATCGGAGAGGTTTTGTGTTTTTAATTCCGAAATAGAAATATATTCATCTCTGTCCGCAAATATAAATCTATTCGCGAACAGCAAAATTATTACGGATAATATTTGTGAAATAAATATCGCTGTTCCGATTTCGGGAGAGTTTAGAAGCGACGCGCCGACAAAGCTTACTGTAAAGCCCGACCCGGAGCAAACCGCCGCGAGAGCCGTTTTGGCTGCTTCGCGCTCTGTGATTATTCCTGATTCGCGCAGAGCTTCCAGTCCCTTTGCGGCGACAGGGTATCCGCCGAGCATTCCGATGATTACCACCGCCGCGGATTGTCCCGAAATTTTAAAAATCAGCTTGCAGGGCTTGTCGATCAGCTTGCCGATGAGCTCTGCTGCTCCGCTCTTTACGGAGAACGACGAGATTATCATAAACGGCAGTACCGACGGCAAAAGCGCTCTTCCGCAGAGGTCGAGTCCGTTGATTATTCCATCGGCGCATTTTTCGCGATTGATAATCACCGCGAGGATTGATGCCGCGGCAAGCAGCGCGGCTGTCAGCAAACGGCGTATGTGCAATAATTTATTCATTATTTAGCGTCACCGATAATATATATGTTATAAAAACTCCCGATAGAATAATAAGGTGATACATTGTGAGAAGAATCAGAACCGAGCTCCCGGTTGAGTTTAGCTATAACCTGCCGGTTGTTGAGCTTACCGGCAACCGCAGAGCGTATATTGAGGGCTCAACCGGAGTCCTTAAATACGAGAAGGACGTTGTCAGGATCAACACCTCCTCGCTTGTGATTTCCCTGTGCGGACGCGGACTCAGACTAAAATGTATCTCGCCGACCGGCGTGGTTGTCGAGGGCTTTATCAGTAACGTTGAGTTTATTGAGTAGGTGATATAATGCTTCTTTTGTTTTTGAGATTTATTCGGGGATTCGTAATCGTTGACGTCAAGGGAAGATTTCCCGAAAGGTTTATCAACCTGCTCAACCGCAGGCGTATTACGTACTGGGATATGCTTCCGCGCGGAGAAGGATATACAGCCCGACTGTTCGTCAGGGATTACCTGAGAATCCGTCCTCTCGCAAAAAAAGCCGAGGTGCGGCTCAAGCTGAGCGAACGCAGGGGACTTCCTTTTATAATAAGAAGGTACAAAATTCGTCGGGGAATCGCGGTTGGAGCTGTGCTTGCGGTTGCGGTTATGGCGTTTTTGAGCCAGTTTATCTGGGAGGTGAATATCGACGGGATAAAACGCATCAGCCAAAGCTCGCTTAATCAAGCGCTTTATGAATGCGGATTATATCCCGGAGTATTTAAAGCCGCGGTGGATACCGACGCGGTTGAGCGCAGGCTGATGCTTGAGCTTCCCGAAATACGCTGGGTTTCCGTCAACGCGCTCAATAATATCGCTCAGATTCAGATAAAAGAAAAGGCTCAGCCTCCCAAGCAAAAAACTGCCTCGTACCCCTGTAACATCAAGGCGGAGCGCGACGGAATCGTCACCAAGACGGTAGTTTACAGCGGCTCAAAGCTGATTGAAAAGGGCTCCGCAGTCAAAAAGGATCAGCTCCTTGTCAGCGCAGTTGTTGAGAACAGCGAGGATAAATTGAGCTATGTTCATTCATCCGCTGATATTTTTGCTGATATATTTCTTTCAAAGAATATTAAATTGAAGAAAAACCAAACAGCTTTAATTCCAAAAGAGAATTATAGTGAAAAATCAAACCTAAGCTTTTTAAGGCTTAATCTGCCTTTTAAGCTCTCGTCATCCGCAACCGAGCTTTATGCCGATAATTTCTATGACCTGAACCTTTGTATAAACAACGTCAATCTTCCGGTTAGCGAAAAGCTGTGCCGCAGGTTCTGCTTTGAAAAGCAGAGCCTCTGCTTAAAGCCCAAAGACGCAGAGAGAATATTGAACAAAAAGCTCGCTCTCTATGAATGCTTTGCGCAGGGCAGGGGAAGGATTAAATCCCGTACTGTCAGGACGCTCGAAAAAAACGGCGAGTACATCATCAAAGCCGTCTATACAATCAACAAAAACATAGCCGTAAAGCAAAGAATCAGAGTTGAACAATAGCTCTTGTTATGCTATACTTTAGTTAACATAAAATCAGAAAGAGGAAAAATATGAGAATTCTTTGTATCGGCGACGTAGTCGGCAAAATCGGGTGCGAGTTTTTAAGAAGCAAGCTGCCCTCGCTCAAGAGGGTAAAGGGGATAGACCTCGTTATTTGTAACGGCGAGAACTCCTCGGACGGCAACGGAATCACTCCCTCGTCTGCCGACTTTCTTTTTGACAGCGGAGTAGATGTTATTACTCTCGGCAATCACTCGTTCCGCAGGAAAGAGGCGTACGACTACCTCGACACAAAGCCCTACATCATCAGACCTGCCAACTTTCCCGATTCAACCACACCCGGCGTAGGAAGCTGCGAGGTCGATATGGGCAGGCTAAGAGTTAAGGTTATCAATATTATGGGCACAATGTATATGGAAAACGGACTGACAAGTCCGTTCGACGTAATTGATTCGCTGATTGACGAGGATTGCAGAATTACAATTGTTGACTTTCACGCCGAGACTACTTCCGAGAAGCTTTCGATGGGCTATTACCTTGACGGCAGGGTTTCCGCAGTGTTCGGAACCCATACCCACGTTCAGACTTCCGACGAGAGAGTTCTGAAAAACGGCACGGGTTACATAACCGACGTCGGTATGACCGGTCCGATGAATTCCGTGCTCGGAGTAAAACCTGAGATTGTCATTGAAAAATTCAAAACCCGTATGCCGGTTCGCTTTGATTTGAGCACGGATGACTGCAAGCTCGAGTGCGTTGTGTTTGAGATTGATGAAAAAAGCGGAAAAACACTCTCCTGCGAAAGATTAAGAATTGTATAAATTAACACTTGAAATATTTTTTATTTGTAGTATAATGACTTTGTATGATTTTATGATTATAGCTATAATCAGATTAGGAAGTGCTAATTATGAATGGTTTTGATTTGAAACAGGCGTTGATCTCCGGTTCAAATAATATTTGCACCAGGAAGAATATGATTAACGACCTTAATATTTTTCCTGTGCCTGACGGCGACACAGGAACTAATATGTCTATGACTACAACCGCCGCGGTTAACGCTCTCAAAACAGTTAACAGCGACAGCATCGGCGTTGTAGCCAAGGAAATCGCTTCCGCAATGCTCCGCGGAGCAAGGGGTAACTCCGGCGTAATCCTGTCCATCATCTTCCGCGGCTTTGCTGACGGACTCAAGGACAAGGAGGTTGCTGACGGCAAGGACCTCGTAACTGCTCTCGGACTCGGCGTTGACGGCGCATACAAGGCTGTTATGAAGCCGACTGAGGGTACAATCCTCACAGTAGCCCGCGTTGCGTATGAGGGCGGACTCAAGGTTTGCGAGGCTAACGACGACGTGGCGTACGTTTGGGACGAGATTTGCAGATCCGCTGACGAAGCATTACAAAAGACTCCCGAGTACCTTCCGGTTCTCAAAAAGGCAGGCGTAGTAGACGCAGGCGGAATGGGACTTCTCTCTATCTTTGAGGGTATGCGCAAGTATTTTGCGGACGGAGAAATCTGCGAGTATGCAGAGTCCAACTCTCAGGAGGAGCTCGACAACTTTACAAATACCGTTGCTGAATTTGACGAGGTTATCAACTTTACATATTGCACTGAGTTCATCGTTGGACGCGATGAAGAAATTGAAACCGACCCTAACGAGCTGAGAATGTTCCTCGAAACTATCGGCGACTGCGTTGTAGTAGTTAACGACGAGGAAATCATCAAGGTTCATGTTCACACCAATCAGCCGGGCGACGCGCTCAAGAGAGGTCTTGAGTTCGGTCAGCTCCTTACTGTCAAGGTTGAGAATATGGTGGAGCAGCACAAAAAGGCTCAGGCGGACGCCGATCAGAAGTCGCTCGAAAGCAAAAAGCTTGCTCCCAAGGAGCCTGTTGACGAGGTTGGATTTGTGGCTGTTGCCGCAGGCGACGGACTAACCCAGCTTTTTAAGGATTTGGGCTGCGCCAACGTTGTATCCGGCGGTCAGTCGATGAACCCGAGCACAGACGATATTTACGAAGCTGTAATGGCAACTCCGGCAAAGACTGTCATCGTGCTTCCGAATAACAAAAATATTATTATGGCTGCGGAGCAGACTGTTCCTATGGTTGAGGACAGAACAGTGCTTATAGTACCTACACGCACTATTCCTCAGGGTATGACAGCTATGCTCAACTACGACCCGGAGCTCTCCGCTGAAAGCAACAAGGATATGATGATGGACGCCGCTCGTTCTGTTGCGACAGGTCAGGTTACATTTGCCGCCCGTAACAGCGAGTTCGGTCATCACAAGATTAAGGAAGGCGAGATTATCGCCCTTGAAAACGGCAAGCTTACCATCACCGAGAAAACTCCTGTTAAGGCTGCCGTAAAGCTCGCCAAGAATATGATTAAGCACGACACCTCGTTCGTAACACTGATTTACGGCTCAGATGTTTCCGAAAAAGAAGCTCAGGAGGCTTACGAAGCAATTCAGGATAAGTTCGGTTCAAAGGTAGATGTTTCGCTTGTAAACGGCGGTCAGCCAATCTATTACTTTGTACTCAGTGTTGAATGATAAATGCAAAGACCGCTTCGGCGGTCTTTTGTTTTACCTAGTGAATAAATTTTTTAATCTGCCGATACGGCAGACAAATTGTACGGTGGGATTATGGCTTCTCTTTACGCTATGAAAATTGAAGAACTCAAGGGCCTCGGAAAAAAGCGAGCCGAGCTTTTTCATAAGCTCGGAGTTTACTCCGTAGGTCAACTGCTCAATTTCTATCCGAGAACCTATGAGGACTGGTCGGAGATTACCGATATTGCCGACGTTCAGGACGGTCAGACCGTCTGCGTCTCGGGCGAGCTTACCTCCGGCGTGCAGTCCGGCTATACAAAGACCGGAAAGTTTATCGCCAAGGTTTTTATCGCTGACGAGACCGGAGTGTGCGAGCTTGTGTTTTTTAACAATCCCTACATCCGCACAATGCTCAAAACCGACGTGAAGTACCGCTTCTTCGGCAAGGCTACGCGCAGGTTTTCAGAGGTACAGATGATTAGCCCGACCTTTTCTGCCGAGAGCGACCTGAACATAATCAAGCCTATTTACAACTTAACCGCCGGACTGCCGAACAACGTTGTCGTCAAGGCGGTCAGGCAGGCTGTTGACTTGCTGCCGGATGAGGTAAACGACCCTCTGCCCGGGGAGCTTCGGGAAAAGTACGGGCTGTGCGGCTTGCGTTTCGCGATTGAAAATATTCATTTTCCGCAAAGCAGCGAAGCCCTGAACACTGCAAAAAAGCGGCTTGTGATTGAGGAGCTCCTTGTGTTGAACCTCGGGCTCAGACAGCTCAAAAACCGCAAAAGGTCAGAGAATAAGAACCTGATAAAAACCGACTTCTCCGCTGAATTTGAAAGCCTGCTCAGCTTTAAGCTGACGAACGCGCAGAGGAATGCTGTGGCTGACTGCGTGAGGGATATTATGAATCCCGAGGTTTCGATGAACCGCCTCGTGCAGGGCGATGTTGGCTCCGGAAAGACGGTTGTTGCCGGTTCACTGTGCTACACTGTCGTCAAAAACGGCGGACAGGCGGCGATAATGGCTCCGACTGAAATTCTCGCCGAACAGCATTATAATTCGTTTAAGGAAATATTATCGAATACAAGCATAAATATCGCGCTGCTTACCGGCTCTGTTAAAAAGAGTGAGAAAGAGCAAATCCGAGCTAAGCTTGAAAACGGCGAAATTGACCTTGTAATCGGCACCCATGCGCTGATTACCGACAAAACTTTGTTCAAAAACCTCGCGCTGGTAGTAACTGACGAGCAGCACCGTTTCGGTGTGTCGCAAAGGGCAAAGCTGCTCTCAAAGGGAAATAATCCGCATCTGCTGGTAATGAGCGCGACCCCGATCCCGAGAACACTGGGGTTGATTATCTTTGGCGATTTGGACATCTCGATAATCGACGAGCTTCCGCCCGGCAGACAGGAGATCGAAACCCTGCTTATTGACGGCTTAAAGCGACAGCGCGCCCTTGGTTTTATTCGCAAGGAGGTTCTCAGAGGGCGTCAGGCTTATATAGTCTGTCCGCTTGTTGAGGAGGGTGACTCCGACATAGAGCTCGCTTCCGCCGAGGAGTACGCCGCAGAGCTTATGCTCAATTACTTTACAGACATTGAGGTCGGAGTGCTTCACGGAAAGATGAAGCCTGCCGACAAGGAAGCCGTAATGGCAAAATTCTCCTCAGGAGAAATCAAGATTCTTGTGGCGACAACCGTAATTGAGGTTGGAATCGACGTTCCTAACGCTACGATTATGATGATAGAAAACGCGGAGAGGTTCGGACTTTCTCAGCTTCACCAGCTTCGCGGCAGAGTCGGTAGAGGAAGCGAGAAAAGCTGGTGCATACTCGTGTCCGACAGCACAACCGAAAATTCGAGCGAGCGTCTCAAAACTATGTGCACAACGCGCGACGGCTTCAAGATTGCCGACGCCGACTTAAAGCTCAGGGGACCGGGCGACTTTTTCGGAAGCCGTCAGCACGGACTTCCTCAGCTCAACATAAGCTCGCTTGCGGATACCCGCAACCTTGAAATCTCCCAAAAAATCGCTGACTACGTAATCGAGGATTCCAACTTTCTCTATGACGATCGCTATCGCGCGCTTAACGCCGAGATAAAACGTCTTTTCCTTCAAACAGGGGAGGAAACCCTCAACTAAATGCGGTATTGCCGCTAAGGCAACACCGCACAATTCACGGTGCACGCCTTGCTTGAATATTATTTCGTCATACTGCCCAAAAATCAGTACCCATACGTCAGTATGCGCACTGATTATTTGAACACTCTGCCAAAATAATCTTACTGCGCAATCCGCACACCTGAATTATGCGGTATTGCCTTAATTGACATTATGTGGTATAATATTCTAAATATATTATTCGGAGGTTAATTATGAAGAAGAAACTTGCGGCTTTTCTGACGATGATGATTGTGCTTTCATCCATCATTACGTCTGCGCTTGTACCTGCTTCGGCGGTTAATTACAAGAATAACGTTAAACTTAAATCAAAAGCTGTTCTGCTTATCAATATGGATACCGGGCAGACTGTGTTCGAGAAGAACGCCGACAAAAAGGTTTATCCGGCTTCTACCACCAAGATTATGACCTATATCATAGTTGCCGAGAACGTAACCAACTTCAAGAAAACCAAGGTTAAAATCAAGCAGAGCGTTCTTGATACGCTTATCGGAACCGGAAGCTCCGTCGCTAACGTTCAGTCTCACGTCGGTCAGAGTATGACGATCCTCGATTTGCTCTACTCAATGATGGTTCCGTCAGGTAACGACGCGGCTATGGTTCTCGCTGACTTTGTGGGTCAGGGAGACATCAGCAAGTTTGTCGAAATGATGAACAAAAAGGCTAAGGAGCTCGGGTGCAAGAAAACCCACTTTATGAATCCCGACGGTCTCCACGACAAAAACCACTACACCACAGCCTCCGATCTTGCGAAGATTACCCAGTACGCGCTGACTTTGCCGGAGTTTTCGACTATTACAAATACAACCACCTACTACGTTACCGGAGAAACATATCCGCTTACTACAACCAACTACCTCATTGACGCAAACCGCGGATACCCGTACTATTACCAGTACGCAAAGGGTATCAAAACCGGTACCACCGATGAAGCCGGTCACTGCCTTGTAACAATGGGCGCCGCCGACGGTTATTCATACCTCGGTGTGTTTATGAAAAATAAGTTTGACCCTCAAAACGACGAGTACGGAACTATGATTGACGCCAAGGAAATGTTCCGCTGGGCGCTTACAAAGCTTGAGCTCAATCAGGTTGCTTCCTCGGAAACCCCGATTTGTGAGGAAAAGGTAAACCTTGCATGGGGCAAAAACACTGTCCAGCTCGTTCCCGAGAAGAACATCAACGCAATCGTTCCCAACGATTTTAAGGAATCCGAGATAATTATCGAAAACGACATCCCCGACAGCGTTGACGCTCCTATCAAGGAGGGAGACGTAATCGGCAAGGCTACTGTTTATTACAAGGGCTCGCAGGCTGACGGTAAGCAGGAGCTCGGCAAGGTGAACCTCGTGTCGTCCGAAACAATCGAGCGCAGCGGAATCCTCTACGTTCTCTCTGTAATCCAGAGCATTGTTGTTTCAAACTGGTTTATCGTGGTTATCGCGGTGATTGTTATTCTGTTGATTATCTATATCATCATCAGCTCAATCATCCGCCGCAGAAGCCGCCGCAGAAGAAAGAATGTTAAAAGATACAGAAACTTCTAAATAATTTGAGACCGGCCCAAAACAAATTGAGCCGGTCTTTGTTTGCTTTATAGGAAACTGCTCTGTGCGGACGCGCTTTCTTAAGTTATTTTTATATCCTTCAGGTACCAGTTCAGCGCGGATTTGTAATCCAGCCCCTGATTGCACAGCTCGTTGATTCCGTTCAGACTTACGCCGGTTGTTCCGGTTTTGTTGTAAAAGGAATCCCACGGGCTTGCCGATTCGCGTATGTAGGGGTATTTTTTGCTCGGTTGAGTGTAGCCTGCCGAGTATTTGAAATAGGGAACAGGTACAGCTTCTTTTCCCCGGCGTATGTAAATTCCGCTGAGCTCTTTAGCGTATTTTTCTATTTTCGAATTATTCCTGCTGTTTTTTGCATTTGAGAATTGCTTGCTGTTGCATTTATAATTCGTTTGGAGAATTATTATCGCCGCTTTTATCGCTTCATCGCAGTAATCACTCCCGACTGTTTCGGCTGTTATCCCTGCAATCAGCGAGGGGTCAACTGTTGTTTTAACGCTTTTTGCTTTGGCTTTGGCGGTTGGTTTGTTTGCCGATACAAGCGGTATCATCGCCAGTATAAGCAATATAGATAAAAAACCTATCATCTTATTTTTCATAATTTCACTCTTTATTTCTTGACATAAGCCTGTCTTTGGCTTAAAATATTATATGTTTGAAATGTGAATATATGACCTAAAATAGAAAGGAACATATTATGAAATCAAAAATGTGCTGGATTCCGTTTATTCCGCTGACGCTCGTCTCGGTTGCGGTAATTGTACTGCAAAAGTTCGGAATCTTATTTTCTTCCGACAACACCATCCCGTCATACCTCGCTGTAGCCGCGGTGCTGTTGATGTTTGTTATCAACATTGTTTTTATCGCTTTGGACAAGAAAACCTCGCCGATGTACATTCTCGCGAGGAATATCCCTGCGGCTGTGTTCGCGATTATTTCGGCGGGTCTTATTGCTTCAAAGTCCGCGCTTAATATTATACTTGCCTTACAGCGTATTATGGAGTTTAACTTCTTTACTCTGGCTATGATTGTGTTTGGAATGCTGACTGCGGTTTGTCTTGTAGTCATCGCGCTTGCGCATTTACAGGGCAGGAACTTCCTGCCGCGTATGGGAGCTTTCTTCCTTTGTATGCCGGTGTGGGGCGGACTTATGCTTATTAACGAGTTTCTCAACAACCGCACCGTTTCAGTAATCACAATTGACCCGATTCCGCTTTTCTGCTACGCGTTTTTGATGATATTTACGTTTAAGCTTGCTATGGTAATCGCTACTGTCAACGGCAAAAACCCCGTCAAGGCTCTGTTCCTATACGGTCTGCCGCTTGCCGCAATCGGCATTACAATCGGCGTTATCAATATCGTAAATCTTATTCAAAGCGGTCTCGATTATTCCGAGAACGTTATCGGTTTTGCGTTTATGTCGTTTGCGCTTTATATCATATTCTTTGATTTGGAGATTACAAAGCGAGTTCGCTCCAAGGAAGAGCAGATTGTTAAGTTTGACCTTGATGATTTTGATGAGGAGCAGAGGGTTTACGGCGCGTTTCAGGATAACACTGTTGTCGCTCCCGAGGAGCAGACAGGCGACTATGACTACGACTATTCCTACGTAGGCGAGGACGCCGAGACCTATGTTACCGAGAAGAACGAAGACTATACCGATGACTATGACTACAGCTACACCTACGGCGGAACTGACCAGACCGAGGCGGATAACCTTGTAGTCGCTCCGGATGATAACGGCGACGACGCTATCTACGTTGAGGAGGACAAGGTTGAGTCCTTTGAGGAAGGCGTTATTGAGTCGAACATGGAGAACCGCGAGCTTATGGAGAAGGACGACTACTCCGAGGAACAGCTCAGGAAAATCGACGAATTGATTGAGGATATTAATAAAAACAATTAATATCAAAAATTGTTTATTGACTTTTGCGATTGTCGGTGTTAATATATTTAATACGATGATGAGGACACGACATCTTGTTTTGCGACTAAAGAGAGCATACGGTTGGTGCGAGTATGTGTCGGGGCACTTTGTTACCACCTCTGAGTACCGGGCAGGAAATGGCTCGGCGGACAGCTCCGTTATAGGCTGAATGAGGGTTTTTAACCGAATTTGGGTGGAACCGCGATTATGTATAGTCGCCCCAATATTCCTGAGGGAGTATTGGGGCTTTTTTACTTTATAGGAAACTGCTTCACAGGGGAACTGATAATTGCAATGGCATAAACTCCTATAAAGCAAACAATTATTTGTATTGGCAGAAAGGTAATGGTGATTATAATGATTAATGTTGAACTAAAGGGCGGAGTAATTAACCGGTACGAGGAAAACATCACTCCGGCAGAAATCGCGAAATCAATCGGCATGGGACTTTACAAGTCCGTATGCGTTGCAAAGATAAACGGCGAGGTGTTTGATTTAAGAACCCCTCTCACATCCGACTGCAAGGTCGAGCTTCTGACATTTGACGATGTAAACGGCAAAAAGGCGTTTTGGCATACTGCCTCACACGTTCTCGCTCAGGCTGTAAAGCGTCTTTTCCCGGACGCAAAATGCGCAATCGGTCCTGCTGTTGATAACGGCTTTTATTACGACTTTGACGTGGAGAAGCCTTTTACACGCGAGGATCTCGACAAGATTACAGCCGAGATGAAGAAGATTGTGAAATCCAAGATTGCTGTTGAAAAATTCGAGCTGGAGCCGGATGAAGCTATAAAGCTGCTCGAGGATATGAACGAGCCGTACAAGGTTGAGCTCTGCAAGGAGCACACCGACAAGGGAGAGAAAATCAGCTTCTACAAGCAGGATGACTTTACAGACCTTTGCGCCGGTCCTCACCTTATGGACGTAAGCGCAATCAAGGCTGTCGCGCTCACAAACTGCACAGGCGCTTACTGGCGCGGCGACGCTAAAAACGCACAGCTCTGCCGTGTTTACGGCGTAGCTTTCCCCAAGGCTTCAATGCTCGAGGAACACCTCAAAATGATGGAGGAGGCAAAAAAGCGCGACCACAACAAGCTGGGTCGTGAGCTCGAGCTCTTTACAACTGTTGATTATATCGGTCAGGGACTCCCGATTATGCTCCCCAAGGGCGCGAGAATTATCCAGCTTCTTCAGCGTTTTGTTGAGGACGAGGAGCAGAAGAGGGGATGGCAGCTTACAAAAACTCCGTTTATGGCTAAATCCGATTTGTACAAAATCAGCGGTCACTGGGATCACTACAAGGACGGAATGTTCATCCTCGGCGACGAGGAAAAGGACGACGAGGTTTACGCCCTTCGTCCGATGACTTGTCCGTTCCAGTACCAGGCTTACCTCAACCGCCAGCGTTCATACCGCGATTTGCCTTTGAGATATAACGAAACCTCAACTCTGTTCCGTAACGAGGCTTCCGGCGAGATGCACGGACTTATCCGCGTGCGTCAGTTTACAATTTCCGAGGGCCATCTTATGTGTACAAGAGAGCAGCTCGAGGACGAGTTCAGAGGTTCTCTGGAGCTTGCGATCTTTATGCTTAAAACAGTCGGACTTTATGAGGATGTAAGCTACCGCTTCTCGCAGTGGGACCCCAACGACAGAGAAAAGTACATCGGCTCCGAGCAGGAGTGGGATGAGGTTCAGGGTATGATGGGCCGTATTCTTGACCACCTCGAGATTCCTTACGAAATCGGCGTAGGCGAAGCCGCTTTCTACGGTCCAAAGCTTGATATTCAGATCAAGAACGTATACGGCAAGGAGGACACCCTCATCACAATCCAGATTGACGGCTTCATCGCTCAGAAGTTCGGCATGGAGTACGTTGACAAGGACGGCAAAAAGAAGAACCCGTACATCATCCACCGCACATCCATCGGATGCTACGAGAGAACTCTCGCGCTCCTTATCGAAAAATACGCCGGCGCGTTCCCGATGTGGCTCGCACCGACTCAGGTCAAGATTCTCCCGATTGCCGACCGTCACCTCGACTACGCTTACGACGTCAAAAAGCAGCTCGAGGCAAAGGGTATGAGAGTAGAAATTGACGACAGAAGTGAGAAAATCGGCTACAAAATCCGTGAAGCTCAGCTCCAGAAGGTTCCTTATATGTTCGTTGTAGGCGACAAGGATATTGAGAACAACGCCGTATCCGTACGTCACAGAAAGGAAGGAGACCTCGGTTCAATGCCGCTTGATAGCTTCATCGAAATGGCTGTAAAGGAAATAGACACTAAGGAGATAAAATAACCCAATGCTGAGAAATACCTATAACAAGGGTTTTGGCTCATACAAGCGCAGGAGCAAACGCTCCTTCTCCAAAAAAGGCTACAGCTTTCGCACTAAACGCTACACCGACCCCGTGAAGCATCTTCCGACCGGTTCGTTCAGCGAGTCTACAACCACCCTTCGGTTTGCAAGGCTTGTTGTCGGCGTGCTTTTGATAGCGGTTGTTGCAGGCACGATAATCGCAGGTTCCGTGTTGTTTTCGTCGAACAATAACCTCAAGCAGTCCGAAACATACGTCGCTTCATCCGCGGATAACGCCGAGCTGCTCAGGGTTATTAACAAATCCAATCCGGTCGAAAAGTCCTACGTTCCAAAGCTCGAGGACGTTGACGGCAAAGTGTTTGTCAACAAGCTCGCTTATGAAAGCCTTACAAAAATGCTGGAAGCCGCCAAAAAGGACGGCGTCAACATCGGACTTGATTACGCGTATATCTCTTATGACGAGCAGGCGGCAATGTACAAAAAGAAGTTCAACGCATATGTCAGCAAGTACAACCTCACAGATGTAAAGGCGGAGGCAAAGACTGTTGTGACTGTTCCTCAGGCAGGACGCAGCGAGTTCCAGTCCGGCTTGATAGTCAGCTTTAAATCGGGCGAGGGAGTAAAGTTCGCTTACTCTCAGGCGTACGACTGGCTTGTTCGCAACGGAATAGACTACGGCTTTATTCTGCGCTATCCTCCTGATAAAACCGCCGAGACCTCGATGAAAGCGAACTACAGCGCTTTCAGATACGTAGGGGTTGAGCACGCGTCTATTATGCGCAGCTTGAATATGTGTCTTAATGAATACAGCGTTTACATCAGCGCGAGAAACGGGCAATAAAACCTTTTTCAAAAAAATAAAAAAAAGACTTGCATTTTCAGAAAAAATGTTGTATAATTCAAATGTTATGTTGATTATATCCCGAACGAGGTGAATAAAATGAAAAAAGGTATCCATCCTAATTACGAGCAGACTACTGTTACCTGCGCATGCGGTAACGTAATCGAGACCGGCTCTACAAAGAAGGACATCCGCGTGGAAGTTTGTTCCAAGTGCCATCCTTTCTTTACCGGTAAGCAGAAGTTAGTTGACACCGGCGGACGTGTTGACAGATTTAAAAAGCGTTTCAATATGAAATAATTTTTAAACCAAGGGCTGTTGCAAAGCGCAACAGCCCTCATTTTTCCGTAAGAGGTTATTATGAGTACATCCTACAAAACCGTAAAGCTTGAAGCGAGCGACGAATTTGTCGAGAAGCATTCGCGGTTTATCGGTTATTGCAAGCCGGTGAAAAGCGAGTCCGAAGCGGTTGAGTTTATCAATATGATTAAGAAAAAGCACTGGGACGCGCGTCACAACTGCTACGCCTACAGCCTCAGAGAGGGTCAGGTTCGCAGATACAGCGACGACGGCGAGCCGTCCGGAACTGCCGGAATCCCGATGCTCGATATTATCACAAAGTCAGAAGCGGTTGACGTTGTTGTGGTTGTTACGCGTTATTTTGGCGGTGTTTTGCTGGGCACCGGCGGACTCGTCAGAGCCTATTCCCGGGGCTGCAAAATTGCTCTGGAAGCCGCTCAGGTTGTTGAGATGCGTTTGTGCTGTGAGTGCGAGATCTCCTGCTCATACACTCGCTACGGCAAGCTCAACACTCTTATTATCGACAACGGCGGAATTGTTGACGATGTTGAATACGCCGATGATGTTACTATAAAATTCCACATTCCGGACGAACTGTTACCCGCGCTCGACAAGCAGTTTGCCGATGTTACCTCCGGAGAGATCCGTACCGAGGTTGTATCGGAAAAGTATTTTGAAATGAATTAATAGTATTATTATAAAATTATTTAGGATATTTTCGATTATTGTCGTATATATAAATAGCGAATTATTGGGAAAAGCGCATTTTGATGAGTTTTCAGGCGGAGGTGAGCGTATGGCGTTGCCCGAGAGTTTTATTATCGAGATTAAGGAGCGCAACGACATTACCGATGTAGCCTCCTCGTATGTTAACCTCAAAAAGCGCGGTCGTAATATGGTCGGGCTCTGCCCGTTCCACGGAGAAAAAACTCCGTCGTTCAATATTTATACCGAGAACGGCTCGTTTTATTGCTTTGGCTGCGGAGTCGGCGGCGACGTAATCACCTTCATTATGAAGATTGAGAACCTTGACTATATTGACGCCGTCAGGTTTTTGGCTCAAAGGTGCGGACTTAATATGCCCGAGGACGGCTACGACGACAGTATGTCCGCCCTGCGTAAGAGAATTTATGAGGCTAACCGCGAAGCCGCCAGGTTTTTCTACAAAACTCTGTATTCTCCGAACGGTAAAGTCGGTCTTGATTATTTTCACGGACGAGCCCTCAGCGACAGGACAATCCGTCATTTCGGGCTTGGCTATGCCGACGCCAATTCGTATTCCTTGTGCGACCATCTGCGTTCGCTGGGGTTTAAGAACAATGAGATTGTAGCCGCTAACCTCGCGTTCCAGCGTGATAACGGCAATATATTTGACCGCTTTCGCGACAGGGTGATGTTCCCGATAATTGACCTGAGAGGTAACGTGATCGCGTTTGGCGGCAGAATAATGACCGATCAAAAGCCGAAGTACCTTAACACCTCGGACACCCCGGTGTTCAAGAAAAGCGCCAACCTCTTTTCGCTTAATAACGCGAAAAACTCAGGAGAAAAAGCTCTCATTCTCTGCGAGGGCTATATGGACGTAATCGCGGTGAATCAGGCAGGCTTTCAAAACGCGGTAGCGACGCTCGGAACCGCGCTTACCCCTGAACAGGCGCTGCTGATGAAGCGATACGCGGATGAGGTAATCATCTGCTACGACTCCGACGAAGCCGGTCAAAAGGCAACCGCAAGGGCGATCGACCTGCTCAGAAACGCCGGCCTGCTTATCAAGGTCATAACCATTCCCGACGGAAAGGATCCCGACGAGTTCCTCAGAAACAGGGGAGCGGAGGGTCACGACGCTTTCAAGAACGTCATCGAACGAAGCGGCAACGACCTTGAATATCGCCTTGAAAAGCTGAGACGCAAGTACAATCTCAATCAGACTGAGGACAAGGTTGCGTTTCTGACCGAAGCTGTCAGGATTCTTGCGTCAATAGACAGCGCAATAGAGCAGGATGTTTATATCTCCAAGCTCAGCAAGGAGACGGAAGTCTCTCCCGATTCTATCAAACAGCAGATGAGTAAATATCAAAAGCGTAAAAGATATTCTCAGCGCAAGTCCGACTTCCGTAACCTTCAGCAAAATCTCAGCGGAAGAAATGACAAAATCAATCCCGACCGCTACAAAAAGCCGAGAGCTGCGGTTGCCGAGGAGAGTCTGCTTGCTTATATGATAAAGCACCCGGACAAGCTCTCCCTGATTGAATCTCAGCTTAGCTCTGAGAAATTCCAGACTGAATTTAACAGGAAACTGTATATATATTTCTCTGATAGAATTAAAAACGGATACGATCCGCTTTCCTCGGTTTCCGGGGATTTTACCGGAGATGAAACCGCGAGGATTTTCCGCATCGTCAATTCCGAGTTCTCCCGGATTGCGACTGAATCCACCTTGCGCGAAAATATTAACGTAATTAATGATGAGTATTCCAAGCTGAAAACAGCCGATATGGCGACCGCCTCCGACGAGGATATTGCTTCTCAGCTCAGAAGGCTAAGGGAAAGTCATCAATAATGAAAGGATAAGATTTATGGGACAGCAGGATAAGAAAACTATTTTGAAGGAGCTTACCGAGCTCGGTAAGCAGAAGGGCAGCCTCACCAACAACGACATTATGGAGGCTCTCGGTGAAATCGAATTCAAGCCCGAGGAGCTTGAGAAGCTGTATGATACCCTCGAGCAGCAGGGCATTGAAATCAACGAGGAAATCGAGACAATCGACTTTGACGAAATCACCGCGGTTGAGAGCAAAAAGGACGATTCAGGCGAATCTGACACAGCTACCATCGACGACCCCGTAAAGGTTTATCTTAAAGAAATCGGTCGAGTTCCGCTGCTTTCTCCCGAGGAGGAGATTGAGCTCGCCATCAAAATTTCCGAGGGTGATGTTCAGGCTAAAAAGCGCCTTTCGGAGGCTAACCTCAGACTCGTTGTAAGTATCGCCAAGCGTTACCTCGGCAGAGGAATGCAGTTCCTCGATTTGATTCAGGAGGGTAACCTCGGTCTTATCAAGGCGGTTGAGAAGTTTGACTACACAAAGGGCTTCAAGTTCTCTACATACGCCACATGGTGGATCCGTCAGGCTATCACCAGAGCGATTGCCGATCAGGCTCGTACAATCCGTATCCCTGTCCATATGGTTGAAACCATCAACAAGGTAAAGAAAGTCAGCACCCAGATTCTTCACGAAAAGGGTCACGAGCCGTCCTCTGAGGAAATTGCCGAAAAGCTTGATATTTCCGTCGAAAAGGTGAGAGAAATCGTGCGCGTAGCTCAAGAGCCTGTTTCCCTTGAAACCCCGATAGGCGAGGAGGAGGACAGTCACCTCGGCGACTTTATTCCCGACAGCGACACTCCGGCTCCGGCTGACGAAGCGTCTCACGCGCTTCTCAAGGAGCAGCTTGAGGAAGTGCTCAGAACCCTTACCCCGAGAGAGGCAAAGGTGCTCAGGCTCCGCTTTGGTCTTGAGGACGGCAAGAGCCGTACTCTCGAGGAGGTCGGCACGGAGTTTAAGGTAACTCGTGAGCGTATTCGCCAGATTGAAGCAAAGGCTCTCAGAAAGCTCCGCCACCCCTCACGCAGTAAGAAGCTGAAGGATTATTTAGATTAATATGTATTAAGGCTGCCGCATAATGAAGCGACAGCCTTTTTTCAGATATATAGCCTTGTTCCCGGGTAGAGCATATTCGGGTTGCACATTCCGTTCTTTTTGGCGATGTCGTCAACCGTTGTGCCGAATCTCTGAGCGATTGACCAGAGTGTGTCTCCGGGTCTTGTTACGTAGATGTAACCGGATTTGTCATCGGAATCTACCGGAATTGTCAGAACCTGACCCACATAAATCATATTCGGGTCCTGGATGTTGTTGTATCTGAGTATTTTTTCGACTGTGGTGCCGAAAAAGTTGGCTATTCCAAAGAGCGTGTTGCCCTTGCGTACTGTATAAGTTACGGTTTCCATACTGAACCTCCATTCACTATATAGTATGCCGCGGCTGTTTTGTTGTGTAAAAAAATATCCGTTAAAATGCACTAAAATGAGCGGCATTTTTCTACACATTATTTTTCTTAATCAGAAATATATATAACTCTCGATTTGGTAAAATAGTTTTTGTATAAGTATGTAATAAGATGGGGGTTTTCTATTATAATGAAGCGTACCTTATCGTTACTTTTATCGTTGATTATAATTCTGCTTTGCGCGTTTTCGGCTGTTCCTGCCGGCGCGGCTGCTGATTATCACAACTTTTCCGCGAAGCTCGACCGCAGAGCCTACTCCGGCGAGCTCGGCGCGATATATACGAAAAAGTACACCTCTTTTCGCGTGTGGGCTCCTACGAGCGACAACGTCAAGGTTAGGTTCTATAAAACCGGCACCGCTCAAAAATACTACAAGGAAGCTAATCTTTCCTACAGCAAGAAAACCGGAGTTTGGTTTGCAAACGTAAAGGGTGATTTTAAGAACAGGTATTACACCTATGTTTTTGAACGCAAGGGTAAGTTTTACGAAACCTACGACATTTACGCCAAGGCGTGCGGACTTAACGGCTTGCGCAGTATGGTTGTTGACCTTGAATCAACCAATCCGCAGGGCTGGGACAACGATCATCACGTAACTGTCGATTCACAGACCGACGCGAAGATTTGGGAGGTTCAGATTGCCGACTTTTCCTCATCTGCTTCGAGCGGAGTGTCGGTGAAAAACAGGGGAAAGTACCTTGCCTTCACCGAGAGCGGCACCACAGTCAACAGCGTCTCCGGCGCTCAGGCTACCTGCGTCGATTACCTCAGAGAGCTCGGCGTAAACTACGTTCAGATTAATCCGTTCTACGATTTTGGCTCCGTAAACGAGGGCGATAAATCCGGCAAGGATTCAAATTACAACTGGGGCTACGACCCTGTGAATTATAACTGCCCCGAGGGCTCCTACAGCTCTGACCCTGCTCACGGAGCGGTCAGAATCAAAGAATGCAAGCAGATGATTCAAGCCCTCCACAGCGCCGGAATCGGCGTTATTATGGATGTTGTGTACAACCATACTCAAAAGTGGAAGGACTCAGCGTTCAACCTCACCGTTCCCGGTTATTATTATCGGATGAACGCTGACGGCAGTTATTCAAACGGCTCCGGCTGCGGCAACGACACCGCCTCCGAGCACAAAATGTTTTCAAAATATATGGTTGACTCGGTGAAATACTGGGCGACTGAATATCACGTTGACGGCTTCCGCTTTGACCTTATGGGCTTGCACGACGTCGATACTATGAATACAATCCGCAGTGAGCTTGATACCCTTGTAAGCGGAGAAAAGCTCCTTATGTACGGCGAAGCCTGGAACCTGCAAACCGCTGCAGGCTACGGAGTGTCTCTTTCGAATCAGGATAATGTCGCCAAGCTCGACAGCCGAATTGCCGCCTTTGACGATACATACCGCGACGCTGTAAAGGGCAGCGCCTCCGGAATGGACAAGGGCTTTGTGCAGTCCTCGGCGTCAAAAGCCAACCTCAAAACCGGTATTATGGCTCAGTCCAACACCACAACCGGTTGGGCAAAGGCTCCGACTCAGACTGTGACTTACGCTTCCTGCCACGATAACCTGACGCTTTGGGATAAGCTTTTGATTTCCGTCAAGGGCAAGAACAAGGATTACCACGCAAGACATAACGACCTTGTCGCTATGAATAAGCTCGCCGGAGCGATTACATACACATCTCAGGGAATCCCATTCATCCTTGCCGGAGAGGAGTTTTGCCGAACCAAAGAGGGCGACGAAAACAGCTACAAATCCGGCTTCAAGAAAAACGCTCTCGATTGGGATTCGCTTTATATCTTCGGCGACGTGACCGATTACTACAAGGGACTTATCGAAATCCGCGATAACATAAAAGCTTTCCGCGACCCGACCAATGCGACCGCTAACAATATGAATTTCCTCACGGACGTTCCTGCGGGAGTAGTGGCTTATACAGTCACCGACCCGTCCTACGGAAATGTTTGCGTAATATTTAACAGCTCGAACGAGGAAGTTACCGTTAACGCAAAGGGAAGATGGGCTCGGCTTTGCAACGCCGAAACCGCCGGTATGAAGAACCTCGAGACTGTTACCGACAAGGTGAAGCTCGACGCTGTTTCAGCCTGCGTGCTTGTTGAAAAAGAGAGGTACAACGCCGTAAATCCTGCTTTGACTACGGGAAAGGTCGTTGTAAGATACAACGACGGCAAGGATGTTTTCAAGAGCTACGCCGTCAGGGGTGAAATAGGCGACAGCTTCAATGTTACTCCGCTGACTGATGTGCAGATGAATTACAATATAGTCAAGAAATCCGGCACAGAAGGTAAGTTCAGCGACGAAACTCACTACTGCGACTTTGAGTGCGAGAAGTACGACGGAAGCTATTCGAGCGTTACCTTCGAGTGTCTCGACGACTCAAGCGGAAAGGTAATCAGCGACTCCACCGTGCTTACAAACCGCCGCGGTCAGCCGTACAAGACTCTTAATATTCCGACAATCAAGGGCTATACGCTCAACCTTGAAAAACTGCCCAAAAACGGCTGCGGAACCTTTGACAGCAAGAACGTCAAGGTATCCTACAGATACAACAAAAAGACTAACGACGACACTACCTGCCGCGTAAATATCATATATATGTCCGCTGACGGTAAAATTCTCGGAACAGATACCCTGAGCGGAGACGCTCAGACTCCGTACAAAACCAATCAGATTGAGTTTGAGGGGTACGACTTCATCGAGGTTACAGACAACAGTCAGGGAGAATACAGCATAAACGAGCAGAATGTGCTCTATATTTACGAGCCTGTGTCTCCGTTCGCGTGGTTGACAACCCTGGCTATTATCCTGTTCTTCGCGGCGGTTATCGTTGTGTTCGTTGTTTTAACTTACAAAAAGCGTAAGAAAGAATTAATGGCTAAAATGGAGATTTCTTAATCTTCGTTAAATATCATAATAAATTATTCCTGTAAGGGAAAAGGAGGATTTTATATGGCAAAAAAACTTTTGTCAACATTGCTTGCAGTAGTGTTAGTTGCTTCTTCTGTCGTAATGACGAGCGCTGCCGACACTTCAAAGGCTCAGACAGGCTTGGATACCGAGTATTCAAACGCCTCTCAGGAGCTTGACGAGAAGTATGGCTACGACGGAGACGACCTCGGAGCTACTTATACTCCCGAGGGTACAACCTTCAAGGTTTGGGCTCCTACAGCTCAGGATATGAAGCTTAACCTCTACACTACAGGCAGTGACAGCGAGGAAGGCGCTGAAAAGCTCAGCACAACCAAGATGAACTATGATGAGAATTCAGGCATCTGGTCACTCAAGGTTGACGGCGACCTCAAGGGTAAGTTCTACACCTACTCCGTAATCGCCAAGAATGTTACCGGCAAAAAGGTAACCAACAAGGAAACTCAGGACATCTACTCCTACGCAACCGGCGTCAACGGTAAGCGTACCCAGATTGTAGACCTCAAGGACACCGACCCCGAGGGTTGGGACAAGGACGCTCACGTTCTGCTTGACAAGGCTACAGACTCCTACGTTTGGGAAGTTCACGTAAAGGACTTCTCTTATGCCGAGAACTCCGGCGTGTCCGATAAAAACCGAGGCAAGTACCTTGCGTTTACAGAAACAGGAACTACTCTCAACAACGAGGGTAAGATTTCCACCTGTATTGATTACTTAAAGAAGCTCGGCGTAACAACCGTGCAGATTAACCCGTTCTATGACTTTGGTTCTGTTGACGAGGGCGGCAGCGACAACCAGTTCAACTGGGGCTACGACCCGGTCAACTACAACGTTCCCGAGGGTTCTTACTCCACAAATCCCTACGACGGTAACGTAAGAATCAAGGAATGCAAGCAGATGATTCAGGCTCTTCATAATGCCGGAATCTCAGTAGTTATGGACGTTGTTTACAACCACACCTATTCCGCCGACTCCTGCTTTGAGGCGCTGGTTCCTAACTATTACTACAGAATGACCTCAACCGGTACATACTCCAACGGCTCAGGCTGCGGCAACGAGACCGCGTCCGAGCGTCGTATGTTCAGGAACTTTATGGTACAGTCCTGCCTTTACTGGGTAAACGAGTATCACATTGACGGCTTCCGCTTTGACCTTATGGCTCTGCATGATTGCGAAGCTATGAACATCATCCGTGAAAAGCTCGACGAGGTTGACCCGAGAATCACAATGTGGGGCGAAGGCTGGACAGGCGGCTCGAGCACAAATCCGCTCAAAACCTGGACAGGCGCGAACTTCCGCCAGGCTAAGCAGCAGGCTGCCGGAAGCCTTGACACACGCATCGGCTTCTTCAGCGACGAAATCCGCGACGGCCTGAAGGGTTCTGTATTCGAGAAAACGGCTGTGGGCTGGCTCCAGAGCGGCGGCAGCTATAAGTCAATCAACCTCGGAGCGCAGGCTAATCCGTCCAACTTCACCGCCAGAGCTCAGACTCAGGTAGTTACTTACGATTCCTGCCACGATAACCAGACTCTTTGGGACAGACTTGCCGCTTCCCAGAAGCTTGACGATTATTTCCGTGTTCGTAATTCAGTTCTTGTCGCCGAGACAAAGCTTGCCGGCGGTATGCTCAATATGTCTCAGGGTATCACATTCACCCTCGCAGGCGAGGAAATGGGACGCTCCAAGGACAACGACCACAACAGCTATAAGTCCTCGCCGACTCTTAATATGATTGACTGGCAGCTTGTTAAGACAAACGCTGATTCAGTTGCTTATTACGCAGGTATGAGAGACATCAGAAAAGCGTTCTCACCGCTTCGCGCAGCTACAAGAGACGCCGGCTACGCATATGACAGCAACCCGATTGATCCGGTTTATAACGACAACGGCTCGCTCGCTTCCTCAAAGGGCTATTTTGCAAAGTGGACTAACAACACAGAAGGCGAGTGGAAAAACCTTATTGTTCTCGCTAACAACAAGGAAGAAGCCATTAGTTACTCTCTTGACGACGCGAACAAGGATTGGGTCGTTATCGCTGATGACAAGCAGGCAGGCGTTAAGAGCCTTTATGAGGTTTCTGATAATTCGTTCACTATCCCGGGACGCTCGATGATCGTCGCTGTTGATAAGGACAGCTTCAATTCCGTAGGCGCTAAATCCAACAAGGGCTCTGTCAGCGTAATCGCGTACAACGACATCACCGATACTACAATCGACGGTTATACTATTACAGGCGAAATCGGCGACAACTATGAGGTTGCTATGCCGGAGAGCCTTGGACCTGAGTACGACCTCAAATCTGTTGAAGGTAATCTGAGCGGTAAATTCACCGAAGAAGATCAGTATGTATACCTCAAGTTCTCTTACTACGCTCCCGAATCAGTTAAGAAGGACATCAACGGCGACGGTAAGGCTAACATCCACGACGCAACATTCATTCAGAAGGCGCTCAACAAGATGGTTGAGATGACAGCCGATCAGCAGAAGCTTGCCGACGTAGACCTCGACGGCGAAGTAACAGTCTCCGACGCTACTATGATTCAGAAGTACCTCGCTTTGATGAGCGTTGGTTCAGGTACAGTTACTGTTAACTATTACAAGGACGGCACAGAGGAGAAGATTGCCGACTCTGTTGTATACAACGGCAAGGTAGGCGAGGAGTATACTCCGACTCCTGTTTCCGCTCTCGGATATGTTGTAAACGAGGAGAAGCTTCCGGCTTCAAAGGTTGTAGTTCCTTACGGCAACACTGAGGTTAACTACTACTACAAGAGAGGCTCCTCAATCGTTAACGTATACGTTAAGCACAGCGGCTCCAAGACTTGGGTTCCAAACCTCTACGTATGGGGCAACAAGAACGGCTCCGATTCAGGCGGATATACAGGCAACTGGCCCGGAAAGACTCTCAGCAAGGCTGCTGAAGAAACCTGGTATAAATACACCTTCTCCGCAAGCTCGGGCGATGATTCCTACAACGTAATCGTAAACGACGGTTCAATGCAGTCCGGCGACTGCAAGGGCTTCATCCAGAACAACCTCTGGGTTGTAATCGACGACTCAAAGGACGGCGTTAACCTCAAATTCTATGACGTTGACCCGGATGAAAACGATACCGCAAAGCCGATTTTTGAAGGCTAAGTTAATGCAAAAGGGCAGCTCACTGAGCTGCCCTTCGCGCATATAAATTCGGTCGGGCAGAGAAGGCTAATTTACATCAACCTATCTGCCCGTCATTCATTGTCAATTGAATTTCAATTGTCAATTGAAAAAGATGATATTACAAATCTATCGCAAAAATAAAAAAATACTATATATATGTTTTTTTATTTTTATAAAGTCTTTACCGAAATCATCTGTCATCTTACACAAAATAGGCTGAAAGCCG
>CADBTV010000067.1 GCA_902797655.1 uncultured Ruminococcus sp.
GTAGTCGGCAAGCTGGTCAGCGAGCTCGCGGTAAGAGAGGAACGAGCCGTCCTCGTGCTGACGCCATGAGCCGAGGTGAACCTCGTAAATAGCCATCGGCTTTGTGTTGTAGTCGGAGATTTTTCTCTCCTCCATCCACTTGTCGTCCTGCCACTCATAGGAGTTGAGGTCGTTGACGATGGAAGCGTTGTCCGGACGCATCTGCTGAGTGTAGCCGAAGGGGTCGGTTTTGTCAACGCAGAAGCCGTCAACAGTCTTAACCTGGAATTTGTACATCTCGTTCTCGCCGATACGCGGAATAAAGATTTCGTGTACGCCGACCTGGCTGACTTTGCTCATCATATGAACAGCAGGGTCCCAGTTGTTGAACTCGCCGATAACGGAAACGCGCTGAGCGTTCGGAGCCCATACGTTAAAGAGCACGCCATCTACGCCGTTGATTCTCTTTTTGTGCGCGCCGAGCTTCTCGTACAAATCGTAGTGAGTGCCCTGACCAAAGAGGTAACCGTCAACCTCGGAGAACTGAGTCGGGAAGTAGTTGGAATCCTCGTTCTCGTAGTAGTTGCCTTCCTCGTCCCAGGCGCGGTAATAGTAGTCAAAAACTCTGTCGGTATGTACGTTCGCCGCAAAGATACCCTTCTCGTGAACGAGAAACGCGCGGTGAATCTCGCCTGTATCCTTGTTGACAAACTCAACCGAATTGCACTGTGGCAGGTAAACCGCAATCCTCAGACCGTACTCTGTAAAGTGCGGGCCGAGCAGTCCGCGCGGCATATTGTTGTACATATATGCGACCTGAGTGAGATACTCCTCGTTAAAAAGTTTCCTCATATTGTAATCAATTTCCATAAACTAAGCCTCATTTCTGTAGTTAAATTACAATATAATAGCCTGCACAATGCTACCAATTCAGTCACCTAGTGCATTTTACTATATTTATATAAAAATTATATAATATTTTGGTATAGTTTTCTATAGTCACTTGACGTAATTAGTTGTTTATGCTACTATAATATAAAAAGTGTCTATTAAAAGGAGAAATTCCTATGGATTTACGGGTAAAACGCACCACAAATAATATTAAAGCCGCGTTTTTTGAGCTCAGAAAGAAAAAAAGCATCGACAAAATCAGCGTCAAGGAGCTCAGCGAAGTCGCGATGATTAACAAGGCTACGTTCTACTTGCACTACAAGGATATTTACGACTTGTCGGAGAGTCTGGAGGAGGAGCTGATTCAAAAGATAATCTCCGAAATCCGCGTCAAGGGTTTTTTGCGTACCCGCAGCGACATTTTTATGCTCAACGATACTCTCAGCAAGGCGATGCTTTCATACCGCGACGAGATACGAACCCTCTACTCGGGCTTTGAGAGCAACCGGTTTATCGACCACCTTGAGGACAGGCTCAAGGAGTACATCTTCTCGACCTTCTCCCAGTTCAAGAACAACCCCGAGGACAACATCATCCTGACCTTTTTGATTCAGGGCTCGTACCACGCCCACATCCGCAACAATTCCTACGGCGACGAGCTGCTCACCAAAACCACCTCCGCGCTTTTTGCGAAACTTGTGGATTGATTTGCAAATACCTCTTGACTTAGCGTGTAAAACATAATACAATAGAAACGGAAGTTTTGAAAGGAGAAAGCAATATGCTCAAAAGACTATTTTGCGGAGCTCTGAGCCTTGCGTTTATCGCCTCAACGGCGGTGCTCGCCAGCGCGCGCGACAGCTCCAAAAGCGCCGCCGCGGCGTCTAACAGCTACACCAACGCCTCGCAGAACCTCGACACTCAGCGCGGCTACGACGGCAAAGACCTCGGCGCGACTTATACCAAGGAAAAGACAACCTTCAAGGTCTGGGCTCCTACGGCTACCGACGTAAAGCTCAACCTCTACTCTCAGGGTACCGGCGGAAGCAAGCTCAGCTCCAACAATATGAGCTACAACAGCTCCAACGGAGTCTGGTCAGCTACTCTCAACGGCGACCAGAAGGGCAAGTTCTACACCTACACCGTAACCGCCAAGAACGTCCTCGGAAGCAACCAGCAGACCAGGGAAACCCAGGACATCTACTCCGTAGCTACCGGCGTAAACGGCGAGAGGTCACAGATTGTAGACCTCAGAGACACCGACCCCGAGGGTTGGGACAAGGACGCCCACGTCCTGCTCGACAAAAGCACCGACTCCTACGTATGGGAGGTTCACGTCAAGGACTTCTCCTACGACTCAAAGTCCGGCGTTTCGAGCAAGAACCGCGGCAAGTACCTCGCCTTTACCGAAACAGGCACAACCCTCAACAAACAGGGCAAAACAAAAACCCTCGTTGACTATCTGAAAGACCTCGGAGTTACTACGGTTCAGATTACTCCGTTCTACGATTTCAGCAAGAACTCAATCGACGAGACAGGCTCCGACTCCCAGTTCAACTGGGGCTACGACCCTGTCAACTACAACGTTCCCGAGGGAGCGTATTCGTCGAATCCCTACGACGGCAACGTCCGTATCAAGGAATGTAAGCAGATGATTCAGGCTTTGCACAAGGCAGGGCTCTCGGTTGTAATGGACGTTGTGTACAACCACACCGCCTCCACCGACTCCAGCTTTGAGAAGTGCGTGCCTAACTATTACTATCGTATGCAGTCAAACGGCAAGTTCTCCGACGGCTCAGGCTGCGGCAACGAAACCGCCTCCGAGCGCAGAATGTTCCGCAACTTTATGATTCAGTCGTGTATGTACTGGGTCAACGAGTACCACATCGACGGATTCCGCTTTGACCTTATGGGCGTGCACGACGTCGAGACTATGAACCTGCTTCGCGCCGAGATGGACAAGGTTGACCCGCGCCTCACAATCTGGGGCGAGGGCTGGACAGGCGGAAGCTGCACTTATCCCGACAAAACCTGGACAGGCGCTCAGTTCAAGGAAGCCGACCGCTTCAACTCGCCCGACTTAAACGAGCGAATCGGTATCTTCAACGACGGTATCCGCGACGCGCTCAAGGGCTCTGTGTTCGCCAACGAATCCGGCGGCAAAAAGACCTGGCCGAAGGGCTGGGTACAGGGAGTCGCTTCGTACTCCAGGGAGCTCACCGAGGGTATCACCGGCAACGTCGAGGGCGAGCACAACGCCTCTCAGTACAAATGGACGGTTAAGCAGCCGTCGCAGACAGTGACCTACACCTCCTGCCACGACAACCACACCCTTTGGGACAGGCTCGCAATCTCGCAGAACATCACCAACTACCGCCAGCGCAACGACACTCTCGTCAAGCAGAGCAAGCTTTGCGGCGGACTGATAAATATGTCCCAGGGAATAACTTTTATGCTCGCAGGCGAGGAGATGGGACGCTCCAAGGACGGCAACGAGAACAGCTACAACGCCTCTGTCACCCTCAATATGATTGACTGGTCAAATGCCCAGACTAACGCGGACATCGTTAATTATTACAAGGGCACACGCCAAATCAGGGAGAGATTCTCGCCGCTGCGCGACGACACAAAGAACTCGCTTTCAGGCTACAAGTGCTACTCGGGCAAATCGAACACAAACACTTACGCCGGAGTTTGGCGCAACAGCAAGCAGGGCGAATGGAAAAAGCTCGCCGTAATCGCGAACAGCGCCTCAAAATCAGTTACTTATCAGCTTGATTCGAGCGAAGGCTCAAACTGGGTAATTCTCGCCAACGACAAGAGCGCCGGCACAACCAAGCTCTCCGAGGTAACAAACGGCAAGTTCACCCTCCCTGCGTGCTCAATGATTATCGCTGTGGACAAGGAAAGCTTTGAGAACAGCGGCACAGAGCCGACAACCGCGGCTCCGACAACCGAACCTCCGACTCAGACAGAACCTCCCACAACTACCGCTCCGCCGACTGAACCGCCGACAACACTGCCAAAGTACCAGCTCGGCGACGTTGACCGCGACACACGACTCAGCATTAAGGACGCGACCGAAATCCAAAAGCAGCTCGCTCACCTCGTAACCTTTGACGCGGAGCAGACAGCTCTCGCGGATTTCAACAAGGACGGCTCCGTCAGCATCAAGGACTCAACCGCAATCCAGATGCGCCTCGCAGGTCTTTCGTAATTAAACGAATTAAAAAATCGGGCAGAGTTTATCTGCCCGATTTTTTATGTCCTCTTTTGTTACTTACCCCTTTTTAAAGGGGTGGAAATTGTTACGGACGTAGTCCGTCAATTTCCGGGGATGTCGTTGTTTTCTCAGCGAGGTTGCTATAACAGACCGCTACGCTATCACATCCCCCAAAATTGAAA
>CADBTV010000068.1 GCA_902797655.1 uncultured Ruminococcus sp.
ATTTGTGGGCGGAAAGGCTATGGCAATTATTATGAAAAACAACATCACAGAATTAGTATTTATTCTCGACAGAAGCGGTTCGATGGCAGGGCTCGAAGCCGACACAATCGGCGGCTTCAACTCAATGATTGAGAAGCAGCGCAGGCAGGACGGCGAGTGTTATGTTTCGACTGTGCTTTTTGACAACGATAGCGAGGTCGTTCACGACAGAGTTAAGCTCTCCGAAATAAAAAATATGACTGAGGAAGATTATTTTGTGCGCGGATGCACGGCTTTAATTGACGCGATCGGCGGAGCAATCCATCACATCGGCAGCATCCACAAGTACGCGCGTCCCGAGGATGTTCCCGAGCGCACAATGTTTGTGATTATGACTGACGGTATGGAGAACGCAAGCTGCGAGTATTCCAGCGGCAAGGTTAAAAAAATGATTGAAAAAAAGAAAGAAAAATACGGTTGGGAATTCCTTTTCATAGGCGCGAATATCGACTCGGTCGAAACCGCGAGTCATTATGGTATCGGAGCCGACCGTTCCGTGAACTATCACGCGGATCATAAGGGAACAGCCGTAGTGTTTGAGGCGGTTGGCGAGACTGTCTGCGGGTTCAGAAAAAGCAAGCCGCTCGCGCCGTCATGGAGCGAGAGTATTAGTGAGGATTACAGCAGCAGAAAGTAATTCTTATATCCTCAGTGTTAATTCGCAAAAACACAGAATAATCAAAACGGCTGACTTGCAATCGCAAGCCGACCGTTTTTGCCTTATACATTAAACTTCATCTGAAAGACATCATATTTAATTCGCTCCCAATACGCCTTCAAAAGCGTCTGTCTTTGACGCTGAGATGTTTCCTTTCTCATCAAAGACTTCAAGCGCTGAATCATACTTTGAATCATTTGTATAAAAACGAATAACATAGTTATCATCAAGAACAAAATCATCGGCGGCATAATACGCGCTATCGACGTCAATTATCCTTATAATGTATTTTTTGTTTTCTGTTGTGTTCAGCAGAGCCTTTTTGTTATCGCCGCGCTTGAGCTTTGCGATGGTTGCCTTGCCCCACAAGGTCGTTTTCAGGATTTTCTCAGTCTGCGGAAGAATCCAAATATCCGCTTCTTCAACCTCGTTGATAAAGGTAACGGACGCGGCTTTACCCGGTTCGGCGACATTTTTTTCCGTGTCAGAGTTCTCGTCGTTTTTTATAATCTTTGTTCCAAGGAAAATGAAGAATATTGCCGAAGCAATCAAAACGACTACCGCAGCCGCCATATTCCATAATCCTGCTATCGCGCTCAGCGCAGGAGAAAGTGATACAAGGGCAATGACCTTTGCAAGCTGTTTCATATACACCTTCTCGTTTTTGGGCTTTACGGACTGCCTTGCCCGAATCGGAATCATTTTATAATCTTTAAAAATCACCGCCAAGCCGGCGTAGAGCAACAATGCTCCTGCGAATATCCCCATCAGGATAGAATACCCGTATTCCATCACAACGCTCCTTCCTGTCCTTGGGAAGCTGACAGATTAAATGATATTATCAGTTTATTGAAGGCAACGAATGAATATCGTAGTTGTCGTAATAAATGTCAAATGCGGTTTTAACATCTCCGAAAAGTTCAATCAGCGCGCCTGCCTGAAACATAGTGGAAAGTGTACCGGAAGGGGCTTTCCAGGCAGCGTTCGAAACGACTTCCAGTTTTTCGTTTCCGGGCGCGTTTGCTCTTAAAATGGACTCAGCCTTGAACAGAAGCTCTCCCGTTGCGATGTGATAATCGCTTGAAACAATCGCAAGCTTCTTAACCGACGGATAACGTGATATTAGAATATCATATGAAAACAGCGCGTTCTGTGCTGTGGTTATGGAATTGTCCTCAACGATGATGCGTTTCTTGTCTACGCCTTTCGCGGCAAGCCATTTTGCCATTTCTCCGGCTTCCGTAGCGGATTCGTTTTTCTCTGCGGTTCCTCCGCCTGTACAGACGATATACGCGTTAGTATACTTTTTTGCGCTGTTCAGCGCGACGTTCAGTCGTTCGATCAGCTCGTCTTTCATACTTCCGTCGGGGTTCAACTGAAAGCCCAAAACTACAATGCACAGTTCATCTGTGTTCGGCAGACCGTCAGGAAGGACGTCGTAATGGAGCGGCTGTCCGAGCTTCGGAGACATCCACAAATTCATAACGGACTTCCATCGCGTTCCTGCGCCGGAGTCAAGGGCGGAGAGCTCGTTGAGTAAGGAGTCTATTTTATCAGCCGCCTTATCGCCGTATGTACCATAGTCCACTGCGATTTCCTCAACCTTTTTCTCAACGCTGCCGGGATCGGATGACTGAGTTCCGGCGCTGTTTGTACATCCTGCAAATATAAAACATAAGCATAACAAAAAGGGAATAAGCCTAAACCGGTATGCTCTTTTCTTCGTTGTTGAGTTCATAATTCATTCTCCCTTACAAATCACGATTTATCTGCCTTTTATGATACCAGAAAAACACAAGCTTGTCTATAAATCAGAGAAAAAAAGATGCAGCTTTTATGCGTAGAATTACAAGCTTAATCAAACAAGGAATCTGATTTTGCGTCAGAATTATACGGTTTATGTATTATCACATCATTTTATCGGACGGTAATCATATAATAAAGCCGCCTCGGTTCCGATAACACCGAGGCGGCAAAGCTGTAGTATATTTGCAGGTCTACTGCGCTTTTGCAAAACGTTTTCGCTTTGCCCAAAGGTTTGCAATCCAGGCGGAAACCACGATTAAGACTGCTCCAATCAGATAAATGACCGGCCAGGAGAAAACAATATCGAACAGATAGCAGACAATGGAATCCACAAATCCGAGGATGCACCAGTGGATAAAGTAGATTGACGTAATGTTGCGGCTCATATCTATAAACACGCGGAGCTTTGTGGCAGGAAAGCGCTTCAGCAGGAAGTAGAACGCCGAGAGAAGGCTCAGGTCGATGGACAGCATTCCGGCAGCTTCCGCAAGACTCATATCATAATAGTTATGGTTTTGACAAAGGAAAAACGTGCCGAGGCAGAAAGTCAACGTGATATACACGACCATCACACAGCAGGAGACAATCAGCAGCCGCTTGTAAAGGCGATCCGGGCTCTCTGTCCTGCGGATGATTTTGCCGAAAAACATACCTGCCGCAACAAACACATACCAGTTTAAAAACACAAAACACCAGGTGTCCGAGGTCGTGGAAACAAAGTGACCGACTAACCAGTTTCCGATATAGTTTCCGGTGTCGATAACCGGAATGAACACGCTGATTAACGAGAGAACTCCGGCGATTGCCAGAATGTGAACCTCACGCAGTTTAAGCTTTTTCAGAATCCCGGTAACAATCAGCGCAAGTCCCGCAAAATGCAGAATATCCATTCCGAGAAACGCCTTCAATATGTCAGACCGAAACTCTCCGGTGAAGATGCCTTGCGCCAGATTATACATTCCGTAGCGTAAAAAGTTCAGCAAATATCCCAGCAGATAAAGCTTCACGCCGCGAAGGATAAAAGCCTTCGGCGTATTTTTTCTCGTATAAACTATGCCCACACCCATCGCGAACATAAACGCATGGGCAACGCAAAGATAACATCCCAAAATGTCATCACCAAGGAAAAAGAAAAAATTATTTTCGTATCCCGGATTGTGGATGCCGAGCCGGGAAACCGGATGGCATATAATCATACTGATGATTGCCAGCGCCTTGAGCAAATCCAGCTCAAATCGTCGTGAGTTTTTCTGCGCTTCTGCAGTCAAGTTATTACTAATCATTTCTAATCCTCCGTAAAGCTTGCGGAAGCTGTTTTGTATATCAAGTGTTTGTCAACTCCGCGTCCTTTTGAAACGTCTTTTGGGATTCAAGAGGAACTGCTTACGCGTTCTGTTATATTGCGATTTTTAAAACTCAACAAATGTGTTTTTGATTAACGCTGTTCTTCTTTTGTCGTTGTTGTCTGCGCGCCGTTATATTTCAAGCCGACCATAGTCAAATCGTCAAACTGAGGCGCGTCTTTGACAAAGGCATCGACAGCGGTTCTGACTCCCTCTAATATTTCCTTTTGCGATGCGCTCTCGGGAACAGCGTTGAGCGCTTCCAGAGCGCGGTCTGTGCCGAAGAGCTTATTATTTACGTCTGTAGCCTCAGCGACACCGTCGGTGTAGACAAATATGCTGTCTCCCTTTTTAAGCTGTATTTCGGTGTTTTCATACTTGGAAAATTCTATCGCGCCGACAGCCAGCCCGTGTTTATCCTTTAGGAGCTCATATTTACCGTTAATGTTTATCATAGGATACTCATGACCCGCGTTCGCAGAGGTCAGCTTTCCTGTGCTGATCTCGAGTATTCCCAGCCAAACGGTCACAAACATACTAGCGCTGTTGTTGGCGCAAATCAGCTTGTTTACTCTTTCGAGTATTTCAGCCGGAGAGCCGCTCATCATGGCGTGGTCGTTTATGAAAATCTTTGAGGACATCATAAACAGCGCCGCGGGAACGCCTTTTCCGGATACGTCCGCTATAACAATCGCGAGATGATCGTCGTCAATCAGGAAAAAATCATAAAAATCTCCGCCGACCTCCTTTGCGGGATCCATAGAAGCGTAGATGTCAAACTCCTCTCGGTCGGGAAAAGGAGGGAATATCGAGGGGAGCATACTTGTCTGAATTTCCGTAGCCATATTGAGCTCAGCTTCGGTAGCTGCCAGCTTACTGCTCTTGGCATTGGATATGACGCAGTACATAATGATAAGCGACATCAAAATAACGCCGTACTGGCCGGCTTCACCGAATTGTCCGCCGATAAGAATGTATTCTGCAAGCGGCAGGAAGATGAATGTCAAAGCAGCCGCTTTCTGACTGAGAGGGTTATGCGACACTAATACCAGTATTGTCGTAAGTGCGGACGTTACGGCAAGGGCAATTTCCTCTATTAAGTTAATATCTGTGTTCAGATACGCGCCCGAGGCGTCGATTGTGAAGGTGACCGGGGTTATAATATTTGCCAGCAAAATAAGAGTTTGGACTATCAGCAGAATGGGAACCAGCTTGTCTGTGACAGCCGCGAGCTTACCATCAAAGCCAAGCGTTTCTTTTACGTACAGGTAAAAGAGGAAAATCATCACAAGGTCAATAAGCTTGCTCAAAAGGCAGAAAATGAAGCAGAGAGTTCGGCGTTCCGGTATGAACACGTTGAGATATATCGCCTCGTTTACAACAAAACAGAAGCACACCAAAAGGGTCAGAATCCTGAAGGCTCTTATGCCTGCGCCCTTTTGTCTCATACATCCGTAAAACAGAGCCGCGCTTATGAGACCTCCCAATGAATCTATGCCGATTTCCCACAGATACGGCTGTAGTCTTGCTTCCGAGAAGAAGGGAACGCTGAATACCAGCATTAATACGGTTGACGCGATGGAGAGGATCAATCCGTAGATTCTTGTATCTTTAAGTTTTTCAATCATAAGTATTCTCCGGTATTTTGATAGGTTAACAAGTTTATTTGATGTTGAACAAACGGCTGAAGCCTGTAAGATCAAAAACTTCTCTCACAGCAGGAGAGAGGTTTATAATGACCATTTCTCCTTTGTCCTCAATAGCCTGCAACGCTCCGAGAAGAACGCGAAGCCCGGCGCTGGAGATAAATTCCAATTCTTTAAGATCCATAACCAGCTTATCTGCGTTGTTAATTATTTCGTTGATTTTGCTGTTGAGCTTCGGTGATGTCATTGTGTCGAGTCTGCCGTCCAGCGTAAATGTATATTCCGCCCCGTTCTGTGTCATATCAATCTTTAAGTATTTTTTTGTGCTTGAACTCGATGGAGCGTCCTTGCTTTTTTTGTTAAAAAGACCCATATTGTTATCCTCCTGTTTTGGTTAATATAATTTATCATTCTCCGCAGCCCTGCCGGCTTCAGAGAAAAATCAGAAATATATATTTATTTTACTCTTTTATACTGTTTTAGTCAATGGATGTTTGAAAATGTTACTACATAATATGTCAGGAATATTGTCTTTTTATGTTGGTTTTGTTATAATGAATACTGTAATACCGAAAAAAAGCGGCAGAACAACGCATTGAGATAAATAACACTCAGTTGTCTGACAGAAGCGCACAACGAAAAGGCGTATCTTGACCAAGGGTTACACCCGGAATATGATGTGCGATTCCCGCGAATAAAAAGAGGAAACAAAATGAATGTATATGATTTTGACGGAACAATTTTTCCGACTGACTGTTCGATAGGCTTTTGCCTGTGGTGTATGAAAAAACACCCCAAGATGTATTTTACGTTTGCCCCGAAATTAATTAAAAACCTGATTCTGCGTAAGATAGGCAAGATACCTGAGTATGAGATGCAGAGAGAATTTTTCAGCTATCTGACGCTGGTAGATGATTTTGACGAGCAAATCGAGCGTTACTGGGATAAAAACGAGGGGAAAATAGCGTCTTGGTATCTGGCGCAAAAGCAGCCCGACGATCTTATCATCAGCGCATCGCCCGACTGCGTTATCGGACCTATCGCAAAGAGACTCGGCGTGAATTTTATTGCTACGGAATACAACCGTAAATACGGAGTGTTTTTGAATAATCTGATGTACGCGCAGGAAAAGGCGCAGTACATAATTGACCACGGCTTTCCGGTGATTGACAATTTTTATTCCGATTCTCTCGCCGATACGCCAATCGCTCTGTGCGCCGAAAAAGCATTTCTGGTAAAGGATAAAGCCAGCACTGTGGTTGATTGGCCCGATCTGGATGAGGAGACGCTTGTTAAGGTTCACGAGAAGGTTGATACGGGTTGGAGCGTCCATCTGAAAGAGTAAGAGGAAGAATAAATGTATGTTATCATTTATGATTTCGGAACAAGCAGCGTAAAGACCTGTCTGTTTCAAATCGATTCACAAATCAATCTCATAGCCCGGACTTCCGCAGGGTACGGCCTGTACGTTACCGATAACGGCGGCGCTGAGCAGGACACAGAGGAGTGGTGGTCAGCAATATGCTCAACCACGCGCGAGCTGGTAAAGAAGGCGAATATTAAGCCCGATGAGGTCGAGGGAATGGCGTTTTGCTCACAGATGCAGGGAGCGGTTTTTGTTGACAGAAACGGCAACTCTCTCAGGCGACCGATGAACTATCTCGATCAAAAGGGTTATAAGGAATACAAGGAATGTATGGGCAGCGGCTTAATCAAGGTTTCGGGCTGCAGCCTTTATAAGCTGCTGAGAAATCTGCGCGTAAATTATGCCGGCTCAACGAGCGCCAAAGACCCGGTATGGAAGTACAAATGGGTTGAAAACAACGAGCCGGAGGTTTACAAAAAAATCTACAAATGGCTGGATATCGGCGATTATCTCGTTTCCCGGTGTACGGGCAGGATTGTCAGGACAGCGGATACAGCCTTCGCGACTTTCCTTTATGACACGCGAAAGGGCAAGGAAGGCTGGAACAAAGGCCTCCTAAAAATGTATAAGGTCAATCCCGACCATATGCCCGAAATTATCGACTGTACGGATCAGGCAGGCACGCTAACGGCAAAAGCGGCTCAGGAGCTCGGACTCGCCGAGGGAATTCGCGTATTCGGCGGAGGAGGAGATACCAGCTTTGTCAACATCGGCGCAGGGTGTACAAAACCCGGAGATACGCACATCTATGTCGGAACATCGGGATGGGTGTCAACCTTTATGGATCATCAGGCAGTTGACATCAACGCAATGATAACGGGAGTCCTGTCCGCAAAACACGGTTACTTCAATTATTACGCTGAATTAGAGACTGCGGGAAAATGCTACGAATGGGCTTTGAAGCATCTGGCGATGGATGAGATTGGCGTATATCCTAACAACGAAACCGTGATGGATGACGCCGAGGGCAAGTATACAAGCCTATTTGACTATCTTTCCGAAGAAATCGAAAAGGCTCCTGCAGGCGCGAACGGAGTGATTTTTACTCCCTGGCTTCATGGAAACCGATGTCCGTTCGAGGATTCGAACGCCGGCGGAATGTTCTTCAATATAAGGATAGAAAACGACAAGAGAGATATGCTCCGCGCTGTTTTGGAGGGCATTTGCTACCATATGCGCTGGTTGCTGGAGTGTCAGGAGAAAAAGGTTAAAACCTCCGATACCGTCAGGTTTGTCGGAGGAGGAGCGCTGGCTAAGGTTATGTCTCAAATGCTTGCGGATATTACGGGAAAAACAGTTGAAACGGTCAACAATACCCGTGAGATTGGAGCGATGGGGACAGCGCTCGTCGTCGCAGCAGGCATCAGGGGCGAGGATGTGCTCGAATTGTCGCGCCGCCTTGTAAAAGCTAATCACGTATATAACCCTATTCCAAAAAACAGGGCTGTTTATGAACGCAGCTACAAAGTTTTTAGGAATCTCTATAAGTCCAACGCCGCAAACTTTAAGAGGATAAACAACTGACTGTTGCGGAGGTGCCGGAAGTTGAATAAACGAAAAGAAATAATAAGAAGCATCAAATTTGTGCTGTTCTCAATATCTGCCGGGGTGGTTGAATTTGTTTCATTCGCGCTGATGGACAGCTTTACACCGTGGGCTTACTGGCCAAAATATCTGATTGCGCTGACGCTGTCTGTGCTTTGGAATTTTACGCTAAACAGGCGTTTTACTTTCCGCTCCGCCGGAAATGTTCCTATTGCAATGTTGAAGGTCGCCTGCTTCTACGCCGTGTTCACGCCTGTTTCGACTATACTTGGAAGCTATCTGGCTGATACCTGCGGATGGAATAATCTTCTCGTGACGATTTTGAATATGGCGGCAAACCTGATAACCGAGTATCTTTATGATAGATACTTTGTTTTCAGAAAAACGATTGATACAAGTAAAAAAGCAAATAACAGCAAAGGTAAAGCAAAGAGCTAAAATAAACTGTGGTTTTTTGCTGCCCAAAAACCGTCAAAGCAATTGCACATAAAGGAAAATAAACGCAACACGGGCGCTTATGTGCGGTTTGCAAAGCGTTGTCTTTGGTGTATCAAAAACTGATATGGAGTAGACAATGAAAAGCAAATCAGCGATTTTCCTTAAGCCAGGGAAATCGGAAACGCTCTTATTCGATAGAAAAATATCTCTATGATCATTTCGTTGTCGTTGGCAGCAGAAACAAAAGAGGAAGCTCCTACGCTTCCTCTTTCTCGTTTTACGAAATCCTTATTTTACTTTAA
>CADBTV010000069.1 GCA_902797655.1 uncultured Ruminococcus sp.
AAGATTTCGTACGCAAAGCTCTTGTACAGTCCCATTCCGGTCGGCTCAATCGAGACTCTGATTCCCACCTTGCTTGCTTTCAGGCGTTTCAGCTCGGCAGGAGTTATCCTTGTCGGAACAATAGCGTAAATCTCAAACCGTCCCGACGCTCTGTTTACAAGCTCTTTTTCGTAGGCAGAGAGCCTGTTTCCGATGACGAAGCAAACCTTTTCGGGGTCCAGCTTTTCAATCAGATTGTCTATGAGCTTAATGAGCTTAGGCTTGATTCGGATTGAATGGTGTTTACTGTTGAAGCTTCCTCCGAGGAGTATCACCGGAACCTTGTCTGTCGGAAGCTCGCAAATCTGAGAGCTCAAAAACTCAGCGCTGCTAAGGCGTTGAGGAGCAATGAACACCTCGGTACTGCCCGAAGGAGTGTTGGCAATCATTTTGTTATAGTATTCTTCGACGTCACAGCCGTCGGACGCGGCGGTAAAATCGTCGTATTTCTTGTAAAACACCTTCATACTTTTTTCAAAGACGCGCTGCTCCGCTCTGCGCATTGCGAGCATTTCATCACGGCTTAAATCGAGCAGCCTTTCAAGCGCGAGCTGTTCGTCGATAGAGTCAGTGCCGTAAATCGCTCCTCCGTCAGTGCCCTGCACACAGCTGACTCCGCCCTCGAGATACCTGCGGATTGGATGGCGGTCAAGCGAGCTCAGGTTGTTGAGCCGAACGTTGGAGGTGAGCTGGAACTCGAGCACCGCTCTGCTCTCCTTGAGCTGCTTTATAAGCTCCTTTCCCTTTTGAGAGTTCAGGTTCGCGGTATAAAGTCCGTGACCGATACGAAGGTACGGCATTTCCTGACCCTCAGAGAGAGAGTCTCTGACGCAGGCAAGGCTGTTTTGGACATTGTCGCGCAGTCCGTCGTTTTCGCCTGCGTGGATTCTGATAACGAAGCCTTCGTTGTCACGCGCTATCGAAACAAGCTCGCCTATCACCGAACGAAGCTCCCTGATGTCGTTTATTTCCTCGCCGATAATATCGCTTCCTGCAACGTACGGGTCATTCGCTACGGCGCGGATAGTGAGAATCTGCTTTTGTACATCCTCAAAGGCGGTGGCTTTGTCGCGCACAATTGTAAGCGGAATACGTCTTACAGCGGCAAGAAAGCGGATGGTCACGCCTGTTTCACGCGTAATTGAGGGCATAACCGAGTGAACCTCAGCGAGCATTTTAGGAGCGGCTTCGGGCTTGACGAGCGTAGTGTCCGAAATCTCGATGTACTCCACTCCGCATTTTTTGCAGCTGCGCGCAATCCAGAGCAGCTTATTTTGGAACAGGCTGAGGTTTTTGTAAGGCTCGACGGTTTTATCCTCAATCATTTTGTTCAGCGCGTTTCTGATGTCCTCGTCGGGAATCAGATCAATATTTGAAAGATGAACAGTGTGCTCGCTGGTTTTCCCTTTTGTAAAAACATAACGGTACAAATACACCTTTTCAAGATTAGTGAAAACCGCCTGGCTATCCTTTAGAATTGTAAGCGAAGCGCGAATTTTTGTGATGTTGTAGGCGGCGTTTTCGAGATTATTGAGTATAAAATCAGCAAAATTGATGAAGGTGTTGTCGTCGATTTTACGGGTGTGGTACTTGCCTTCAAGCGGATAATCCTTAAATTCTACCGCAGTTTTTTTGCGTTGCTTCGCGAGCATTTCGAGTTGCTCAGCGGTACAGCGGAGATTTAGCTTTTTGATGTAATAAAGCGGATAACGAATCTGATAAAAAATACCGAGAGCGATTAGCAGGTCGGCGTCAAGATTAGCGTTCATATGAGTATGGAGGTCGGTTCTGAATTTATACTCGCGCAGGATATAGGTTTTAACCAGCGTTTTTTTCGCGTCGAGGCTGTAGTCCTTGGTCTGGCTCATAAGAGTTTTTGAAATCGCCGGAACATACGCCTTGCGCTCAATACTACCGTCGGGATAGATATTCGCAATCTTTGTATCCGCAAGCCTGAGCACGTAAACCTCGCGGTTACGCTCGTCAATATAGCAGGGAATCTCGCCGCAGATAACCTTGAGCCCGTCATCTCCTGTGCTGAGTTCAAGTCCGCACAGCCGCGCAAGGTTGGCGATAAGATTTCCCTTGGCGTGGTTGGGCGTGCGCAATACGTATTCAAGTCGCTGCTCGGTCATACTGAGCTCGACGATTATATCCTTTTCTTTATCGAGATAAAACTTTCCGAAATCTGACATAATTGTCATAGCCTTTCCGCCCACAAATAGATATTAAAGTTCGCCTTACGCTGTTACCATGGGCTGATAAGGCGTAAACGGCAATTAAGCCATCGCTCTCGCGCACGCAGCGCGCAACTGAGCGGACAATACTAATTTGAATTAGTGTGAAATATCACACTATCCTACGCAAGATATGATTATTCTAATTATAACCTTGTCGGTATTCGGTTTCAAGTATTTATTAAAAGAATGTAGAATTTTGCAAGAAAGGCGCGCAAAGCGCGCCTTTCTTATTATTTTTCAGCGAGCAGAGCTTCAACCTGTTCGCGTTTTTCGTACAGTACACATCCCCCGTCGTGACTTTGGGCAAGGATTTCTCCGTTGTTGAGCGCCGTAAACAACGGCGATTTCATCGCTTCACGGAGAGTTATTTCCCTGATATTTACATCAGAATACGGTGAGAAAGGACAGGGCTCAGCTCCGCCGTGAGAGTTAATGTGGAAAAAACCTCGTCCTGCTGCAAGGCAGCCGCCATAGTCCTTTTCGCTTCCGGGAAAAGCAATCATCAGCATATCGTCAATCTTCTCTCTGCGCTGAAGGATAAGCTCCTCCATAATCTCGCGCTCCGCGTCGGTTGGAGCAAGCGATTCACTTCCCTTTTCGACCGGAACATACTCGATGAAAATTACAAGCTTGCAGCCGCGATTCCTTAGATTTTGCAGGAAGCTTTCCGAATAAACCTCGTTTAGGTTTTGTTTGGTAACGGTGATTGACGCTCCAACCGCAACGCCCATTTTGTTGAGCAGATTCATCCGCTCCTCGATAACGCTGTACATTCCGTATCCGCGGCGCGCGTCGGTTCTCTCCCTATTCCCTTCAATACTTATTACCGGCACAAGGTTACGGTGCTTATCGAGCAGCTCCGAGAACCTGTCGAGCAAGGTGCCGTTAGTAATAATCGGGAACAGGATTTTGGGGTGCTTTGCCGCTTGTTCAATCACGTCGCGGCGAATCAAAGGCTCGCCGCCTGCCAGAAATATAAAGCTGATTCCGACGTCCTCCGCTTCACAGAACACCTTGTTCCATTCAGCGGCGTTGAGCTGGTCTGTGGGCTTTTCGTCGCAACAGGAATCTATTCCGCGCGAGTAACATCCGGCACAATGCAGGTTGCAGCTGCTGGTTATGCTGGCGATGAGGAACGGAGGAATATGTTCCCCGTTTTCCTCAAAGGCTTTTCGTTTTTTGGAAGCGGTTCGGCTGTAGGAAGCAAACTTCACCATAAACGCGCTCTCCCGTGGATTTTTGAGTGTTGCCTTAATCGCGTCGGCGACAATCCGCTCGACGCCCTTTGTCATATATGATTGCAGGTTAAACCCTTCTTTTGAGTTGAGCATAGCTTACCTCCGGGTACAAATATAAGTAATTATAACACAAACAAAGTAAAAAAATTAAATAAAAACATTGAATGATTTTGAAAACCGTGCTATACTGTATTAACAAGGCAAAATTACACAAAAACATTCAACAACCGAAAGGAGTTTTTAGAGATGATTGGAATAATTAGTTCATTAACCGATGAAGTAAAAGGTCTGGTTGAACTGATGGACAACACTGAGTCCACCAAGAAAGCAGGACTTGAGTTTGTAAAAGGAACAATTTTTGACAAAGACATCGTTGTGCTTGAATGCGGAATCGGTAAGGTTAACGCCGCTGTCGGCACTCAGATTCTTATTGACCTTTATTCGCCGGATGTTGTAATCAACACCGGCATCGCGGGCAGTCTTGCAAAAGATCTCACCGTCGGAGACATCGTAATCTCGAGCGACTGTGTTGAGCACGACCTCAACCGCACCGCTCTCGACGAGCCAAAGGGCTTGATTAAGTTCCCGGATGAGGAAAGAATTGACATTCCTGCCGACGAAGATACAGTCAACAGACTCGCGGAATGCTGCAAGGGGCTTGGCTCGCACGTCAGAGTTGGCAGAATAGCCTCGGGCGATATGTTCGTCACCTACGTTCGCCAGCGCGAGAATATCTCCTTTGAATTTAACGCTCTCTGCTGCGAGATGGAGGGCGGAGCCGTAGGCCACACCTGTTATATGAACAAGGTTCCTTTCGCGATTCTCCGTTCAATCAGCGACGATATGAAGTTCTACAGAACCGAAAACTATGAGGAATTCAAGCAGCTCGCCGCGGACAGGGCAATCAAGGCTCTCAAAAAATTCATTCAGTCGGATTAATTACAATTCAAGCCGCTCGTTACGGGCGGCTTTTTTCTTTATTGGAAAATAATCCTTGAATTACATCACAAGGCTGACCTTAATATGCTACTTTGAAGCCGTTCTCGTCAAGTCGCGCAGGGATGGATTTCGTCTCCATCCTGTCAATTCTGATGTATGTTCCGCGGTTTAAGGCTTTGATGACGCTGTCAATTTGCTGTTCGGTTCCCTGAATCTCCATCGACACAGAGTCGTCCCACTCGTTCTTCACCCAACCGGTCGCGCCGTAAAGCCGCGCCGCGTGGCAGGCGGTATAGCGAAATCCCACCGCCTGAACCAAGCCGTAGAAGCGGATATATTTGCGTACAGTATTCTTGTTAAACATAGCTCTCGCCTGCCTTTTGAGGTTTGTTAAATTATACCAGACAAAAACCTCATTGTCCATAGTTTCGAATATGTAAATCTATGTTTCAACTCTGTAAAAAAAATTGACATATGAATGTGAAAGTATTATTATAAACAGTGGAGATGAATAGTATTTTGCTATTCACCTATTAAGTTCCGCACCGAACTTTTGAAAAGCTATATGCTTTTATAAATATGCAAAAATGGTGCGATTTTTGCGGAAAGGAATGATAATTAATAATGATTAAACGTAAAAAACTTAATCATTGGGCAAAGAAGCAAGGTTTCAGCTTAAAGCTAATTTCCGTACTGCTTTCGGCGCTGATTGTGTTAAGCTCGGTGTACGCTATGTTCTTCACCAAATTTGACGCTCAGGCAGCCGACAGCAAGGCTAAGTCCACGGGAGCAGACGCGTCAACCAACTACTCGGCGTCAATTGGTAACACTCCGTCCAACATCTACTGGACGAACGCTACCTACTTCGACTATCTGAGTGACACTGAGCTTTCCAAAGGCTGGCTCAACGCTGACCAGTCAGGTACCGGCTTTAACGGTTCGTCGGACGATTGGTATCCGTTCAAACAGCTAAACGGAACAATCACAAGCTTTGCGAACTCACATTCAAGCTGGCAGAAGCCGCTGTACTTTGGCAACTTCTGTAATGTAGACGGCTCATACGACACAAGCACTCACAACGGTGTTTCAAGTCTTTCCGGGGTTACTACCGCCAATATCTTCAACAGCTTTATTACCCCTCAGGTATCAAGGTTTGATTACGCGGCAAACAACTCCAACGGTCTTGTTAACTATCACCAGAGTTATCAGGGCTTGATGGAAAACAGCCTGTCAAACGACAACCTGATGGCAAAAAACTCGACCCAGGCTCCTTACTTCAACCAATCCTTACTCGGAAACAAGGTCAGAACCGTAAGCAGCTTCTTCCCGTTCACGACCTCCAAGAGCGCGCACGGCGGAACTACCTACTACAAGTTTGACTCTAACAACGCTCAGGACAACGTTTACTTCCAGTGGGAAAACACCGGAAGCTCGGCTCCTAACGATGTAGTTAAGCCTACAAAGGTCTACTACGGCTCGGGAACCTCTAACGGCGTTGAGGACGGACTCAAGTACTTTATGAGCCCTGACGACACCAACCCGGATACCAATAAGCGTTATGACGCTCAGAAGTATTACGGTATCTTCCCCTTTAACAACCGTAAAAACCACGGCGATACCAAGACTACCGCGTCTAACACACGTTATATTTACGCGAGCAAGGGCGAATCGGGCTGGAGCGACCTTTACTGCTATTTCTACAACAGCAGCGGTTATGTAGGTCAAGCCTGGCCGGGTTACAAGATGCAGTCGTACTTCAACAGCGGCGACAACCTCAGGATCGCTATTCCCGAAGGCGCGACCGGCTGTACCTTCAACAACGGTGTATCAGGCAGCGGCGCAAGCCAGGCTCAGGATTTGAACGACTTAAGCTTTGGCGCGTACTACATCAGCGGCAGCGCGGCTACAAAATACGTTTACCTCAACAAGGATAACGTAGGCTGGAGCGACGGTGAAACCTACTGCTACTTCTACAACGACAGCGGCACAGTCGGAACCTCTTGGCCGGGCTATCAAATGCAGAGCTACGACTCTACATCCAACGTACGAGTTCCGGTTCCTGTCGGAGCTACAAAGTGTAAGTTCAGCAAAAACGGCTCAAACGAAACCGCTGAGATTTACCTGCCGAGCACAAACTACGCCTTCTGGCTTAGCAACACCGGCGGCGTTAACCAATGGGGCAGCGCTCCGGCGGACGCAGGCGCTCCCTCGGGACAGCTCACCGCGGAGAAGTGGGGCAGCAAGCCCTCCGACGCAGGTACAGCCTCACCAGGAAACGAAGCGCTTGATTACGGCTTCGGTATCAGAATGGATATGAAGTTCAAGGTACCGGACGGCGGTTACGACGACGACGGCAAGGCAGTTAAGTTCAACTATTCCGGCGACGACGACCTGTGGGTATACATTACCGACAACCGCACCGGCGAGTCTCAGCTTGTTCTTGATCTCGGCGGTAACCATAAGAAAGCGGAAGGCGAAATCAGCTTTGTGCCCAAAGCAAGCTCAAACGGCTCTGCTGTAAAATGTGAGAGCACAGCCAACAACGTTTACGGCAAAGGCGAGGTTAAATCGGAATTTGACTTTGACTACTCACACACTTACACGATGTCCATCTTCTATATGGAGAGAGGTATGTTCGAGAGTAACTGTATGATGTCGTTCTCGATGACTATTCCGGAGAACAACGTTGTCGTAGACAAAGAGGTTGACACCAGCGGCGTCAACGCCGGACTCGCAAGCAGCAGCCGATTCAAGAGTCTTGTAGCCTCTGAGAGATTTGACTTTACAGCCTATGAGGGCGGAAACGCAAAGAAAGGCACCGAGTATTCGCTCAGCGACAGCGTGAGCGGAATCTCGAGTCAGACTACCGACAGCTCGACCGGCGCATTTATGTTAAAGGACAAGCAGTCAGCCGACTTTACGACCAAGTTCACCACAGGCTCAAATATCTATGTCAACGAGGCTTACCGCTCAACCAACAAGCTTAAATACGACACAAAGTGGAAGGTACTCGACGTTGCTAACAATAACACTGTGCTCGGCTCTACCGACACACTGAGCAGCAGCGAGAAAACAACCTACGCAACCAAAACCAAGGAATACACTCTGATTGACTCCTCGACAGGCGCGACTACCGACGACTACGCGGAGCTTCAGTATGACTTCACCAACAAGATTCAGACCGCTCCGCTGAGTATCACAAAAACAGTCAGGGACTACAACAACATCGTCATCGGCTCTAACTCAGAGCTCAAGGACGACACCTTTACCGCGACTGTTATGGTTGACCTCAACGACGGCGACGGATACAAGACCTATCCACTCACCTACTCTTATTCCGACGGAGGCTCGGGCTCAGGCTCCACCGTAGAGTTAAAGCACGGCAGAACCGTCACAATTCAGGGCATCCCGGTTGGAGCTAAGTACAAGGTGGAAGAGGATGTTCCGAGCAAGTACACAAACGCGGCTCCGTCCGTAAGCGGAACGATGGCGGCAAGCGGCGCTACGGCAAGCTTTATCAATACCGAAAAAGCTCCCGGAAACGCAACAGCTACGATAAAAGCCAACAAATCGTTCGTTGACGACAAGGGCAGAGCGGCTAACTATACTGACGGTTCATTTGAATTTAACCTCTACGAGGGCACTACACTTGTAGATACGGTTCTTGTTCCGGCTGACGGCGAAGCAAGCTTTGCGCCGATCACCTACAGCTCAATCGGCACGCACACCTACACAATCAGAGAGGTTGCGAACACTGCTAACAAGCACATTGTTTACGACAGCAACAGCTACAAAGCCACCGTAACTGTAGCCAAGAACGGTACTGAACTTGAGGCTTCGGTTACTTACAACGGAACCACCTCCGCCTCTACCCCGCCGACATTTGAAAATACTGTCAAGACGGGCACAGTAACAGTCAACAAGTCAAACCAGGCAGGAAGCAAGCTGCAGGGCATCACCTTTGCTGTTTATAAAGTCAGCCAGACGCTTGCCGACAGCAACGCGGACTACAACACTGTTAAGAGCTCAGGCACCGAGGTTACTTCCGGAATAACAAACACTTCCGGTCAGACGACATTCTCGGGACTTTCCGTATACGAGAACAACACGTTCATCGACGCGGCGGTTCAGTATCAGAACTACGCGCTCATCGAGAAGGCAACCGACGCAAACGGCGAGTACCGCCTCAACAAGAAGGTTTATTACTTCAAATTTGATAACGGTGACGATTTGTCCAAGGAATACGGTTACGTCAACGGCCACATCAAGAATCCTCACACAGCCGGCGAAGGTACTATGAATTACGTCGCGGCAGGACTTTTGTTCATAGCATTGGCAGGTGTAAGCTACGCAATATACTGGGTTATCAAAAGACCCCGAAAAAAGAAACTCGCTCATTTACGAGCTTAAAAAACTATAAAGGAGATTTTAGAAAATGAGTAAAACAAAAAGAATTTCAGCAATTGTACTTGCTGTTCTCTTCGTTTTAATGATGGTTCCTTTTGCCGCAAACGCAGCATCAGGATATGACTTCACAGTAAAATGTAATCTTCCCGATTACACAATCACAGTTTATCAGGTAGCGAAAGTTAACGCCGAGACAGGCGCTTACGAGGTTGACACTGACGCTTCAAACGCTGTTAAGACAGCTGTTAACTCAAATGAGACGGACACAACTGCTCTCTTTAATGCTCTCGAGGCAGACAGCGTAAGCAACTACACAGCTTCCGGCACTCTCAACACAACAGCAAGCAAGAGTCAGGAAACATTCAATCTTCCGAACGGTATCTACTACGTAGTAACTACTCCGAACGCAAAGACAAAGACTTTCTCTAACTCTGTTGTTGTTATCGACGGCGAAGCTGTTACATTAGACATCACAGGCAGAAGCAAAATCAACGAGGGTAACCCTGAGGTTCACAAGACTATCGTTGAGGGCACAAGAGAAGTAAGCTCAACTACACTCGGTTCTCACACTTCCGACAACACAGTAACCTTCAAGCTCACTGCTACAATCACAGGTTCAACAACCAACAAGCTTTCATCCTACATCATCCGCGACTTAATGGACACAACAGGTCTTTCCGATTCTGATTCTGACTTAAAAATCAAGAGCGTTACTTACGAGGACGGCACAACAGCCGTTGCATACGACAAGGTTAATCCTCTCACAGGAAAGAACAAGGACGGCGTAGATACCAACTACACCTTCGGTATCAGCGTTAGGAATTCCGTACTCAACAGCAACGAATTCTACGGTCACGAGAAGGTTATAGTTACTTACACAACCAAGCTCGCAAACACAGCTGTAAACAAGACTGCTTACGAGAACCATGACGACCTCTACTACAAGAACACCTCCGATCAGGAGGACGTTGTTGACGGCGATACAGTAACAGTAAAGACCTACAAGGCTCAGCTCACAAAGTATCAGGCTAACTCAACAACTCCTGTTCCCGGCGCTAAGTTCTATCTCTACAAGGAGGACAAGAGCACAGTCGTTGGTTACGGTAAGTCAAAGGCCGACGGCAGCATCACATTCTACACAACAGAAGCTGCCGCAGAGGCTCAGAGCGGTTCTATCGCTTACCTCAAGAAGGGCACATACTACGCTAAGGAGTACGAGGCTCCGGAGGGATACAACCTCAACTCCTCATTCGTACAGCTCGACGAGGACAACACAAACTACATCTACAGCGGCACAGCTTACAACACACCGACAAAGGTTCCTAAGACAGGTGAAGCCGGCACAATGGCATTCACATTCGCAGGTATCGGACTCATCGTTGTTGCAGGCGCAATGTTCGTAGTAGTTATGAAGAAGCGTTCAACTTCTAAATAATCTTTGACCTAAAAGCCGCCGCTTAATGCGGCGGCTTACGTTTAACAAATGAAAAAGGCTAAGTATAACTCAGCTTTTTTCATTTACTAAACACCGGAAAGGTAATTTTACATATGAAAAAGAATCTACCGATAATTTTCATCGCGCTAGTGTTTTTGCTGGGAGTGGGAATACTTTCATATCCGCTGGTAAGCTCGGTAATAAACAACATCGACGCGCGCAACTCGGCGGTCGAGTATTTTAACGAAGTTCATAAAATGCCGAACTCCGAGTACGAGAAGCTGTTCAAGGAAGCAGAGGAATACAACATCAGCCTTACTGACAACGTAATCCTTACCGACCCGTTCGACGAAGAAGCGTACAACAAAATCGGAGCTAACTACAAGCAAACCTTCAACACCCGTTCCGACGGACTGATTGGTTATATTGACGTTCCAAAGATAAACGTCTATCTCCCTATCTTTCACGGAACGGACAAGGACGTGCTTGCCAAGGCGGCAGGACATTTGGAGAACACCTCCTTCCCTATCGGCGGCAAAAGCACCCACAGCGTAATCTCGGCTCACTCGGCGTACCCTGGCGAGACGTTTTTTGATTATCTGACAGATATAAAAGAGGGCGACAGCTTTTACGTTCACGTACTCAACCGAACGCTGAAGTATGAGGTTGACCAGATTAAGGTTGTACTCCCCGAGAACGTCAAGGATTTGTATATCGAAAGCGGAAAGGACTACGTAACGCTTCTGACCTGTACGCCGTACACAATCAACACGCACAGGCTTCTTGTTCGCGGAAAACGCGTAAAATACACAGAACCCGAAGAACGCGCCGTAAACAAAACAGCTCCGCTGAGCCTGTTTGACGATGGTTTGTTTTTCTTCGGCTACAAGCTGACGCTGCCTGTTATCGCTATTTTGATTGCGGCTTTTATCGCGATAGTGATAATCGTTTCGGTAATACTGATAAAACGCGGCAAAAAGAACCCCAAGCACCTGAAGCCGAGCTCAAAAGGCGGTGAGAGCGATGAGTAAGAAAGCAAGACGAATTGTTATTATTATTGCTTCAATCCTGCTGATTGCAGGGCTTGTGCTGGTGCTGTATCAACCGGTGTCGGTTGAGCTTGGAAAGGCGGAGGCTCAGAACATCATCGAAGAATTTGACAAGACGGTTGAGCGCAGCAAAAAGCACACAAAAGCAAAGACTTCCTCCGCGCAGGCTCAATCTCAAGGCTCAGAGATGAACGTCGATGTAGAAGCGCTCAAAGCCGCCTGCATAAAGTACAACAAAAGCCTGATTGATAATCAGGGCACAGTCAACACCAGCGACTACACAAAAGCCGCTCTGAGACTCGGCGACTACGGCGTGACGAATAATGTATTCGGATACATCACCGCACAGTCAATCGGAATGAAGCTGCCGATTTACCTCGGAGCTAACAACAGTATGATGAGTATAGGCGCGGCGCATATGTGCAACACCTCTCTCCCCGTTAATATGAGCGACACAAACTGCTCAATCGCCGGTCACACAGGCTACCGCGGACGAGTTTTTTTTGACAATCTCCGTCAGCTCAGCGTCGGAGATGAAGTAAAAATAAAAACCTACTGGCAGACGATTAAGTACAATGTAATCGACACCAAGATTGTCACCGACAAGCAGTCGCAGGATTTTTACATTCAAAAGGGTCGCAAGCTCTTGACGCTGATGACCTGCGTGTCGAACAGCAAAGGCGGATTTGACCGATTCCTTGTAATCTGCGAAAAGAAGAATTAAATCAAAACATCCTATGGCTTGAACCATAGGATGTTTTTTAGTGTGATTTTAATTCAATCAATTTGTTCCTGATTGCCGCAAGCGCGTCATTTGGAGAGTCTGTGCTTTGTACAGTTTCCTCCATCGGGCACAGTCCCGTACCCTTGCGGTTGATGATGTTCTCGGTCAAGGTATCGTATCTGTACTCAACGCCGTACTTTTCAAAAACGTCTTTCGCCGATTCGCTCAGCACCTCGGCAAAGACAGCCTTTACCTTTAAATGCGCGTAGAGCATAGCCGCAGCCTTGCCGACAATTTTATCCGCTGCATAGGAGCCGCTCCAGTCCTCGCCTGAGTCTGCAAGCTCCAGCAAGGGGCGTATCCCCTTTTCCTCGCTGAACTGAACTCTGCCGCCGGAGCAGATTACGAGCGTATAGCCGCCGCGCTTGAGCATACCCTCGGCGTATGTTAATTCGTCAATCATTGTCTGTTCTCCACCCTGTAAACCGCGAGCGGAATCAAAGCCCACTGCAATACTATTCCAAAAATTCCGACCGCAATACTGTTCCATATTACGGCGACGGGAATCGCGCCGCTGCCAAAAGCGTAAACAGCAATCAAAATTGCGATTGCTCTGACTCCCCTGCCGGCGAGCTGAGCAATAACCACCTTTGCGATAGCCGGCATTTTTACATTTCTGAGCAGTCCGGAAGTTAGTCCGTACACACACAGCTCAATCATCATAAACGGAAGCATTGCGGCAGTCGGCATACCCGTCAGCGCAAAGCTTAAAAGCGGTGCCGCAGCGCCGGCAATCGCTCCTACGTACGGTCCTGCCAACAAGCCTGCGAGAATAATCGGCAGGTGCATAGGCAGGAAAGCTTCTCCGAGCGAGGTGCCAAGTCCCGACATCGCGCCCATAATATGAAACAACTGAGGCAGTACAACTGCTCCGGCAATTGCCGCGATTGCCGCGAGGGTTTGTGTTTTAACGGATAGTTTAGGTTTTGAATATGTATTAGTCATAATTAGCTCCTTTCAAACTTAGCGGCAACCTGCTCGAGCAGCTTGCGGATTTCCAAATGCTGCGGACAAGCTTGCTCGCATTTTCCGCACTTGATACAATCGGAAGCCTTTCCGTTACGCGAGGTAAGGACATTTTCATAGTAAAAATCCTGATTCCAGTCATTAAAGACCTCCTTGGAGTTCAGGCACGAAAACAACTCCGGAATCAAAATATTTTTCGGACATCCATCTACGCAGTACCGGCACGAGGTGCAGGGAATCAAATTCAGGCTTTTGAAGATACCGCACACCTTTTTAACGGCTTTCATTTCCTCGTCGTTCAACGGCTTATAATCCGCCATAAAACCGAGGTTGTCGTTCATCTGCTCCATATTGCTCATACCGGAGAGCACGGCGCAGATGTTATCAAAGCCTGCCGCAAAGCGCAGAGCATAGCTCGCGTAGCTTCCGCCATCGAGCTCATTAAAGACCTTTTTGGCTTCATCAGGGAGCTTGACAAGACTGCCGCCCTTGACAGGCTCCATAACAAGCACCGGCTTGTTAAACTTCTCGCATACCTCGTATACGTTCTTGCTGTCAACGCCGTCGTCCTCGTAATCAAGATAATTGAGCTGAATCTGAACCACCTCGACCTCGGGATAATCGGTAAGAATACGTTCCAGCACATCAGCCTTATCGTGGAAGGAAAGACCGACGTGACGAATTTTACCCTCTTTTTTCAGTTCAAAGGCAGTCTCATACGCCCGGCAACGCTTGAACTGCTCGTAGTTGTTGCTGTCCTGAGCGTGCATAAGGTAAAAGTCGAAGTAATCAACGCCGCACCATTTAAGCTGGTTCTCAAAAAACGGACGAATATCGCTTTCTGTTTTAAAGTAACAGTCGGTGAGCTTGTTGGTAAGCAGGAACTTGCTGCGGTCATAACGCTTCGCAACACATTTGCGAATTGCCGGCTCGCTGAGCTCACTGTGATAGCCGTGCGCGGTGTCAAAGTAATTAAACCCTTTGCCGATAAAAGCGTCAACCATTTTGCAAAACTCGTTGTAGTCAATTTTATCGCCTTTCATCGGAAGTCGCATACAACCAAAGGCGAAGTTTCCCTGTATCTCCGGAAAGAACTTGTTTTGTTTCATCTTCAAGACTCCTTTTTATGCAATACATTTATTATTATATCAGGTGTTAAGCTCCTTGGACTCAAACGCCTTGGGGCTGATTTCTACATTCGGCTCGTGGATAAATTCCTTTATATCACAGCCCGCGAACGCCCAGGCGTAAATCTTTTTGAGCCCTTTGCCGCAAACTACCCTTCTGAGGTTTTTGCAGTCCTTAAAGGCGAAGGGCGGAATCGTTACGAGCTTGTCGGGCAAGACAATCTCCTCAATACCGCTGCGCACAAAGGTATATCCCCACAGGCAATCGAGCTGTGACGGAAGCTTAATTTCGCGAAGATTGTCGCATCCGTCAAATACAAACTCGCCCATATTGGTAACAGTTTCGGGAATACTTACGGACGTGATTTCGCTGTGTCCGCTGAACAGCTTGTCGCCTATTACGGTGATTACTCCACTGCCGTAGCTGTCCGGAATTTTTACGTCAGGCTCGTCGCCTGTATATCCGAATACGCAGTATGTTCCGTCACCGGTTGGCTTAAACATAAATTCCTGCATTTTTACCTCCGTTGATTAATTATGTTTTCTCATATATTCCGCTGTTTTGTGCAGAGTTTCGTGCTTATAAATATCATCAAGATGGCCGTAAAAGTCAAGATGATATTTGTTCCCGAGCCGGTTGAGCTCAGAGTTCAGTTCTTCTTCGCTTGAGCTTTGCGGAGAGTCGAGAAAATCATCCAGACTAAGCTGCCTTGCTCCCTCATGAGAGAGGTTGTATATTCCGACCCCGATCAGCCTGATCGGACGCTTTTGAGTTTGGTCAAAAAGCTTTACCGCCTCGCGATAAATATCCATAGCGTTCTCGCACGCAAGCACGAGCTTTGAGCGCGTGATGTTCTTCATATCGGAGTAGGTAATCTTTAGTGTAACGCCTTTGCCGTAGAGCTCGTAGCGTTCGGCGCGGCGCTGAACACACAACGCAAGCAGAAGCATAACATCCTTGACAAGCTCATCATCGGAAACATCCTCCTGAAAGGTAAGCTCCCTGCTGATTGACTTTGCGTTTTGCGGAAGATAAGGCACCACCCTGCGGTTATCAATACCGAGCGAAAGCTGACTAAGCCGGTAACCCTGCTTGCCGAGCAACCCGATGACTTTCTCGCGGTTTTGCTGAATATCTCGAACTGTGTTGATTCCGGCAGCGTAGAGCTTTTCAGCAGTTTTTGCTCCGACTGTGTATAACGCGCGGACGTCACGATCAATCATAAGATTCACAAACGCTTCTTTATTTTCGATTTCAAAATATCCGTTTGGCTTATTTTCCTCGCTCGCGGTTTTGGCTGCGGTTTTTGAATAAGCAACTCCGACGGAACAGCTCAGCCCGAGCTCGTCGAGCGTTCTTTTCTTGATAGTAAGGGCGATTTTCCTAGCGCCGTCAAAGGTTCTTGCGGTTTTGGTTACGTCAAGGTACGCTTCGTCGAGCGCTATAGTTTCGGAAGCTGTGGAGTAATCGTCCCAGATATTGTGCAGTTGATTCGACACAGCCTTGTACTTTTCAAAATTCGGGTGCATATATATTCCCTGCGGACAGAGACGGTAGGCTTCCTTGATATTCATTGCCGAATGGACACCGAACTTGCGCGCTTCGTAGCTGCAAGTGGCAACCACTCCGCGTTCACCGGGAAGCGAGCCGATAATCAGCGGTTTTCCGCGCAGGGAGGGATTGTCGCGAGTTTCGACAGAAGCGTAGAATGCGTCCATATCGACGTGAATTATGATTTGATTCAAACTATCGCCTCCCTGATAATTTTAACACACGAACTCTTGTTTTGTAAAGTAAATAGTGCCGGAATAATAAATCAGGTATTCTTGATTTTTAGTTTAGAGACACGCAAGGCAAGGAATTAATACAAGGAAATGCCGCCCCTTTTGGAGCGGCATTTTTTTATTTTACAGTTACTTTAATCTTTTTGTAGGTTCCGCTTTGAGCGTAGACGTAGATATAGCAGGTACCCTTTTTCTTGGCTGTAATTTTGCCCTTGGAGTTAACTGTCGCGATGTTTTTGTTGGAGCTTTCGTACTTTATAGCTCGGTGCTGTTTTACCTTCAGCTTTTTTGACTGCGGCGTTGCCTTGGCTTTGAGCTTAAAGGTCTTGCCCTTTGAAAGTGTAACCTTGTTATTCTTTGCGGCAGTTGTGACATTTTTGTAGTTGCCTACCTTGCCTCCCTTAGTCGCGATATGGAGCGTCGCGGCGGTTGAGATAACCTTGTTCTTGCTGTTTACGGCAACAATCAGGAACTTGTAGTAGGTGCCCTTTTTGAGCTTTTTACCTGCCGCCTTTGTAACCTTGTAGGTGTTCTTTGAGGAGGATACTGTCGCAAGCTTTTTGTACTTGTTGCTTGTACCGCATTTATTGGCGTAGATGATGTATTTCTGTGCGCCGGAGAGCTTTTTCCACTTTAGAGTAATACTCTTTTTAGCGACCTTTGTTGCTCTTGCGAGAAGCTTTGAGAACTCGGCTCCGGCAGGCTCCTCGGTCTTGCTTGTTGTGATGAGCTTATCTACCGCTGTGTAATCAGCGCCCTTACCTACTCCGGACACCGTATTTTCGGCTGCCTTGGTTGCGGTATTTGCCGGAGAAGTCGTGCTTTCGGTTGAAGAAGTCTGCGCTTCGGTTGAAGCCGGAGCGGTTGTCTCGGCAGAAGTAGTCGCTTCGGTTGCTTCGGTTGAAGCCTGTGAAGCTGTAGGGTCTGTAGCGGAGGTCGGCGCGTCTGTCGCCGGCTGCGACTCGTTTTGAGTTTCTGTCGGAGCTTCGGTAGTAATGCTCTCTGTTGAAGCTGATTGCGGTTCGGTTGTTGTTTGTTCGGTAGGTTCCTGAGTTACGGACTCGGTTGAATCCTCGGATTTCTCCTTGGTTGTAACTGTGATGACGAGGTCTCCTGATACCTTTGTGATTCTGTAAGTATTCTCTGTCAAAGTATCGGCAGGGCCTTTAAGATTTTTGTAGGAGCCCTCTACCCCAACGCTCTCAACCTCATAACCGTCGTCGCATACAACCGTAAAGTTCACCTGTCCTTCGCCTGTACTGTCAGGCACGCCGGAGGTTGAGTTTCTTGAAACCGCGGTGGTAACACCTGTTTCGTCGGCTGTTGTGTAGTCCTGAGTATAATATACATTGATTGAAGAATGTTCGTCTGTAACGAAGCTTACGTTGTAGCCCTTGTCCTCTTCCTCGGTGCCGTCGAGCTTGGAGGTTGTGACTGTTACCGTCAGATCTCCGGCAACCTTTGTGATGCGATAAAGATTGTCAATCAGCTCTGTGAGTGATAAGTCCTTGAGGTTCTTGTAATTACCGTCAACGGTTACGCTGTCTACCTTGTAGCCTTCGGCAACGTTTACAATAAAGTTGATCTGGCCCTCGCCTGTGCCGTCGGATTCTCCGGTGTCGGAGTTACGGGCGATTGCGGAGGTTACGTTTGTTTCGCTTGGAGTTGAATAATCCTGTGTATAGTAAACATCGATTGTCGCGTTGCTGTCGGTTACAAAGTTTGCTGTGTATATTACAGGGTCAGAGGTTGCGGCTTCAGTTGCCTGAGTTTCGCCCTCGACGTACTCTGTGACTGTTGTGAGCTGTGGGATAGATTTTCTCTCGACGTCTCCGCAACTTGAGCAGGTGTACTTGATCACACCGGCGTGCTCGGTTGTTGCGGCAGTCTCGATTGTGCCGTTATCCCAATTATGCGCCCAGGCGTTGCTCTTGCAGGAGTTTACACTGTTTGCGGTTGAAACAGAAGCGGAGTTTGAGCTCATCGCAGGCGAAGAATAGAGAAGGTAGTTGATGTTCTTGGTGAGCTTCTCGCTGTAAACGGTCGAATTATTAACATTGACGTTGACAACAGTATTAGCTGAACGCTGAGTTGTGCTTGTGTAATAATTCTGGCTTGAAGAAAGTCTCAGACCCATTCCCTGAGAGCCTGCCGCAAATACAGTCGCGCCATTGATTGTCACTGTGCCGTCTGAGTCTATCGGAGAATTATCCCCGCCGCTTCTCATTGAGAGAACCGTGATATTGCCGCCGAGGAGGTTGAGAGCTCCGTTTGAGTCGAGACCGTCGCCGTCGCAGTTTACGTAGAAGTCGCCGCCGTAAATATTGAGAGAATAGTTAGCCGAGGTTGTCTGACCTGTTTGTCCTCCGAAGCCGCCCTGCCCGGGGCGGTTTCCGCCGCCGGGACGGAACTGGTCGTTTCCGCCCTGTCCGGGATCAGAGCCGTTGGAGCTGCCGCCTGCGGCGTTGATTCCGTCGTCGGAAGCTATTACATAAAACTTGCCTGAATAAGCGTTAACTACACTGCCCTCCAAGCCCTCGTAGCTTGCTTTAATTGTAATTTCGGGGTCACGCTCGTAACCGTTTTCTGTACCGAGAGTCAGAGTTGAGTCAGCGTGTACACCGTCGTCTCCTGTGTAGATTGTAAAGGTGCCGCCGGTGATTGTGCAATAGCCGTCGGAATGTACAGCGTCATCGGCTGTGTTGAGGTTAAATGTACCGCCCGAGATGTTGAGCTGGTTTGTCGGAGCTGTTTCGTTATCGTTATTACCCGAAGCCTTGAGCCCCTTGCAGCTCATTGTATCTTTATCAAATGTTGAGCTGTTGTAGCCGTTCAGGGTTTTAATATCAAAGGTTCCGTTTGTGATAGTGAGGTTTTCCGCAGCCTGAATGCCGTCTCCCTGAGCGTTGATTGTGAATGTACCGCCGTTGATTGTGACTGTGCCGGCGGAGGTTGTGTCGCCTTCATCCGGAACGGCTTTGATACCGTCGTTGTCGGATGTAACGTTGAAGGTACCGGAGTTGATAACAACACTTCCGTCAGCAGCAATTCCGTTATTAACGGCTGTTACATTGTAAGTACCGCCGTCGAATTTGAGGGTAGATTCCGTACCGCCCTTGATACCGTTCTTTGATCTGCCGTTTATTTTGAGTGTACCGTCGCCGAAGAAAACAGCGGTTGAGCTGCTCTTGACCTTAATCGCCGCTCCCTCGTAGTTGTCGGGGTCGGTTGTTTCTCTGGTGGGGTCCTCGCTGTTGGTAATTGTGCTTGTGCCGACGAGCTTTATCAGTACATTACTCGTCTTTTTGACAATCACGGGAGCCGTAGCGGACGAGGTGAGCGTAAGATTATCGAGTATCAGGGTGACATTAGATAAGCCCTTGCTGACCTCTACCGTACCCTCGGAACAACTTCCTGTGAGCCGGTAGGTTCCTGCCGCTGTAATAGCAAGCGAGGTTCCGTCGATTGTGTAGCCGCTGCCGGGGTTGGTTTCCATTATTCCGCTGTCAGAGAACGTCAGCAAAGCCTGCTCGGCTGAGTACGCGTAGGCGCTGAGCGGAATCATTGAGAACATCATTAATACCGCGAGCAGTACGCCTGTCAGTTTTTTAAGTTTCATATTTTGACCTCCTGTTTATAAAATCCGGTTTATGTCTACAGTTTTATTTTATAAGCTGTCTGTGAACAAAATATGAACTAAAAGTGATACTACGTGAAATTCTTTTTGACGTCTGTGTGAGAAAAAGGAGCAGGGAAAGCCCTACTCCTTTAATATTATTATTTAATCTTGATTTTTACTACTTTTGTTTTGGTTGCTTTCTTGTAGGTTGAGTTACCAAAAGCCGTCACCTTGAGCTTGATTTTGTAGGTACCCTTCTTATACTTACCCTTCTTGATAGTAATTTTGCCGTTCTTTGACGCAACCTTAATCTTCTTGTAAATCTTCTTTGTGGTTCCGCTTTTGACCTTGACAACCTTGACCTTACCCTTTGCGTTCTTGATAGTAAGCGGCTTAACGGAAACGCTCTTCTTTCTGAGCTTTTTAGCCTTGACCGCCTTGGTTTTTGCCTTTAGGGTGAGCGGATTCTTTTTTGCGGTGGTGACTGTCTTATTCCCTGACGACGAATAAATCTGATTGCCGGATTCGGTAAGAGTCACGTTTTTCATTGAGTTTACGACAGCGACGCCTGCCTGAGTTACTACGCTGTTCGCAACCAGCACATCATCAGTGGTGTCGAGCTCCTCAACCTGAAGATTTATCGCGGCATTGCCCGAAGCTCCCGGAAGAACCTTGAATTTTGCGCTGACAAGCACTGCCCCGGATGAAAAATCATACGGCTTTACAGGGCTCGAGAAGTTGAAGCAGGCGGCGTTCGGAGTTGCGGTTAAGTTGTCGATAACAACCCGTTCGATAATCGGGAAAGACCACGATTGAAGCGAGAGCTTTGTGCTGTCATAATACAGAGTAGCCTGAGCGTCAACCAAGGGCTGGGCGCAGGTGAGCTTGTAGGATACTGTAAGCTCATCCTTTGTAACGGACTGTTTTGTAATCTGACTGCTGTTGAGCTTAATCTCAGCGGTAAGAGGAGCCGCCTGTGGAGTTGCGGCAGGCTTGTTTCCGGGCTGAACATGCGGCTCGGTTGACGGAGTCGGATGACTCCAAGGATTATCTGCCGCAGGGTTTGTATTCTGGTTTTCGTTAGGGGTACTTCCCCACTCGCCTTCGTAGCTTGCGCGGTACTCGCCCATTCCGGTGCCTGTAACGGTAAAGGTCTCGCCCGGATTCTTGGTTAAGTCTGCTGTCTGAGCGCTAACGTTGGACCAGTCCTCCTGAGGATAGCCCGACGCACTGGCAAAAATAACCATCTCGGAAAGTCCGTCAAATCTGATTAAGCCGCCGCTCTCGACGCCTTCAACCCAAGTACCGGTCGAGCCTGACGCCCATGTCCAGGCGTACCAGCTCTCGCCGCTTCCGTACCCGGCAGGATTGAGATAACATACGTCCGTCCCGCTGCTGTTTTCGCCTTCATTATTGCCGCTGTTGCCGTTATCGCTCGGCATATCTCCGCTCCATTCAACTCTGAGCGGAGCGCCTTCGCCGTCGCCCCAGTAAACTGTTGCGTGCGAGCCTTTGATTTTTGCGTCGCCTGACTGGTTCCACACGTTAGACCAATTCTCGTTAGGAGTCTCTCCCCAAGGGCAGCGGACAACAACAATATTGTCCTCGCAATCGTCAAAATATACATTCTTTGCGTCCTCTCCGTGACCATTAATGAGCCTGCCGTTCTGACCGTCAGCCCAACTCCAGAGGTACCAACTTGTCGGAACATCCGGAGTGTCACAGTTAGACACGTCTATGGAGATTGTCTTTCCGCCTGTCTGAGCTTTAAAGCTATCCGCAGCCGACGCGCTGAGCATCGAGAAACAGCTAATCAGCAGACAAAGCGCCAAAGAAGTCGAAATCATCTTTTTCATATTTGTAACACAGCCTTTCGAAGGTAGTTTTCAGTTTAATTTTATCAGAAAAGTCAAAATTTCACAATTCAAAATATAGCTAAGTTATTGCATAAAATCAGCTTTTATTTTGCTTCTTGCCGGCTCTGAGCTTGCTTGATAAAACAACGTTAAAGCTCAGACCGTCTCCGCTCGGAACAGCTTCAATTTTACCATTGTGAAGCATCGCGATTCTTTTTGCGATTGAAAGCCCGATTCCGTGACCGCCGGTCTTGGAGGTACGCGACGCGTCGGGACGATAGAAACGGTCAAAAAGGTGACTGTAGTCAACATTCTTGTCAATCTCACAAGAATTGAACACACTGAATTTAGTGTGCTTCGAATCCTGTTTAAGCGTGATTTTGACCTCGCCCGATTCACTGACATATTTTGACGCATTTTCAACCAGCACCGATACCAGCCTCTCGAGCTGGGACTTGTTGCCGTTTAGCGTAACGTCCTGGTCAATATTGCGGATTAGGCTTACGCCCTTGCCTTTGAACACTTCGGCAAAATCATCAGCAGCTTTCGTAATAATCTCGCTCAGGTTAACTTCTTCGATGTCGATATTATCCTCGATTTCCTCGAGCCTGTTGAGGGTCAGAAGCTCGTTTATAAGCTCTCCGATACGCCCGACCTGAGTGGTTATATTATTAATCCATTCGTTCTCGCCGTCCTTATACGCGAGCACCTCGGCATTAGCGGAGATGATAGCCAGCGGAGTTTTGAGCTCATGGCTTGCGTCGGTGATAAACTGCTTTTGCATTCGGGAGTTTTCTTCGAAAGGTCTGACGACGCGCTTTGAGAGAAAGTAGAAAATTACAGTAATCACCGCAACAAACATCAGCGCAACCAAACACATTATAATCACGAGATAATTTGAGCTTTCAATTTCGTCTGAAATATCAAGAAATACCACACAGGTATTATCATCGGAAACCCTGTATCGGTAATCATAACAATCGCCTGTTTTGTTGCCGGACATCAAAACTGTCTCAGCAAACTCCTCTGCTGTTGACTCGTCAACAGCAGCAATATGCTCGACGTTTACGCTCTCAACCTTGCCGGAGCTATAATTCACCACAAAGTATCTGAGGCGGTACGGAGTTTCTTCGTCAAATTCATAGAGGCGGATTTTCTCGCTTTCGCTGAGCTTGTCGTAATTCTTTTTTATCGGAAGCTTACCGCCGTTATCGGCGATAAACTCGGTGATGTTGTCGCTGCGGCTTATTGTCGAAAACTTGATTGCCGCTCCGACAGATAGCACCGTCAGCATAAAGACAACCAAAACCGATACAAAAACAGCAAATACAATTTTTTGTCGCAGTTTTTTCATTTTATTCTTCTCCCAGCGCGTATTTATCGTCGTTGACGATAATATTCATATCAGAGCGAATCTGTCTGAGCTTGTTCTTTAAGTAGAAGATATAAAGCTCCGCCTTTTCGCCGCTCTCTTTTCCGTTCCAAAGCTCGTTGTTAATCTCGTTTGCGGAGTAGAACTTGCCGGGGTTTTTGATAAAATGCGTGAGGAGCTCAACCTCGGTGTTATTAAGGCGCAGACTGCCTTTGTCGGATTTAACCTCGCCTGAGCTGCTGTCGAGAACAATATTCGAGATTTTAAGAGTCGGGTTGCGGTAGTTGCTGTTTCGGCGAATCAGCGAATTAACCCTGGCTACGAGCTCTTTCATAGCAAAAGGCTTGCCGAGGTAATCATCCGCTCCATAAGACAGTCCGGTGATTCTGTCGTCAACAGTAGCCTTTGCGGTGAGCATAAGCACTGAGGTATAATTCTCGCTTTCGCGCATTTTTTTGAGCACTTCGATTCCGTCCATAACCGGCATCATAATGTCGAGTATTACGGCGTCAAAGTAATCGTTCTGAATAGCTTCCCAAGCCTGACCTCCATCGTAGACAGAAGTAACCTCAAAGCCCTCCATTTTCAAAATCTCGCTTACCGCTACGGAAAGCTGCATCTCATCCTCTGCGTAAAGTATCTTCATAATAATCAATCCTTATGTATCAAGTCTCTGATTGTCTGCATTGAAAGGTCGGTTGACGCCATTTCATCCGCGCAGCGTTTTAGCTCGCTGACAATCAGGTCGGTGTTTTTAATGTTCTTTTTGTATTTCAGCTGATGTTCAAGGCTCGCCCAGCAATCCATTGCAATTGTACGAAGCTGAATCTCAGCGTCAATAGTCTCTATCCCCTCGTGGTTAAACGGAACCGAGAGAATAACGTGCAGGCTTCGGTAGCCGTTCGGCTTTGAATCCGCAATATAATCCTTAACCTTTTTGACCTGCCAGTTATCATTTTTATGGATTAAATCCAGAACAGTATAAATATCGCCCACAAAATGTGTAACAACTCTCAATCCGATAATGTCTGAAAGTTTTGTTAAGCCGCTTTCGGGAGTTTCGTCAAAGCCCTTTTTCCTGAGCTTTTCGCATAGGCTCTCAGAGCCCTTTATTCTGCTTTTGATGTGCTCCGCGAGAGCAGTCTCCGAGTCGGTGCTTATGCTGTCGAGAATTGCCTGAACCTCAGCGAGCAAAAACTCCTGAACCTCAACCAACCTCTCGGCGAACACTCCGTAAAATTCCTTATCCTTTGCCTTCAAGTCATCGCCGCCTTTTCATAATATATATCAATGATAACAGAAAACACAATGAATGTCTAGTAAAAACATTTATTGAACTTTGAGACTGCAACGAATAAAAATAATTACATTTTTGTAAACATTTTCCCGGAAACCTCTGGATATCCTAAGGCTTTAGCATTAATATAGTACACACAAAAGGGGGTATCACAAATGTTAAAGAACAATTTCAACACAATGAGCCTGCGGGAATTAGGAAAACAATGGCTCTACTTTAACAAACAATCACTTAAAAAAAGCACACTGCAAACCTACACGGTTCATTTTGAGAACCACATCGCGCAGTCCGAGCTTGCAAACTGTCATCCAAAGGACATTGAGCCCGAGGGTATAATCAGGTTTTCTCAGAAACTACTCGATAAAAACCTCAGCCCGAAAACAGTAAACTGTATTCTTCTTGTGCTCCACTCGATTTTCAAATTCGCGAAAACAATGTACGGCTTCTCCCCTCCCCATATTCAGTACATCAAAGAACGAAAGAAAGAAACGCGGGTATTATCTTCCGAGGAACAGTGCAGACTCGAACAGCACCTCAAATCCGACCTTAACATTCACAACCTCGGAATAATGTTTGCTTTGTATACAGGAGTGAGGGTTGGCGAACTTTGTGCCTTAAAATGGGAGGACATCCGCGACGGCACAGTAAGAATCAGCAAGACAATGCACCGAATCAACGACGAAAACGGCCGCAGCGTAGTCATACTCGACGAGCCAAAAACTCCGAGTTCCTACCGTATTATACCGCTCCCGGATTTTATGAACCCAATCATTGAGCGCAGACGCAGAAACGACAAAGAGTTTTTTCTCTCGTCAGACAAAATGCCAAGAGTCGAGCCGAGAATTATCCAAAACCGTTTCAAATCAGTATCTAAAATGTGCGGTATTGAAGGCGCAACCTTCCACACACTCCGCCACACCTTCGCAACGCGGTGCATAGAATGTGGTTTTGACGCAAAAACTCTCAGCGAGATCCTCGGACATTCCGACGTCAAAACAACGCTTAACCGATATGTGCACTGTTCACTCGAGCTAAAAAAGAATAGTATGAACCTCCTGACCAAAATCGCGGTTTGATAATCATTTATTATAACAATAAGTGCACGTGAGGACTTTTCGCGTAGTTATACGCGGAAGGACGGGTTTGTTTAGACGTTAAAAAACGCTGAGAACGGCGGCAAACACTAGGGAGAGGGAAATCCCTTGTCCGTGCAATTAATGCTATTTTATTGCAGAGTGTGAGCCGTAAGTGACGGAAAGCTGTCACGCGTTCGTTTTGAAGGTCAGTCAAAAAAAGGCGGCATTTAACAAACAAACATGCTCAATCATTAACAAAAGCTCCGGTTACGCTGAGGTCAGAAACGCGCGGAGCCGAGTTAATTGAATTGCGTTTTAAACGCAGAACGGAGGTTTTAATTTATGAAAACAAAGGTTAAGCGTATGTCTAAGAGAACCTTGGCGTTACTTTTAGGCGTATTGATGCTTGTTACATGCTTGGCGGTTGGTCAGATTACAACTGCAAATGCAGTAACGTATTATCTTTGGAAAGCTGAAGGCAATAGCGGCAACACAGCAAGTACATATACTTGTATTGGAGCTTCTCCTCAGTCTTTTAGCGCAGAGTCAGGTAAAAATTACTATATTGCTGTTAGTACATCAAGCAACAATATATCTACAGGAACCGTAGCGCTTGATGGTGCTGATTTTACGGGATTAAGTGTTTCAGGCCAAGGGACTCAAGGCTTTGACGGTAAACAAGCATATAGATTTTCTTTATCTTCCGCCGCAGATTTAACAGTTACGTATAGTTCAGGAACTAGAATTCAAGTAACCGGCGGAAGTTCCGGTGGCGGCTCAGGCAGTGGCGAGACTACAGAGGTTCCAACATATTACTATAGAGGTGCAGATAATAGCTGGAAAGCGACTCAGATGACACATAGTTCAGATGGCTACTACGCATATATACAATCATCAAATAGTTCGCACCAATTTAAAATTGCAACTTCTGAAACAGGTTGGGATTACAACTGGTCTTACGTTGATTCTGGCTTTAACAACACAAATGTAACTAACATTGGAGATTACGGCAAAGACAACTGTTATTGCTGGTATTCGGGTACATATTATATTCTTGTTTACTATCCGAATACAGATATTAATACAACTGCTAATCCAAAAATCTGTGCTTCCACTACATTGCCTAATGATGCTCCGTTATACGACAATATTACTGCAACTAAAAGCATTAACGGTGCTGATTCAAATTCTATCTAGGTTCTACTGAAAAACTCTTTCACGAACGCGTAGTATAATCGTCGATAAACGACAACAGCGTAAGAACAAACGCAATAATTCCT
>CADBTV010000070.1 GCA_902797655.1 uncultured Ruminococcus sp.
GTCTGTGTCCTTGGTGATGTCGATAACGTCAATCTTGTCGTCCTTCTTGTTGAAGGTCTTGTCTGATTTATTGAAGAACGCTCCTCTGAGCTCGAGCTTGTTCATAAGCTCGGTCTTTGAGATGTCGTCCTTAACAGCCTCGCTGTAGGAGTTCCAGTATACGAACAAGCCTCTGTCGCCGAGGTCCGCTACGCGTACGTCCTGGTCGCCTGTGCCGTCGTTCTCGAGAACCTCAGGCTTGCTCCATGTGCCCTTTTCGCCGTCGTAAATCGAGTAGAATACGGCAGGCTTGTTGAGGTCGCCCTCGCGTGTTTTGTCTACATCGACGAATACGCCGAGGTAGTCGCCGTTCTCGTTAATCTTGTGAATATCAACCTTGGACTGGGTGTAAACCTTTTCCTGGAGCTTCTGCTCAATTACGCCGTTGTCGTTTTCGTCGAGAGACTTTGCGGAAACAGGGTTTGCTCCCTGCCAGCCCTTACGATTATCGGCGTAGGAGGTGTCCTCGGCTGTTAAGCGATCGGCGGAGCCAAACATCTTGGAGGAGTCGCCGTCGAGTCCGAGCTCGTCGTCGATGCTCTTTGTATCGCCGCCGAAGAGGTTAATCGGGTCGGTTGTGAACTCCCACGAACCGCCGATACCGAATAAGGTTACGGAAATCTCGGCAGAGAGTCCTACCGTACCGGTGTTCTTGGTATTGGGGTCGGTGTAGAACTTCATATCGAACGAAGCCTTACCGGAAACGTCCACATCAAGAGGACCTGCCTCAGCGCCCGCTGAAAGGGTAATAGCCGGTTTAATCACAAACTCGCCCGTGGTCCTTATATATTCTCCGTCAGCCGCGAGCGCGAGGATGTTAAGGCTTCCTTCGGAATCAGGCTGGAGGTTGGATTTTTCGTCGTTTGAGCTTAAGTAGAACTTTTTGCTGTCAAACTTGTCGCGGAATACCACGGAAGCGCTGAACTGACCTTCAACCTTGATTCCCAGCTTGATTACAACGCCGATAGGTGTAACGAACTTCCAGCCGAGGTCAAGCTTGCCGTCGGCGGAGATTGTCATCATCATCGAGTCGAAGTACCAGTTTTCTACAACTACGTCGTATTTGAACGAAACAACAAAGGTGAAGCCTATGCCCATCTTTACGCTGCGGGAGAACTCGGTCTTGGTCTTTGTGGGCTTGAGCTTATCCTCGACAGCCTTGTTGTAATTAGCGTTAGCGCTGTCTGCCGCATCCTGAGCCTTGTTGAGAGCCTCCTGCGCCTTCTGCTTAGCCTCGTTGCCGTCGGCGTTCGCGAGGTCGTTCTTAGCCTTCTGTAGAGCTTCGTCAGCGGCGAGCTTCTTGTCGGCAAACTGCTTGTAGGTGTTGCCTGTAGTTTTACTCTTATCTACGATATCGTCCTTTCCTACGCCGAGGGTCAGGGTGAGGGTCTGCATCTCGTTGTCCTCGAGCTGTTCCTCGAGGCGTTCGAGAGCCTTCTTGGACTCGTCGTCTGTCTTGTCCTCTAAAACCTTCTTTTCTAAAAGGAGCTGATCCTTCTCTGTCCAGTCATTACTGTCGTGGTCGTCGTCTATCTCGATAGTCTGCTCAACTACGTTGGAGGACTTTTTCGGGTTAAGCTCGCCGTTCCAGTGAGTGCCGTTCTTACCCTGTACAAGACCGATAATCTTAACAGCGGAGAACGCGCCGCCGAAGGCGAAGGTGGAGCTCAGGTTCTGAACGCCGAGCGCCTCATAAACCTTGTAGCCCGTCTTCATAATCGGGTAAACTACGTCGAACTGGTCGGTAATCTGAACGCAGAGGTAAGAGCCCTTGCTTAAATTAAGCGTAGAGGGGTTGAACTCGAACGCCGCTACTCCATTGTCGCTTTCCTTGAGAGTATAAGTAATCATTGTGTCCTCATACTCGCTGCCGTCGGGCTTATAGAAGCGGAGAGCTGCCTTAGCGGGCTGGCGGCTTGTATACTTGCTCTCGATATTAATAGTGAGCTTGTATTTAGTATCGTCGTTTTTGAGGGCGGTCATGGAGTCAAGCTTTACCCACTTGGCTTCGGTGAATTTAGCCACACCGTCCTGATAGCTTATGCCGTCGTCCCAGGCTTCGAGCTTACCGTCTGTTACAGTCATAACGCTGTTTACGTCATAAATAATCTGATGCTGAACGTTAGGCTGAACAACATTGCTCATATTAAGGCTGCTGCCGTCGCCTAAGATATAGTTACTCGTGAGCATAAAGCGCTGGAACGGGTCGAGAAGCGGGCTCCAGATGTCGAAATAGCCCCCGTTGTCGGGGTCGTCGGGATCTATGCCCGAAACAGCCGAGCCGCCCGCGCCGGAGATAGTAGCTCCGTTTACGGCGTCTGTCTTGCTCTTCTGCTTTGAAATCGGGAAAATTGTAACTTCTCTGAGGAATGTATAGCCGAAGATTGACAAATCCTTGCTGGTGTTCTCGGCGTTAACGGGGTAGCACTGGTAGTAGATTTTCTTAGCGCCGCTGGTGCTTACTCTGAACTCGTAGGCTGTACCGCGGAAGGTTGGGGGCTGGTTGGAGTGGTCGCCCTTGCCGTAGTAGTTGTCGAGCTCGGCGGTGGTGAACTTTCCGTCGCCGTTTACATCGGCGGAACCGTCCATCCACTCAACGCCGTACTGAACGTTGCCCTCGGTCTTGCCTGTACCGACAAAGGTGTAGGTTGTGTCGATAACAGCGTCGGAAATATTAAGAGGGTTCTTAGAGTCGCCGGAAGCGGTCTTGCTGAAATCGTCAGGGTCAGCCGCGTAGGTAACGAAGCCCTTGTCAACGTTCAGTCCCTGCGGATGAGCCATAACGGTGATACTTGTCTTGCCGCGAATCGGGGTGATTTCTATCGTCCTGTTCGCGCAGTCGCCGTTTAGCTGAACATAGCCCTCGTCCTTCTTGCCTTCAACAAGCTTTACCGGAATTTCCTTGCCTGTTTCTTTAACGACAGCCTTAAAGCCGTCAACAGCCGCGTCCTTGGTGAGCGGGTATGCTGAAAACTTAATGACATCAAGGCAGGTACAGCTGATGGTATCGCCGAAGCTGTAATTTGTAAACTTGATACTGTCGTCGCCTTTGGCAAACTTTATGGTTGTCTTTTTTGGGGTCGCCTTAGGATAAACGGTTATCTCTCTACCGCTTATGCGTGACAGCGCGTCCTGATAATCAGAAATATCTGTCCATCCGTAACTGGATGTAGTAACAAGGCTCTTATGGCCGTCATAATCAGTATAGAAGCCCTCAAAATTAACGGTACCGTAGCTCGGCTTTACGCCTGCCGCGTTCGCGTTATCATAATAGCTGTCTCCTCTGAGGACAGCCTTGCTACCATTCTTGTTAATTGTATCAACAGTAGAATATGCCGCCTCAACAATAGGGTTGATAAGGAATAAAACTGATGAAGCACCTTCCTTTTTGTCCTTGGCTGTATATGTAACGGGTCTGTAGTAGTTGAGCTGGTGGGCAAAATCCGCCTTAATTTTAATTGTAGCGTAATCGATCTTCATATAGGTGAGGTTGTTGTTACCCCAGTCCTCTGCGCCCCAGCCCGGCTGGTCATAAATCCATACATAGAAACGAGCACCGTTACCATATTGCGCAAGCAGCTTTCTCTCGTCCGCGGTAAAGTTATGAACGTAGAGCCAGTTGGTTGATTTGTAAATATCATTCTCATTCCAGCGAACAGTTTTAGGAGATGAAAGGCTTTCCGTTGAATTATTAAATCTCTCGCCGAGGTTAATCTGAGAACCGTTTGTAAGAAGAATAGATACCTTCCAATGCTGATTACCGTTGCCATAGTCCTGTAAGCACCAGAACGAAGCCTTTTCAGCGTTTCTCAGGTCATAAGTGCTGTAGCTTTTACTGTCAGCAGAAGTGTGACGCTTATGATAGGAACAATGACAATCCCACTTGTCGAAGGTAATTTCCATACTTTTGTCGGAATATTTCACCTCAGTATAGCCTGTGGAAACCTTGTTTGTGTTTGCGCCTGTTTTTGCCTTTGACTTTTCGGGGAGAATGGTGATTTTTGCCATTCCGTTGTCCTTGTCAATTTCTCCCTGCTCGTTGCCGGCGCCTACGTAGAAGTTGACGCTTTTGCCCGAGCTGTTGCCCTTAATTGGAATTTCAACGGACTTTTCCTTGATTCCCTTGGCGAAAATCAAGGTTTCCTTTGTAGCCTCGTAGTTTTCATTCTCAACAGCTGTGCCGTCGGTCGTGAGCAGAGTTACAGCGGAAAGGCTCTCGGTACCGGCTGTCTTTTTGAGCGTTACCTTGACGCTCTCCTTGTCGCCGCGAACTGAGATTTCCTTCTTGGAGAACTCGTACTTAGCTTTTTCGGACTTTTCATTGTCCTTGATATTGATGTAGCCGTCGCTTGCGTCGGAAACCTCGGTAGAAGCGTTTGTCAGTGCGAACATCGCCTGAACCTCGCCATCGGAGGTCTCGTCGTCGGGAACGCGGACAGTGATTTCCTTGGTGGTCTCGCCGTCGGCGAAGGTGAGCTTTTCGCATACGCCGCCGAGAGCTTTAATCATCTTCTGAATACTCTTGGCGCCGTTTTTCATCATCTTGTCGGCGTCCTTATATTCATCGGAATTTTCGTCGGCAATCTCGCGCCAGGTCTTGTTTTGCTGCAGCTCGCCGGTCTGGGCTACCTGAGCCTTTTGAAGCTCGGAGAGTCCGTCCTTGCTCTGCTTTGAGACCTTGGAGGTTTTATCGACCGAATTCTTCTCTGACGAATTGTCGTCAGCTTTGCTCGGGTCATAAGCTTCGAGCTCGTCGCCGTAGGTGTCCATAAGCGACTTGTTGCCTGCAGGAGCCTCGAGCTTACGCTCTGATCCAAACCAGCCGTCGTTCATATAAAGCTCATAATCCTCGCCGTACTTTGTGCTTATGTCAAGAGCGTGGAACTCAACGGTTGCCTCGCCCTTTGTGCTGCCCATACGCACAACGGTGATTTTTTGATCCCCTTTGCCCTCGGTCATATTGATTGTAGTATTCAACAGACCAAACGCGCCCTTGGGGTACGTTTTGCTGCCCTTTTCAATCATTTCCTGAACAGCGGATCCTTCGCTCTTTTTGTCAGAAGCCGACTTGGAAGTAGCAGCCGAGGCGGTACTCATCGCGCTCACAGCGAGTATCACTACGAGAACAAGCGCAACAGAACGCCTCCACAACTTGTGAATCATAAAACTTCCTCCTTTTCCGTCCGGTTGAACGGTTATTTTATTTATATATCCTGCAAATTAAAAAAATTTGGGGATGTATTTACACAATCCTTAGTTTTTTGCTAAAGCACAACCGGTAAACCGACCGGTATTTTTTGTTTTGCTTTTTGGTTCCAACCTTGATTCTCAGCTTGGTTATGCGGGAGTTTTTCAGCGAATTTTTCACTGTTGATTTTTTGAGCCTTGCGCTCTTTAGCGTCAGAGTTTTTACGCTTTTTCGGTTTGCGAACGCTTTGGGAGATATTCCGGTTACGGTGTATCTTCTGCCGTCGTCCAGCCTGACCGATTTAGGTACAGCCGCGGTTTTTGAGCTTTTTGAAACAGCGCATTTTTTGTAAAACACTGTGCGCTTTTTGGCGCTTTTTACAAGATACTTCGCCTTGCTCTTACCGCTTCCGGCGGTGTAGACTTTTTCTTTTGCGACTGCAACGGGCTTGGCTTTGATTTCGGATGACGGCTGTATTGTCTTTGAGTCAGGCTCTGCCGGCAGTGCGGCTTCGGGGGTTATATTCAAAATATCGGGAAGATACAGCCTCCTGTGTTCTCCTCCGCGAGCTTCGTCGAACGCGGTTTTATGCTCCATACATTCGATTAGCTTCTGCCTCAAAACAGACGGCGATTCATTTGGAAACAGCGAGACCGCCGCTGCTGCCGCCGCGGCAACCTGCGCGGCTGACTGGGAAGTTCCCGACTCAGCCTTGTAGGCTTTGTTAAGGTGAGCGGAGAGGATTTTTTCTCCGGGAGCTGTGAGCTCGTAGATTTGCTCCTCAGCGTCGCACCAGTTTGTAAACTCAGACATATTGCCGTCGTTGTCGGTTGACATTACGCCGATTACCTCGGGATATGCCGCAGGATACACGCAGGATTGATATACGCTTTTGGAAGCGCGTCGGTTTTCGTTTCCTGCCGCCGCGACGAGTATGCTTGACTTTGCGGCGTTTTGCACAGCTTCTTTTAAATCCCCGGTGGGATAGATTGTGCCGAGCGACATACTGATTACGTCGGCGCCGTTGTCAGAAGCATAGTTGATACCTTCAATCAGGTCGTCGATTCCGAAGTTTTTGTTTTTGCTGATTTTAACGGGCATAATCTTGGCTCCGTAGGCAATTCCTACTCCCCCGCCGTTATCCTTGCCCATAGCTATGATTCCGGACATCATAGTTCCGTGACCGTTCGTGTCGGTTGTGGGCTCGTCCTTAGTCAGACTCAGCCCGTGGACATCATCAATATAGCCGTTGTTATCATCGTCAACGCCTTCCCTGCCGTTGAGCTCGGAAAGGTTAGTCCAGAGGTTGTCCTCTATATCGGGCGACAGCGATAAACCTGTATCAATCACAGCGACCACAGCGTCCCCACCCGGAAGCTTTGAGCTTTGCGAGAGCTTATTCCACAGCTCGGGAGCTCCGATTGCCGAAAGATTAGCTTGCTCGGGAAACAGTTCATCCGCCTGAGCAAAATTATCGGCTGCAAAGGCAGGAGAGCTGTGCGCAAGCAGCGCTGCGCAAATCAACAAGCCGGTTAAAAATCTGCGCATACTACTCTACCTCATTCTTTAAAAAGCGAGAACGTCCGAACGCAAGCCCCAGAGTAAACAAAGGCTGCAAAAGTACCATTCCCAGCTTGAACTTTGAGCTTTTACCGAAGTAATCCGAGAGCTTGAACGCCTTGACGAATAAAATAATTAAGCTGAAAACAAATAATACAAACGCGCTGAATACACAAATCGCGATATAGAGTTCCCTCTCGGGACTTTTTGTAAAACAGCTTAATACCAAGCAAAGAGTTGAAGCAAAGAAAGCCCCGGTATAAACTGCCGGTATGACGCGCGTTACGCCGATGGTTTTGAATAACACAAAGTGGTGATAAAACGGGATGACAGCCTTATACTGCCTGGCGCCCATTTTTTTGAAAATGCGGCAATTTGATATTAAAAATACAATCTGGCTCAAGCATAAAGCAAATATAAAAAACAGTATGCTCAACAAATCCGGAAAATCCAAAAACACACCAAACCCCTCCTTATACCGTTTCGTCAATTCTCTGCCTGCGTACAAGCTCGGCAAACTCGCCGTTGAGCTCAATGAGCTCCTTGTAGCTGCCCTGCTCAACAATCTTGCCGTTATCGAGCACAAGAATCCTGTCGCAGTTTTGTACGGTCGAGAGCCTGTGCGCAATTACAACGCGGGTGCAGTTCAGAGCGTCGAGAGAAGCTGAAACCTGCTTTTGAGTTATGTTGTCGAGCGCAGAGGTCGCCTCGTCAAAGAACAGGATGTTCGGACTGAGGGCAATCGCGCGCGCGATTAAAATTCTCTGCTTCTGTCCGCCCGAGAGACTGCCCTGATTATCGTCTATGATAGTTCTCATTCCCATAGTCATACCGCGGATGTCGTCTGCAATACCGGCAATCTCAGCCGCGCGCCACGCGTCGTCTATGGTAAGCCACGGAGAATGAAAGGTGATGTTGGTGTAAATATCGCCGAATACCAGCGAGTCGTTTTGCAGAACAGTGCCTATGCTGCGCCTGAGAGATTTCAGGTCAAGCCGGCTCAAGTCCTTACCGTCGTAGAGGATGCTGCCCTTTTCGGGCTTTTCAAATCCGAGCAAAAGCCGCAGAAGCGTTGACTTTCCGCTGCCGGACTTTCCGACGACAGCGACGTATTCACCTTCGTTAATATGAAGCGAAAAATCCTCGATTATGCGAGTGCTCGCCGAATCATAGCCGAAGCTTACGCTGTTGATGTCGATCTTTCCCCTGAGGTTGACGATTGTTTCCTTTTCCTCGGAGTTCTCGGGAGTTTCCGCAAGAATCGGCTTTATCATCTCGAGAATCGGCAGAGTCTCGGCAAAGGAAACCATAGCCTTCGAGAAAGAGTTGACCGCGGTAAGCAGCATTGCGAACGCTGCGCTGAACGCGATAAACGCGCCGGGCTTAACGTCGTTGGCGGCTTCCGCGATAATATAGAAAAGAACTGTACCGAAAAGCGGAATGATGATCGCCAGCGCAGAATAGATTTTGAGGTATAGCGGAGGGTTGTAGGTTTCCTTGGCGCTCTGGGAATAGATGTCAGCCCACTTTGCAAACACGCGTTTTTCGGTTCCTGTTGTTTTGAGCTTTTGAACGCCTGACATCAGGGAATACTCGATTCCCGTCTGCTTTGCTTCGCAATCAATTCGCTTGCGGCTGACCTCAACCTGCCTAAAGGCGGCGATTACGCCGAGCGCAACGACAACCAGAATCACAAGCACAGCAGGAACGAACAGCTCGGGCAGGATTGAATTAATCTGAAAAAGCAACAAAAACGACAGTATTGTGCTTATAACCACAGCAAATCCGTTTTCAATAAAGCTTTCGCAGAAAAACGCAGTTTTTGAGATTCGGCTGTACAAATCGCCGGAGGTATACTTGCGAAAAAACTTTACCGGCAAAAGGATCAGCCTTGCCATAATTGCCGCTTCAACCTGAACTCCGATTTTGGTTTTGATTCGGCTGAGAATCAGTTCCTTGACTATGGAAAGAATCTGACTTGTTAACAGCACGCACAAAAGGAAAACAGAGATGATTATAAGCAGCGCGGTGTTTTTGTCATCGACTATCTTGCCGACTATCATATATGTAATTCGCGGCAGCAAGAGTCCGAGCAGGTATACTGCCGCTGTGGCAATTGCCGCCAGAATATAATCGCTCGCAGGAATACAGTTTTTTAAGTACAAAAGCAAGGAGCGTTTGCCGGTATTTTTGTTCGGCAACGGGCGGTAGAAGCACAAGGCTTCCTCGCAAAACATAGTTGTGGTGAATTTATTGAGATGCACCTTGGCTCCGGAAACATAATCATGATAAGTGTAACCCTTGATTTTGTTCGGAATCAAAGCCACCGGCCGGTTATCCTTTTTTGTAAACGCGATAATCGGCATAAACGAATCCCTGAACCATTTTTCGCTCAGCTTTACGCTGCGGCTCATTATGCCGTACGGGCGCATTGCGTACTCCAGCCGCGCGTCGAAGCCGTCGATGTACGAGGGAATTTTTTTGGTTTTCTTGTCAAAGTATTTCAGGACAGAGTCAACCGCCTTTTGAGTAGCGGCGAGCTCGTCCTTGATATTTTCGGAGGAATTGTCCGACAGGATAGCGGCTTCAAGGCTTATGAAGGATTCCCTGAGCATTTCCTGTTCATCTTGCTTTTGTTGTTTTATTTTTTCTTCAAAATGACTCACAGCCTTGCCTCCTCCGTTAGTTATTTTTGATCAGATTTTTGTAGAATCCGTTGTTTTTGAGCAGCTCGTCGTGAGTGCCCTGCTCAACAATCTCTCCGTTGTCGAGGACGATTATCCTGTCGCAGTCGCGGATTGTGCTGATGCGGTGAGCAATAACAATACAAGCGGATTTGCGCCGCTTTACGGCTTTGAGAATTTCCTGCTCGGTAACGGCGTCGAGGGCTGAGGTTGCCTCGTCAAGAATCATCAGCGTGGGGTTGTTCACAAGCACCCGGGCTATTTCAAGACGCTGTCTTTCTCCGCCTGACATATCCGCGCCGTTTTCCGCAAGAACAGAACGGTAGCCGCCCTTGCGCCCGAGTATCGCGTCGTGAATCCGCGCATCCACAGCAGCCTGTACGACCTCCTGCTCCGTGACAGTTTCATCCCACATACGAATATTCTCTATAATACTGTCCTCAAAGAGGCTCATTTTTTGGTCAACGATTCCGACTGAGCTCGTAAACACAGAGCGGTTAATCTCGGAGATGGGCTTTCCGTCAAAAAGAATCTCTCCGCTCCAGGGTTGGTACAAGCCGGAAATCAATTTGGAAACAGTTGATTTTCCGCTTCCGCTTACGCCGACAACGGCGACGCATTCGCCATTTCCGACGCTCAGGCTGAAGTCCCTGAGAATCGGCGGAGCGGTTTTTGAGTAACCGAAGGTGATATTTTTAACCTCCACGGCTCCGGAGAGCTTCGCGCTTATATCGTCGCTGTCGAGGTCCTCGCGGAAGTTCGGGTCGTTCTCGTACTCCATAACATCCTCAATGCGCTCCATATTAGTACGCATTTCCTGGATAGTTTGCCCCGAGCTTATTATCATATTGGCAGGATGATAAAATGACATCAGTATGCCCTGAAAGGTCATTATTATACCGAGGGTCATATGAACTCCCATAGGATTGAGCAGAAACCATACCCCGATGAAAAGCACCGCGTAGTTCGCAAGCTGACAGAAGAACATAGGGATTGAACCGATTCCGGAATTGAGCGAGCTGAGCTTGATTTTCTGATTGTTAACAGCCGCCTGATGACCTGCCCATGTTCTGAAAAAACCTTCCTCCGCTCCGCCGGATTTGATTGTTTCGGCAATGCTGATTCCCGACACAGCCGCGCTCGCCTGCAAGCCTTCCTCGCGCATTTGAACTCTTGTGATGTTGATTCGCCTGTGCGAAACATACCGGGATACTATTATATTTAACACGACCGCTATCAGTCCAACCACTGTGAGATGTACGCTGTAACGCAGCATTATAAAAAGATAAAAGAACATCATCAGAGTATTGATTACGAGCGGAGCGACAGTATGGACGATTGTGTCGGCAATTGAAGCGTTCGCGCGGTGGCGCGTGAGAATATCTCCGACCATCCTCTGTTCAAAAAAGCCGAGCGGCAAGCGGAGCACCTTCCATACAAACGACGTACTGCTCACAATCGCCATTTTGCCCTTAATCTTCAGCGAATAAACAGCTGACAGAAGCAGCATAACAGTCTGAATTACCGCAAGTATTATGATTGAGTTGAAGAAAACGTGATCCCATTCGTTATTAAATCCGTTGAGAATACGGTCAATGTACACCTTGGACAAAGCCGGATTGATTACTCCGAACATACTGGTAATAACCGAGGTCAGCACTACAAAAGCTACCGCGGCTCCTGTGCCGACAAGACGCTTTTTCGCGAAAGAGAGGGTACTCCTGCGTTTTCCCTCGGGTTTAAAGCTCTCTTTCGGGCTGAACATAAGACAAATTCCGGTGAAGGAGTTCTCGAACTCACGCATGGAAACGCTGTAAGCGCCCTGCGCAGGGTCGTTGAGAACGGCGCGGTTGTTTCTGAATCCGCGCAAAACAACAAAGTGGTTATAATTCCAGTGAATGATACAGGGGTACGAGGCGTTTTTTCTTAACTGTTCGGCGCTCAGGCGGTAAGCCTTTGCGTCAAAGCCGTAGCGCCGAGCCGCAAGCCCCATACTCCTGGCGTTTGAACCGTCGCGCGATACTCCGCAGTCCTCGCGGATTTTTTCGAGCGGAATCCATTTCCCGTAATACGCAAGCACCATAGCAAGCGCGGCGGCGCCGCATTCACGCGATTCCATCTGCATAATCACAGGCACGCCCCGGGCTATTCTTTTTTGGGGAGATTTAATCTTTCTTTTCATAGCTCACCTGTTAATTAAACAAATAGCTTATCGGAGTATCGGTTCTGACAGCAGTCGCGCTGTATTCGTCCTCGGGAATACCATCGTTGCCGTAAATCACGCCAACGTAGCCGTCCCTTTGCTTATCATATTCAACGATGTCTATTTTTTCATTATAATTCTTGGATGTGTTGGTTTTGCTGTCGAAATATTCAACAGAAACAGTCATACCCTCTGTCAGCTCTATTTCAGAAGTCGGAAGGATGTATATAAAATTATTCTTTACTTCTGCAGTGAGGTAAACCGTAGTTTTTATTTCATAAAAGGCGGAGCCTGCAATCAGTCCGACGAGCATTATCAGAACTGCCGCAAAGATAAACCACATCGACGGGTTAGTAACGCGAAGATAGCCGTTTAACTCATCCGGAGATTTTATATTATCGTTTTGGGATAATGATTTTTCTTCATTCATGTATACTACCCCCAATTATAGCTTAGTTTAATAATTAATTATAACATTAATCAAAAATTAAATCAATAAAAACGGCAATTTGAAACAGTAAATTTTTACCTGCTGCACAAGCCTTGCCGGTATGCAAAAAGCCGCCCCGTTTCGGAGCGACTCTTTGTATTTTATAAGAATAGTTTCAGGCTGTTATTCAACTGTAACAGACTTCGCGAGGTTACGCGGCTTGTCAACGTCGTTGCCCTTGTTGACCGAGGTATAGTAAGCGAGCAGCTGCATTGGCACCGTCGCGACCATCGGCATCAAGATTTCGTTGATACGCGGAACGCGGATTGTGTAGTCCGCCGCCTCATTGTCGATTTCAGCCAGCTCGTCGCAGATGACAATAGTCATCGCTCCTCTCGCCTTTACCTCCTTGATATTGCTGACGGTTTTTTCGAGGAGAGTATTCTGCGTCGCAACAGCGATAACAGGCATACCCTCGGTAATCAGCGAGATTGTGCCGTGCTTGAGTTCTCCCGCTGCGTAGCTCTCCGAGTGAATGTAAGAGATTTCCTTCAGCTTCAGCGAGCCCTCCATCGAGAGCGCGTAGTCAAGTCCCCTGCCTATGTACAGAAGACTGTCGGCAGTGATGAGCTTTGTGGAGATATACTGGCAGTCGTCAACAAGGCTTTCAATTGCGCCGCCGATTATATCGGGCATTTTTACGAGTTCATCGGTAAGGTGTCTGCATTCATCCTCGCTTATTCTTCCCTTTGCGTAAGCCATTTCGAAGGCGAGAAGATACATAACCGCGAGCTGAACCATATACGCCTTTGTGGAAGCAACCGCAATCTCGGGACCTGCGTGAGTGTAGATTACCATATCCGCCTCACGCGCGATAGAGCTTCCCTTTACGTTAACAATAGCGAGCGTTTTTGCGCCGGTTTCCTTAACAAGGCTGAGCACCGCCTTTGAGTCGGCGGTCTCGCCCGACTGGCTGATTATGATTACAAGGTCGTTTTTGTCAATGAGCGGATCTCGATAGCGAAACTCCGAGGCTATATCAACTGTTACGGAAACGCGCGCGAGCTTTTCGATTACGTACTTTCCGACCATACCCGCGTGCATAGCGGTGCCGCAAGCGACAATGAAGATATTATTAAAGCTTCTGAGCGCTTCGGGAGTTATGCCGCATTCAGAAAGGTCGGGCAACCCATTTTCGATTCGGGGTGTGATTGTTGTCTTTACGGCTGTGGGCTGCTCGTGGATTTCCTTTATCATAAAGTGCTCAAAGCCGCCCTTTTCCGCGCTGTCCTCATCAAAGTCGGCGGTCTTGAGTTCTTTCTCGACCATCCTGCCGTGGAAGTCGCAGAAGGTTACCGAGCCGTTTTTGAGCACGGCGATCTCGCCGTATTCAAGCAGATAGTAGTCCTTTGTGTACTTTATAATTGCCGGAACGTCGGACGCGATAAACGCCTCCCCCATACCCTGACCGACAATCAGCGGAGATTCGCACCTCACCGCGTATACGGTTTCGGGACGGTCTGCAAACACAATGCCGAGCGCGAAAGAACCGCGGAGCTCATGCAGCACCTTGCGGATACACCTGACCGGGTTTCCGTCATAGTAAAAGTCGAGAAGCTGAGCGACAACCTCGGTGTCGGTGTCGCTGAGGAACTCAGTGCGCTCGTTTTCAATCAGGAACTGCTTTATCTCCTTGTAGTTCTCGATAATTCCGTTGTGTACGATGGTGACTCTCCTGCCTGAGTGGGGATGCGCGTTTACGTCGGACGGCTCGCCGTGAGTAGCCCAGCGCGTGTGTCCGATGCCTGCATGGCCCATGGGCTTGCCTTCCTTATTCATCTTGTCAACCAAATCACTGAGTCTGCCCTTGGACTTTGCGACCTCGATCTTTCCATTTTCAAAAACAGCTATTCCGGCTGAGTCGTAGCCTCTGTACTCAAGCTTTGTCAGCGCGGACACAAGCACATCCGAGCAGTCGCGCGGTCCGACGTAGCCTACAATACCACACATAATGATCCTCCGTTCATTCTTTTAATAAACAACAAAGCGACCGCCGGTAATTCAGGCCCGCGGCGCTCTTTGACTATGATATGAGTATATAACGTATTAATATGTTTGTCAATAAGAAATTGCAATTTTTTAAATTTTTCTTGCGATATTAAAAGGAATTTCAATCACATTCACATTATTTATCACATCAAATGAAAGTTTAGAGCTTATTATATGCAATTTATACTTGTGGGTATTCATCCTGCCGCATAACGGCGAAGCTTTCGTCATCAAAACTTAATAAGAAAAACATATAATCTTCACATTGAATTCAAGTGAATATCAAAAAACACGTTTATAGTGATAACTGTAATCAAAACCCGACGCAAAGTCGGAAAAGAACGGAGGCACTACAATGAAAAAGAAGTTATCAAAAAAGACTATTCCTATCGTCTTATCGGCATTAATGGCAACAAGCGTTTTAGGCGCAGCAGGTCTTACCGCTAACGCCGCTGAATCAGGAGCATCAACAAGCGCTCCGGGAAACCAAAGCTCAACCACAGCAACCTACTCGGGAGCGACAGAGATTAGCTCGTCTACCACAAACTCGGGCGCGAGCTACTCCTCAACAACAGGCGGTCAGAACGCTCTGCTGGTTTCGGGAGGAACCTCGACTCTTACTAAGCCGACAGTGACAAAGTCCGGTGATGAATCAAGCGAGAGCTCCGACTTCTACGGAACTAACGCCGCAGTACTCACCTACAACGGGGCGACTCTCAACATCAACGGCGGCGCCATAACTACCAACGGCTCACACACAAACGGCGTATTCGCTTATGGTACAGGTACTGTAAATATCTCAGACGCAACAATCAGCACATCCGCCAACAATTCGGGCGGCATTATGGTAACAGGCGGAGGCACTCTCACAGCAGACGACCTCACCGTTACAACACAGGGCGGTTCCTCAGCCGCAATCCGAAGCGACCGCGGCGGCGGTACGATGACTGTTAACGGAGGAACCTACACCACTAACGGTCAGGGCTCACCGGCAATCTACAGCACAGCGGACGTAACAGTAAACAACGCTAAGCTTATTTCAACAGCTTCAGAGGGAGTTGTTGTAGAGGGCAAAAACTCAGTTACCTTAAACGGCGTCACCCTCACAGACACCAACAATACTCTCAACGGCAACTCAACAACCTACAAAAAAATTTTTATCTACCAGAGTATGTCCGGCGACGCGTCAGTAGGTACAGGTAATTTCACAGCCAAGGATTCTGCAATTACTACCAACAAGGGCGACACATTCTATATCACCAACACCGACGCTGTTATTGACCTTACAAACAATACCTTCACGAACAACGACGGCGACTTTATGAGAATCGAAGCGGCTAAGTGGGGCACATCAGGCTCAAACGGCGGCGACGTAACCCTCAAGCTCACCAACCAGGACGTTGACGGCGACATCATTGTTGACAGCATCTCTACTCTCACAATGACCCTCTCCGACGGAAGTGACTACAAGGGAGCTATAAATAGCGCGAACTCAGGTACAGTCAGCCTAACCCTCTCAAAGGACTCTACCCTCACCCTCACAGGTAATACATATGTTAAGTCTTTCTCGGACGCTGATTCAACCTACTCCAACATCAACTTTAACGGCTACAAGCTTTATGTAAACGGAACCGACATCAGCACCGGCGAAACTGTTGCCACAGAAGCAACCCAGGCTACCGAAGCTCAGGAAACAACTCAGTCTACTGAGCCGACCGAGAACAATTCAGGAAACCAGCAGAGTGACAACAATCAACCTCCGAAAGGCGACAACAACGGCAACCAGCCGCCGGAGCCGCCGACTGATTCAAACGGTAATCCTCAGCAGCCACCGCAGCAGGGAGACAGCACTCAGCCGACAACAGGCGACAACAACGGCAACCAACCGCCGGAGCCGCCGACTGATTCAAACGGCAATCCTCAGCAGCCGCCGCAGCAGGGAGACAGCACTCAGCCGGCAACAGGCGACAACAACGGCAACCAACCGCCGGAGCCGCCGACTGATTCAAACGGTAATCCTCAGCAGCCGCCGCAGCAGGGAGACGGCACTCAGCCGGCAAGCGAACAGCAAACCGCAACTGAAACAAACACCGGCGCAACCCAGGCTGCAACGGAAGAAGTAAAACCAACCGAAGCTACCGAGAGCACAACGCAGAAATCAACCGATAGCAATGTCACTGCTAAAAAGGCAAATACAATCAAAGCAACCGCAAAAACAAAGACAGTCAAGGCGTCAAAAACCAAGAAGTCAAAGGTAAAAGTCAAAAACGCAATCACTCTCAAAAACGCCAAGGGAGCTGTAAGCTACAAAAAGGTCAGCGGTTCTAAAAAGCTGACAATCAGCAAAAACGGCGTTATAACCGTAAAAAAGGGTACCAAAAAAGGCACCTACAAAATTAAAGTGAAAGTCACCGCAAAGGGCACAAAGAACTACAAGAAAGGCTCAAAAACGGTAACTGTCAAGATAAAGGTAAAGTGATACAACAGGCGGAGGTAGCAATGCCTCCGCTTTAATCTGTTGTGTAAAGCCTTTCCCCTTTCACTTTCTTACGCCTGATGAATTTTCAAAACACACTTGACAAATCGGAAGCTTTATAATATAATTTTGGTTAGCGGTAACTAACCGTATTATTTTTGCATACTTGGTTAGTTATATCTAACTCAAATAAATTGGTGATATTATGTCAGAAGAAGTAATTGTGAAATACTGCTCGCCTACATTGGCAGGGCTCAAAACCGGAAGCTTGTTCACCTGTTCATATACCAGGCGCAGCGAGGTGAACAATTTCCTTAAAAAACTCAACCTGAGCTTAGGCTGCAAGGGGATTCGCTTTGTACCTCTCAGGTTCAAAAACAAGAAAGCCCTCATCTACGCGTATCGTCCGGCAAGCCTATCCTCGGATATTACGAACAAAGAAGCTGAGCTCCTGCTCACAAAGAGGGGCTACAGCACGAACAACTGCGGAAAATGCCTCGCAAGGCTCATAAAACGCCTCAGCGAAGGCGACGAGTTTCCTCACGAAATCGGGTTGTTCCTCGGGTACCCGGTTGATGACGTTAAGGGCTTTATCGAAAACAAGGCTGCTTGTGCAAAATGCGTAGGCTGCTGGAAGGTTTACGGTGATGAAGACAGGGCTCAAAAGCTTTTTCATCAATATCGAAAATGCACCCGAATATACGAGAAACTATGGTCAGAGGGAAAGACTCTGCAAAAACTGGCGGTAGCAAAATAACTCAGGTAATGACAGCTTTTGCTGATTACAAATATTTGAAAGGATGATGTATTATGAAAACAGCAGTAGTATTTTGGAGCGGTACAGGTAATACCGAAGCTATGGCACAAAACGTAGCAGAAGGAGCAAAATCCGCAGGAGCGGAGGTTGACGTTTTAACCTGCGACAATTTCAACGAAGCTATGATAGACGACTATGACGCCATCGCGTTCGGCTGTCCTTCCATGGGAGCAGAGCAGCTCGAGGAGGATGAGTTTGAGCCGATGTTCAGCGCTTGTGCTCCAAAGCTCAGCGGAAAGAAGATTGCTCTCTTCGGCTCATACGGCTGGGGCGACGGCGAATGGATGCGCAACTGGCAGGACGAGTGCGAGAGCGTCGGCGCTGTTCTGACTGCGGAGCCTGTTATTTGTAATGACGCTCCCGATGATGAAGCTGTTGCGGCGTGCAAGGCGCTCGGCGAATCTCTCGCATAAACAATTCAGCGTTTTTACTAACCCCTTATAGAAAACCGCGTCAGAGCACCATACCGGTATTCTGACGCGGTTTTTCTGTTTTTTAATCAACCTGAAACAATTATACGGAAAAATAATAACTCTAAATTCCACGGCTGTAAAGCTCTTAAAGAAATAAATATGCAACATCAATCGGCGACTTTGCCTTTTCTAATTGTTCAAGCTTGAGCAAAATTACATTCGGCACAAGACTAAATACAATCGGAAAATACGCTTTTGCCGAGTGCAATTCGTTGAAATCGGTAACAATCCCCAATACTGTTACTTTCATTGACGACGCTGCTTTCTCCTGGTGCGCTAATCTTGAAACCTTTAACATGGGCAACGGAGTTAATGAAATCGGAGATTTAGTTCTTTATTACAGCGCTAAGCTCAGGAACTTAACAATCAGCAGTCAATTATCAACTGTTACTTATATGATGTGCAAGGGTTGCTCCTCTTTGACATCTGTTACAATATCTAAATAATCAAACACAAACAACAACCCCATCAGATTGCTTTTGTAGCTCTCTGATGGGGAGTTTTTTATTTTATAGCTTCGTCAATAATGCGGTTAATAAAACCATTTAAACTTTCGCCTTTGGATTCCGCAAATTCCTTGATTTTATCCTTTTTCCCTTTGGGCATCCTTATTTGGAATACATCATAATTCTTTTTCATATACTTTGAAACCGCTTTTTGCTGTGCTTTGGTTGCTGGCATATTTCCACCGCCTTTTTATTGACAATTCAATATTTATGTGATAATATGAGAGTGTAAGGAAACAGCATGGGCTGTTTCGCATTACAAGAAAGTATTAAAATAATCGTCTTGTATGGCAGTACAGGGCGGTTACTTCTTTATATTATCAATGACTTTGTAAAGTGTCATTAAAACTACTGCGTAAGATAATAAGTACAATATATCAGTCATTTCCATATAAACACCCCATCTCAAAGGGTGCTGAAACAGCCGCCATTTCCTTACATCAAATATTATATCATAGTTATATATCGAATGCAATATACAAGATGCACAAACATTTTGCATATATCGCATTCGATATTTGCATATTATACCGCTTGATATATCGAATGCAATATATTATAATATATACATCAGATAAAGAAAGGCGGTCATAATATGACAGAACACATGATTGAGGTAGCCAAAAGAAACAGTTACAGAAATGAAAGCGAATTAAGAAAATATTTAAAAGGTGCTTTTGGGTCAGATAACGAAATTGAGCAAATTTGCAAATATGTCAACATGTATTTAAGAAAGGGGCAGTAAAAATGGCAAAGCAAAATGAATTTAAAGCGGTTGCAACGGTAACAGACGGACAGAAAGAATGGAATGTTACAATTTACTCCCATTATGGTTCAATGGTTGAAGCGTTGACTGGCGCATCCAGATTTGCAAGCAATTACATAGATTCTGCATTATCAGTAATTGATATTCATATTCTTGTTGTTTAACAAAGGAAACAATTAAATGGGAGTTAGAAAGACTTACATAACAGTTGTTGGCAGATAGAATAAACGACCGTGAGATTTATATGAAAGGCATTGACCATAGCTACTACTACGAAAGCTATAACATATTTAAAACTGAAGATATATAAGAATTACCCCTATGGCTTAACTGTCACAGGGGATTTTGCTATTGTTTACCCAAATCGACAAATTTCTACGGAAATCGGGACAAATATACTAAAATTATTGTGTTTTTTATTGCATTTTCAGTATTATTGTGATAAAATAGTCTATAACTAATCACTTTCAAAATCAAACAAATTTTTCTCAGTGTGTGGTTTTTACTCCTGGTGAAAACGCATGCTCTAATTTCACATTCTGAGAAGCTTGTATGAAAGATGTTAGCTGCAATCGGGCAATGTGCTTTTTATTTTTTAAAACTATTGCTTAACTATATTCCTTAATGATTTAGGAGGTTTGTTATGAAGAAAACAATGTCAAAAGTTATATCCGCTATACTGTGTACTATACTTATCTTTAGTAGTGTATCTGTATTAGCGGCAGAAACAGAACCTGTACCGGTTGTAAACGGTATTGCTAATCCCGTTTATGATTCAGATACCGGTACATCTGTCTACAGCTATGTCTATTTTGGGCATTATCCTCAGAGTGAAATAAAGGGCGATGATCTGTCTGATGAAATTGTAAACGCTAACTATAATAAATACGGCGTTGCTATTGTTAACAATAATCAGTATTGGAGAGTTGAGAAAGATTCAGTAAATCACTATTTTATAACAGAGCCGATAAAGTGGCGCGTGCTGAATATTGACAATAATTATATGACGCTAATGTGTGACAGCATAATGGACTACTATTATTATTATAATGAAAATTCTAATAGCTGGAAAACTTCAAAACTCAGAAGTTGGCTTAACGGATATACGCCCGACAAAAACAGCAATACAGCGGATTTCTCAAAAAAGTTTCAAAGCTTTAAGGACGTAGCGTTTACAGAAGATGAATACGATATCTGCCAGCTAAACCGTGTAATTATTGGAGATGTCTTTACGGATGATTATGTCATTCTTCCGTCAGAATCAGACATAACCTCAAATGAATTTGGGTTTTATGAAAATACGGAATCTTCCTCGACGCGCAAATTAACCACAAGTAATTATGGTGATTATAAGGATTACGATGTTTATAATTATTGGAAATTAATATGCTATTATCAAGTTTATAATAGTGGAGAAATAGGAGATTTATATTATAATTCTACATATGGCATTGTTCCAATGGTCAAAATTTTAGTTAACAGCGACCAATACTATACCTCAAAGCCTGAGCTTAAGATAGGTAAGGATATTGGTTCAGCTTCTGTCAATTTGAAATACGATAGTATAATGTATGACGGTAAACCTAAAACACCGTCAGTTACTGTTACAGAAAATAGTGAAACATTGGAGGAAAATGTTGACTATACTGTAAAATACTCTGACAATACAAAAGCAGGAACTGCTAAGGTTACGGTTTCAGGCTGTGGAAATTATTATGGCGACATTGAGAAAACCTTTGAAATAACAAGAAAAGAACAAACTATTTCAAGAGTTGAAGATTCATATAAA
>CADBTV010000071.1 GCA_902797655.1 uncultured Ruminococcus sp.
CTACAAGCTCTACAAGGATTACGGATGTAATATGCAGTTCGGCGGCGACGACCAGTGGAGCAATATGCTCGGCGGTACGGAGCTTATCCGCCGCAAGCTCGGCAAGGACGCTTACGCTATGACGATTACCCTGCTTCTTAATTCAGAGGGTAAGAAGATGGGCAAGACCCAGAGCGGAGCTGTTTGGCTTGACCCCGAAAAGACAAGCCCGTACGAGTTCTACCAGTACTGGAGAAACGTAGCCGACGCCGACGTACTCAAATGTATCAGGATGCTTACATTCCTGCCGCTTGAGGAAATCGACAAGATGGACAGCTGGGAGGGTGCTCAGCTCAACACAGCCAAGGAAATCCTCGCGTTTGAGCTTACAAAGCTTGTACACGGCGAGGAGGAAGCCGCCAAGGCTCAGGAAGCCGCTCGCGCGCTCTTTGGCAGCGGCTCAAACACCGACAATATGCCGAGTACCGAGCTTACTGCTGATGATATTTCGGACGAGTTCTCTGTGCTTGATTTACTTACAAAATGCTCTCTGATTCCGTCGCGTAAAGAGGGCAGACGCCTCATTCAGCAGGGCGGAGTATCGCTCGACGGCAACAAGGTTGACGACCCATTCACCAAGGTTACAAAGGAAATGTTCAGCGAAAACGGTTACATCGTTATCAAAAAGGGTAAAAAAGTCTATCATAAGGCTGTTTTAAAATAAGGAACTTTAGTGTGAAAACTCACACTAATTCAAATTAATATCGCCCGCTCAGTTGCGCGCTGCGTGCGCACGAGCGATGGCTTAATTGCCATTTACGCCTTATCTGCCCACGGTAACAGCGTAAGGTGAACTTTAATTTCTATTTGTGGGCGGAAAGGCTATGGCAATTATTATGAAAAAGTTTTTTGGCGAATTTAAGGAGTTCATTATGCGCGGAAACGTTATGGACCTCGCTGTTGCTGTAATCATCGGCGGCGCGTTCCAGAGCATTGTTTCTTCACTTTGTGACGACATAATCACTCCGTTCATTCAGCTCATCATCGGTAAGGTTATCGGTGTTGAATCTATCGACGAGATGACAAAGGTTCTCAACGTCGGCCCGATTCAGTTCGGCGCGTTTGTTTCCGCAATCATCAACTTCATCATTATGGCGTTCATCATCTTCATCCTTGTTAAGATAGTTAACAAAGCTATGACTATCGGCAAGAAGAAGGAAGAAGAGGAGGAAGAAGCTACAACTAAGGTTTGTCCTCATTGTAAGTCTGAAATCCATATTGACGCTACAAAGTGCCCGTTTTGTACTGGCGACATCGAAATCGAGGAATAATCCCGTTTGCATAAAAACTTCTGTGCCTTTGGCAAAGCGTGCCGAAGGCACTTTTTCTAAATCAAAAGGGTGAGATAATGAAACGAATCTCAAAGCTTGTAGTGTGCGCGGCATTGTCCTGCGTATTGGTTACATCGTTAATATCATTTCCATCTACAGCCGCTCCCCGCGCGAAGCTGCGCGGAGAATACGCTCAGGGCGAGGTGATAGTAAAGCTAAAACCCTCGGCAGATTCAAAATGCCTGAAAAAGAAAAACGCTGCTTCTGCTTACGGAAAAGGTATGTCTATCAAGTCGGCAAGCACCTTTGGCAGAAAAAACAAGCTCAGGTTTGTGACTGTTAAGAACAATAGCAAGTCAACAGCCGAGCTGATCGAAACACTCAGCAAAAACGAGAACGTCGAGTATGTTATGCCAAATTACATTAAACGTCAGGCTTCCGTAACGAACGACTCCTACGTTGATTACCAATGGGGAATCGAGAATAACGGCAACCAGTTCGGAACAAAGGCTGTTGACACCTCCGCCCACACGCAGTGGAATAACGCGGCAAAATCTCAGCAGGAGCAGGTTGTCGCGGTGATTGACAGCGGCATTGACCTTGAACACGAGGATCTAAAGGACGTGCTCTGGACTAATCCGTTTTCAAGCTCCGAGCTCAACGGAGTTCACGGTTATGATTTCACCAACACTATAAGCAGCCGCGAGCCTGTTGATGATGACGGACACGGAACTCACATAGCCGGAATCATAGCCGCTGCGGCGAACAACGGCAAGGGAGTCTGCGGAGTAAACGCGTCAAATGTTAAGATAATGGCTCTCAAAGCGAGCAACGGCGGAAACTTTTATTCCAGCGACGAGATGGCGGCATTTGAGTATGTTCAGGAAGCCGCAAGGCTCGGGGTGAATATCGTCGCAGTCAACTGCTCATACTGCGGAGAGGGCAGCCTTGAAGATAAAAAAGCTTACGACAGCATTTTTGATTCTCTCGGCGAGATGGGTATTGTCACCTGCGTAGCCGCCGGAAATGATTATACCAATCTCGATGACCACTCCGGCGGAGTGTATATGACTCCTGCGTGCACCGACAGCAAGTACGCTGTTACCGTAGGAGCTTCCAACGAGCGTGACGAAAAGTCAGCCTTCTCCAACTACAGTCCCGATTATGTCGATATTGCCGCTCCGGGTTCGAATATACTTTCAACATTCCACGAGGACACCTTTCAGCCTACTATCTACGACGATGAAAAACGAAGCCGCCTATGCTCATATTACCAGAGCTTCGATTCGGATATAGCGGAGGGCGAGTTTGGACTTCCCGAGGTTCTTGAGGGCGACGGCAAGGTGTCTGTCGGCTTTGATGAAAACTTCTTCGGAATCTCCGGCAGGTCGTTGTCGGTTGAGTCTGATAATTCGGGGGATAAATACTTTCTTGAATTTCCGTACACTCTGCCGTCGGACTCAGGCGAATATTACATCAGTCTGGTAGCAAAATCTCTAAAAAATTCGGATTGCTTCCTGGTTGACGTTCCGCGGAATTTTGATTCGAAAAATAACGCCGACGTGATAAAAGAGAGCGGACACCTTTTTGGTTCCTACGGCTCTGACGCATGGGATCACTTCTGCTTTAAATACAATACGACCGAAAACGGCTACCTCCAAGGCAGTGAACGCAAGCTTGTTATTTATATGTACGATACAGACGGCGCTGTGTTGCTTGACGATATCGCCGTAAGCGTTATGAATCCCGACTCCGCCGAGTTCGGCAGGTATGAGTTTTCCAACGGCTCGTCTATGTCGGCAGGCTTTGTTTCCGGAGCGGTTGCGCTTTGTAAAAATATTAATAATGAGCTCTCCTGCGAGGAGATTATCACAGCGATTAAGCAATCCTCGCGTTTTTCGCAGAGCCTAACCGAAAGCGTAAGCGGCGGTTCTTCACTATACCTCGGCAAGCTTGACGAGTATATCGTTGAAAAAGAGCCGGAAACAACTCAGCCTGTTACCACTCAACCCGAAAGCGAACAGCAGACTGCGGAAACGACACCGACTGATTCGACCGTTCCGACAGTTACGGAGCCGACAACGTCAGCGCCAAAACAGGAGAAAACCGTACTGACGCTGGCTTCCTATTCAAAGAAGCTCTACGTTGGCAAGAAGTATAAAATCACTACAAATATCAAGAACGCTAAGGGCGCTACGACCTTCAAAAGCTCAAACACAAGCGTAGCAAAGGTTTCGGCAAACGGCACCGTAAAAGCAATTAAAAAGGGAACTGCCTATATTAAAGTTGTTAATAACGGTTCATCAAAAACGCTGAAAATTACAGTCAAAAACCCCAAGCTCAACAAAACGAGCAAGACGCTCAGAATAGGCAAGAGCTTTAAAATCAAAATTACCGGCAAGGTCGGAGCGGCTAAGTTTGTATCATCAAATAAAAAGATAGCTTCTGTCTCTAAGTCAGGCAAGGTTAAGGCGAAGAAAAAGGGCAGAGCCGTTATCACAGTTGTGACGAACGGAAAAATCAAGCTGAAATGTAAAATAAAGGTAAAGTAATGAATAGAATTGTTTCGGGCAAAGGAATCGTGAAAGATTCTTTTGCCCATATTTTTGCTTTATAGGAAACTGCTCTGTAACGTTGCGAAACAATAAACTTTTTCACAGGGTAACTGATAATTGCAATAGCATAAACTCCTATAAAGCAAAAACAATTTATATTCTCCGCTCAGTTTGCTGCTGCGCAGCAACGAGCGATGAGTAGCGAAATGCGCGCAAAGCGCGCTTTTCTTGCGTACAAATAAACTTTTTGCAGATGTAAAACGTATACATAGTGAAAGCTTTCAATCAGACGAAAGGAGGGAGGGGATTGGAACCTTTTTTTGATGAGTACATAAACCTTTACAGCGGTGAGCTGACTCGGTTTTGTATTTCATTATGCGGTAATAAAGCAGATGCCGACGATCTTTTTCAGGAAACATGGTACAAGGCTATGAAAAATTACGATAAGTACAACGACGCTTATCCCTTTGAGAAGTGGTTGCTTGCCATATGCGCGAATTGCTTCAAGGATTTCAAAAGGTTGTCTCATAACAAACGCATAGTCGGCTTCCAAAACGAGTCCGAGGAGAATTTGTTTTTCGATTCACTTCCCGATATTAACTCGGAAAAGAGATTTGATTATGTTGAGCTGCATTGTGCTGTAGCGGCTCTACCGAATAAATTTAAGGTTGTGTTAACTTTATATTACTTTAAAGATTATTCGATAAAAGAAATATCTGAGATTCTTAGCCTGGCGGAGGGGACGGTCAAGTCAAGACTCAGAAAGGCAAAATCTGTATTGAAAAGGAGACTTACGGATGAAAATTATTAATGACAATATGCTTGATAAAATGTTGTACGATTATTACAAAAGGAAGGCTCCCGAAGTATTTAGAGTGAAAGAGTTAAAAAAACCTTGCAAGGAGTTGAATTTTATGAAAAACAAGCTTGTGCTCAGGGCCGTATCTATAGCGGCTTGTGTAGCGATTGTATGTACGCTTGGGGTGTTTTCGCATCACGGAGGGCAGGAGAACAGTTTTTCGGTTATAGCTAACGCCGAAACCGCCTCACCCGATGAGCTAAAGGAAAACACCTTTACCGCAATGGATAAGATTATGTGGAACGACTTTGGCATTAGCGATGAAAGGTTTGCCTTGGCTATTGCTTTCAATATGAGAGTGAAGGGTGATAATATTGATACTGTAACGTATAAAATCAACAACGGTCTTTTTGAGATTCATTACGGCTGTGATGATGCTGTTGACAAAAAGAGCGCTCATATTGATTACGACGACTATGTTCAGCCCGGGTACGGAGCGTTCAGCGAGTATACAGTGAAGTATGACAGTCAGCCGAAGTTTTCAAATGAGGATTATCCGAAATCAAGGTATATCAACGGGATGACCCCAATAGGGATTCCGCTTGTTGTTAAGGCTTCTGACGGAGGCGAAGGTGCTGAGATTCTGAAAAAGGCCGGTGCCTTGTACAAGAATAACACAAAGAATGTTTCCGCAAAGCTTAACGAATATCTGGAGAGGCTTCTTAAAATATGCCTAAAGGATATAACAGTTGATGTGACAGCAAGATTCAAAGACGGTTCAAAACAGACTAAGACATTGAAAATCGAAGTCAAGGACAAAAAGAAATTCTTGTTTAGTGACGCTGTCTTTACCGCTAAGCTGGTGAAAAATTAAAGTAGAGGCTGACCTTTGGTCAGCCTCTATTTATAGCAGTTTCAGTATCTCGTCTACGGTTTCCTCCAGAGAGTCTCCGCTTTTGTAGGTTACTTTTATATCGCTGTATTTTTTATAAAGCGGTTCGCGCTGCTTTAGAATTTCCTCGAGAGTTTCGCCTTTCTTGCAGGCAACTCCTCTGTCGGCGTAATTGCCGAGCCGCTTTTTCAGCTCGCTTAATGCAACGTCAATGTATATTATAGTGCCAAGCGAGCAGAGGTTTTCCATAGCTTCCTCTGACATTATCATCGAGCCGCCTGTCGCGATAACAACCCTGTCGCAGATTATCTCTCTGCCGACCTGGCTCTCTGTTTCGAGAAAGTAATCAAGCCCCTTTGAGTCGATAATACCTTGCAGCGTGCTTTTTTCTCTTTGAGAAATAAAAGAGTCAGTGTCGAGGTATCCGTAGCCGAGCCTGCGCGCCAGAATAATCCCGAGCGTGCTCTTGCCGCTGCCGGGCATTCCTACGAGAATGATGTTATTCATCAAAGCACCTTAATCTGGAGCGTGTCGGTTCCGTAGGACGGCTCAATCTTGTTGGATGAGATTACGACTACGGTGTCTCCCTTTTGAACAATACCGGTCTCCATAGCCTTTTCCATAGCCTGACGCGTAATATCGTCGGTGTTTTCGAGCTCCTCGCCGAGCACAGCGTGAACTCCGCTGCTAAGGCAGAGCTTGTGCATAACCAGCGTAGAGGTTACTACGGCGATAATCGGACATTCCGGACGGAAATGCGCCATAGCTCTGGCAACCTTACCGGTTGCGGATTCTACGATAATTGCCTTTGCGTTAATACTTTGGGCTACGTATTTAGCAGCGTAGCAAATACTCTTTCTGAATGAGTTGCTGTCGTCGAACTCCTCTATGTATTTTTGCAGAGCGTGATCCTCGTGGTTGCTCTCAGCCTCGGTGCAGATGTCAGCGAGAGCCTTTACGCTCTCAACAGGATACTGACCTGCCGCTGATTCGCCGGAAAGCATTACAGCAGAGGTTCCGTCGTATACCGCGTTTGCAACGTCGCTGATTTCGGCACGAGTGGGGAGTGGGTTGGTTGTCATACTCTCCAGCATCTGAGTTGCTGTGATAACGTATTTGCCCTGCGCAACGGTTTTTCTGATGATAGTTTTCTGAATCTCGGGCAGTTTGATGAACGGAATCTCAACGCCCATATCTCCGCGCGCGACCATAATTCCGTTCGACAGACGGATGATGTTGTCAATATCGTCAAAGCCGCTCTGGTTCTCGATTTTGGATACAATATCTACGCCCTCGTAGCCGATAGAGTCGATGTAGTCGCGCAGTGTTGAAACGTCGTCGCCCGAGCGCACAAAGCTTGCGGCGACAATTTCCGCTCCCTGAGAAAGACCAAACTCAATGTCCGATCTGTCCTTTGCGCTTACAAACGGCATGGAAATATGGTAGTTTGGTATGTTGATACTCTTTCTGTTCGAGAGGGTACCGCCCTTGGCAACTACGCACTCTATACATTCCTTGGTAACGCCGGTTACGATAATCGCGATTTTACCGTCGTCAAGCAATAGCCTCCTGCCGAGAGCCTTCTGTTTCTCGGCTAAAAAGATGTCAACAAGCTTAGGATAGCTGATTCCGACTCCCTCGGCTGTGCCGGTTGTTTCGGCTTTGTAGAGCTTAAAGGAGTGACCCTCCTCCAGCTTTACGCTTCCTTCCTCAAATACCCCGACTCTGACCTCGGGTCCTTTTGTATCAAGCAGTATGGCAACATTCTTGCCGGTTTGATTGATTGCTTCTTTAAGGCGGTCGAGCCTTACCTTTTGTTCCTCATGGGTGCCGTGGGACATATTGATACGCGCAACGTTCATACCGGCGTTAATCATACGAACCAATGTTTCGAGGTTATCGCAAGCGGGTCCGAGCGTGCACACAAGTTTAGTTTTTCTCATAGAAATACCCCCATTTTAAGTATAGTTTTATTATAATCTTAAAGTTATGAAATTTCAATAGTATTACGAAAAAGAATCCTTTTGTTTTTGAACTTTCTATACAATGTTGTCGTTTTCGTCGCTGTAGTAGCTTATGTAGTTCTCAATTGCGTTTACGAGCTGCGGCTGATTAATAACGAAGTGAATGTTGGGGTATGTTAGCTTTGAAATAATAACCGACTTTTGCTCTATAACAGTAATCGTAAGGTTATTGAACGAACGCCTTTGGTTTTCTTTGATAATAAAGTTCTTGTTATTCGCTGAGAATTCTTCCGTAAGTCTTAGGTGTTCTGTGTATTGCTCGAAGGTATAGCTAATATTTCTCTCAAAAAATGTTCCGCTCGCGGAGAGCTTCAGCGGATTTTTTTCAAATTCCTCGCGCGTCAGCTTGGGTATACGCTCTGTGATTATATTTGTTTTGAGAATTTTTTTGACGCGGTTGAGCATCTGACGTGAGGCTTCGCGCAGTATTTCGGTTTCTTCTTCGGAAAAACCGTTGGATTTTGAGAGACTTTCAATCAAATCGTCGTTCAGCGTGCATACAGGCAGCGATGAATTGATTGTGTTTCTGTTTGCTTTAATGAGCGATAGGTAGTTGATTGACACTCTGAACGCGCTGCTGTTCTTATTTGTGTAAATGTTTAAAAGGGGAGAGGCGCTTTTGAGAATATAGCTTGTTTTGCGTTTGTAGTATTCGAGCTCGTCTTTGTCCTTGGTGATGTAGTACCTTGTGTTGTCGAGCTTGTTTCCAAAGGATTCTCCGCTCAGCGCGGTGTCGCCTGAGACGTAGTTGGTGTAGCGCAAAATTTCAGCGCCGTTTTTTCTTATATAATAAGGCGTAATTAATCCTGTCATATAAAGCGGAATCCAAAGCTCAATACCAAAGAGCATTTCTTTGATAGGACGGTTGATGTCGTGAATAATATTAATTTTTAAGCCTTTTCTCAAAAGCTTAGTGACGGAGTAAGTCCATTTTCGGCTGAAATCAATGTCCTTTGCTATTTCGGATAACGGCATACTGTTCTGCAAATACACGGGCTCGGTGCTTTTTGAGAGCAAAACTTCGTTGAGAAAGCAGAGCTCGGCCTGCTGAATCTGCGACTTGCCGTAGAAGAATTTGGCTTCGGTCAAAGGACTGTGCGCTTCGACAACAGCGCTGTCCCACGGCTCTGAATTGTTTAGGTATTCGTTAAAATTAAACTCATCAAGATTCGAAAGAAACCCGCCGACAAAATCGTCGGACTCTGTTTTTCCGCCGGTGAGGTATTCGACCAGAGCCGGTTGCAGGTTGTGCTCCTTGCCGATAAGCTGCTTGATGGTTTTTATACTCTCGGGGTTAGTGTAGTGTTTTACAACATAGCTTGCGACCTTTTCAGAAAAATCAACAACGTCCGACGGCTTACGCTGCATTGACTTGATTCGGGACAGGAGAGACGGGTCGTAGTTGATAGCCTTGGCAAGGTCGTTTGTGTTGATTTCCAGAATATTGAACAAGCTGTTGAGGTTATGCGTAAAAGTCAGTGTATCAAAATCCACGGCGTTAAGAGAAGCGGTAAACTCCTTGTGTATTTCTTTGTTTTTGAGTTTAACGCCGTTCTCTTTTGCGAGAGCGCTCAGCGCGTCGGCGAGCTTTTTAGGAGCCGAGGAACTGACGGTCGGAGTTCGTTGACCGCTTTTGTATCGGCTGATTGCGGCTTGCGACACTCCGCTGCGTTGAGACAGTTCTTTTGAGGAACACCCCACTATGTTTATGTACTTGCTTAACGTTTCGTCAAATGTCATATTAATCACCAAATCAATAATACAAATTAATTGACAATTTGTCAATGACAAATCCGGCAATCGGGTTTACAATTAAGTGAAAATAAATAATAATATATGTACTTTAACGCACTGCTATGAAAAAGAACCGGCTCATCGAGCCGGTTCTGAAAGTATTACATTATTGAGCTTACCATATCGGCGTATCCCGATGGGTCCTCAATCGGAAGTCCTGCGATGAGCAGCGCCTGATTGTAGAAAATCTGCGCGTATGTTTTAGCCTTGTCGTCATCGGTGCCGATGAGCTCGGTCATCTTCTTGACTGCCGGATGGTTCATATTAAGCTCGAGACATCTCTCGGCTTTCATACCGGCTTCGGGCTGCATTGTGTTAAAGTATTTCTCCATCTCAAAGCTGATTCCGCCCTTTGCGGTCATACATACAGGATGGCTCACAAGCTTCTTGCTCGCGATTACCTCGTTGACCTTGTCGCCGAGAGCGTCGCGTACAAACTTCAGTGTTGTATCTGTTGACTCGTTATCGGTCTCAGGTTCATCGTTCTCGATTCCGAGGTCATCGCTGTCAACGCTCTTGAACTGCTTGTCGTTGTAGCTCTGTAAGGTTTGCAGGGTGAATTCATCAATATCCTGAGTGCAGTACAGCACCTCGTAGCCCTTTGAGAGAACCATCTCAGCCTGCGGAAGCTTGCTGATTGTCTGGGTGTTCTCTCCGGTTGCAAAGTAGATGTACTTCTGTTCCTCTTTCATTCTGTCAACGTACTCGGAGAGAGTAGTGAGCTTTTCGCCGTTAGATGAATAGAACATCAACAGGTCTTTGAGGTTGTCTTTGTGCATACCATAATCGGACACGATTCCGTATTTTAGTTGACGGCCAAACTCGCCGAAGAAGCTCTCGTAGGTTTCTCTGTCCTTTTTGAGCAGGGAAGTGAGCTCGTTCTTGATTTTCTTTTCGAGCGTATTCGCAACGGTTTTGAGCTGGTGGTCATGCTGGAGAACTTCTCTCGAAATATTCAGCGAGAAGTCCTGGCTGTCAACAACACCCTTGACAAATCTGAAATAATCGGGCAGCAGCTCCTCGCAGTTGTCCATTATCAAAACGCCGCTGGAGTAAAGCTGAAGTCCCTTTTTGTAATCCTTTGTATAGAAATCAAACGGAGTTTTTGACGGAATATAAAGCAGAGCCTTGTAGGTTACTACACCCTCGACCGAGGTTGTGATAATCTTCGCAGGCTTGTCAAAGGTCATAAACTTGTCGTGATAGAACTTTTCGTACTCCTCGTCGGTTACGTCCTTCTTAGGTCTTTGCCAGATTGGTACCATCGAGTTGAGTGTTTCGGTTTCGGTGACAGTCTCGTACTCCGGCTTGTCGCTGTCCTTGGTTTCTTCCTTGACCTTGCTGCGAGTCATATCCATAAGAATTGGATAGCGGATGTAGTCGCTGTATTTCTTGATTAGCTCGGAAATCCTGTACTGCTCCAAAAACTCGCTGTAGTTTTCGTTCTCGCCGTCATCCTTGATGTGCAGCTTTACGATTGAGCCAACGCTGTCTTTGTCGGTTTCCTTAACAGTATAGCCGTCGGCGCCGGTTGAGCTCCATACGTAGGCGGTGTCGCTTCCGTACTTTTTGGTGTAAACCTCAACCTTGTCGGCTACCATAAACGCTGAGTAAAAACCTACTCCGAACTGACCGATAATGTCAACGTCGTCGGTTTTCTCCATTTCCTGCTTAAAGCGGTAGGAGCCTGAGGAAGCGATTGTTCCGAGGTTTTTGTCGAGATCGTCCTTATCCATTCCGATGCCGTTGTCCTCGATTGTGAGCGTACGGCTGTCCTTGTCGGCAGTGATTTTGATTTTGAAATCCTCGCGGCTGAGTCCGACCTTGTCGTCTGTCAGAGAGATAAAGCAAAGCTTGTCAATCGCGTCGCTCGCGTTGGAGATAAGCTCTCTGAGGAAGATTTCCTTATGAGTATAGATTGAGTTAATCATAAGGTCGAGGAGTCGTTTGGACTCGGATTTAAATTGTTTTTTTGCCATAAAAGTCATCCCTTTGATTTTATTTCTTAAATATTATATACCTTTTATTATAAAATTTCAAATTTTTGGGATGTACATTTTTATAGAATAGTTTATTTGTGTTTTATAGCTTCGTCTATTTTTATGTATTTAGCGTTTGATAGGAATGGTCATAGCTTAGCGTTCTGCTGAACTACGGGCTAAAAATGTAGCGTTGCGACCGCCGCCTGAGGCGGATAAAGGGAGCAAAAGCGCTCTCCAAAATAAGGAGTTAAAGGACGGCGCTCCAAGCCGTCCGCATAACGACTATATTTTGGTGAGATA
>CADBTV010000072.1 GCA_902797655.1 uncultured Ruminococcus sp.
ATTTGTATTGCCCGCTCAGTTGCACGCTGCGCGCGCACGAGCGATGGCTATACGAAAGCGGACGCGCTGATTGCGCGCGCTTTCTTGGTTGAAATAAATCTGTGCCTGTGATAAAATAAAAGAAGGTGATTTTATGGCAAAGAATGTAAAGACAAACGTAATGCGTATTCTCGAAAAAGCCGGGGTTCGTCATTCGGTTTTGCAGTATCCGCACGGCAAGGAAGCCGTTGAGGGCAACGAGGTCGCGCGCCTGATGGGACAAAACCCGGCGCAGGTCTTTAAGACTCTTGTCGCAAAGGGAAAGAGCGGCGAGTTTTATGTTTTTGACATCCCCGTCAACTCCCAGCTCAATCTCAAAAAAGCCGCCGCGGCAGTCGGCGAGAAAAGTCTCGAAATGACCCACGTTAAGGACCTGGTCAAAATCTGCGGTTACGCGAGGGGCAACGTCTCGCCAATCGGGATGAAGTCGAATTTTGTTACAACCTTTGACTTTTCCGCTACAGAGCACAGCACAATCTACATCAGCGCCGGTAAAATCGGATTTCAGGTTGAAGCCGAACCGGGCGAGCTGATTGAGTTCATCGGCGCGTCAATAGCGGATATTACGGATAAATAATCGGAAGGGTTTGATATTATGGCAAAGGCAGTACCTCTTTTCTCCGGCAGCAGCGGCAACAGCTACTACATCGGTTCGTCGGGCGAGGGAGTGCTGATTGACGCAGGCAGAAGCTGTAAGCAGCTTGAGAATATGCTTGCGAACAACAGTATTGATATAAAATCTATCGGCGCGGTGTTTATAACCCACGAGCACATTGACCACTGTCAGGGAGTTCGTGTGTTCGCTAAGCGCTACGGGCTCAAAATCTATGCAAGCCAGGGCACGCTTCAGGCTATGGAGGAGAAGAACCTCGTCAACGCGGACAACTCCTGCGAGGTGATCGAGGACTCCGTTGAGATTGGCAATATGCGGATTCTGCGCTGTGATACTCCCCACGACGCGCGTGAGAGCTGCTGCTATCAGGTTACGACAGCAGACGGCAGAAAGGCGGTCGTCGCAACCGATATGGGCGTTATGACCGAACCGGTGCGCGAGCTGATTAGAAACAGCGACTTTGCGGTTGTTGAGTCAAACCACGACGTTAATATGCTCAAAAACGGAATGTATCCGCCGTACACAAAGGCGAGGATTCTTTCGGACAGGGGCCACCTTTCCAACGACGCCTGCGCCGCTGAGATTGCGGATTTTGTGCGCTGCGGAAACTTTCGGCTTATGCTCGGGCACCTTTCCGAGCACAACAACATCCCCGAACTCGCGCTCAATACGAGCCTTTCCGCGCTTGAGGGCTGCGGAATGAAGCGCAACCTTGACTTCACGCTATCGGTTGTGCCGCGCGAAAGCGACGGAAAATCTATTATATTCTGAGGTAATTATGCTTACTGTCAATATAATTTGTATCGGAAAAATCAAGGAAAAATACTGGACGGACGCTATTCGGGAATACTCGAAGCGTCTGTCGGCGTTCTGTAAATTCAACATCACGGAGCTCGCCGAGGAGAAAACCTCCGGCACTCCAAATGAGAGCCAAATCAGCTCTATCCTCGATTGTGAGGGAAAACGGATTCTCGCGAAGATCAAGGAAAGCGACTACGCCGCAGCGCTTTGCATTGAGGGCAAGACTGTAAGCTCGCCCGACCTTGCCGGGTTGATTGAAGGAGCCGCTCTATCCGGCAGGAGCACAGTGGACTTCATCATCGGCGGAAGCTGGGGCCTCAGCGACGCGGTTAAGCGCAGAGCCGACTTCAAGCTCTCTATGGGCAGGATGACATTTCCGCACCAGATGGCGAGGGTCATACTCTGTGAACAGGTTTACAGGGCTTTCGAGATAAACAATAACGGTAAATATCATAAATAATCGGAATCCAAAATAAGGAGGAATTAAAATGGCGCTTGACGGAATGATGCTCCATCACGTTGCAAACGAGCTCAAAACCACAGCGCTCGGTTCAAGGGTGTACCAGATTTACCTGCCGAACCGCGACGAAATAATGCTGCTTCTGCGCACGCAGGAGGGCAACAAACGCCTGCTTATTTCAACGCGGGCAAATTCTCCGCGTATTCATTTTACAAAGTACAACGTAGAAAATCCCCAGACTCCGCCTATGCTCTGTATGCTTATGCGCAAGAAGCTCGGCGGCGGAAAGCTCGTCGATATTCGCCAGGCAGGGCTCGACAGGATCTTAAGCCTCGACTTTGACTGTACCGACGAGCTGGGAGACAAGGTGCGTATCACCGCGGTGGTCGAGATTATGGGCAAGTACAGCAACGTGATTTTTGTGGACGGCAGCGGAATTATCATCGACGCGCTCAAAAGGGTCGATATGACAATGTCGTCGCAGCGGCTTGTGCTGCCGAATATTCCCTACGAGTATCCCGCGCCGCAGGACAAGCTCAATATCCTGCTCACCGACAGCCGCGAGGTGGTGGATAAGATTACCTCGACTCCCGGCGAAAAACCGCTCAACAAGGCGATTCTCGGCGCGGTGCAGGGGATTTCTCCCGTAATCTGCCGTGAGCTCGAGGCGCGTACCCTCGGCGGTGAATCCTCAGGCAACAAAAGCCTCTCGGAAAACGAAAAGCAAAGGCTGCAAGCTGAGATAGACGCCCTTGCGGATACAGTCCTGACCTCAAAGGGAAAGCCGCTTGTGCTCTATCACAAGGGCGATTCCAAGCCCTTTGACATCAGCTTTGTCGAGATAACCCAGTACGGCTCGCTCTGCGAAAGCAGGGAGTTTGACAGCTTCTGCGAGCTGCTCGACAGCTACTACATCGAGCGCGACTCCGCCGACAGAATGAGGGTCAAGGCGGCTGACCTGACGCGCGTTCTCAATAACCACATCAACCGCACGACGAATAAAATAAATATCCAGAAGCAGGAGCTCGAAAACTGCGCCGACCGCGAACAGCTCAGGATTCAGGGCGACCTCCTGCAGGCTAATCTCTACCGGATTGAGCGCGGAGCCGAGAGCGTTACTGTCGAGAATTTTTACGACGAAAACAACGCCCCGATGGAAATTCTGCTCAACCCGGCGCTGACTCCTGCGCAAAACGCTCAGAAGTTTTACAAGGATTACAACAAGGCTAAAACCGCCCAGCAGGTTCTCACCGTTCAGATTCAAAAGGCGGAGGAGGAGCTCCTCTACCTCGAGAGCCTGAAGGACGTCCTCTCGCGCGTCAAAAGCGAGAAGGAGCTCAACCAGGTCAGGCTCGAATTTATGGAGCAGGGCTACATCAAAAAGAATAAAAGTATGAGCAAAAAGCCCTCGACGCTTCCGCCGCTGGAGTACAAAACTTCTGACGGCTTCAGGGTGCTCGTCGGAAGGAACAACAAGCAGAACGATCAGCTCACTATGAAAACCGCCTCGAAGCGCGATGTTTGGCTCCACACCAAGGACATCCCCGGCTCGCATACTATCATCGTCACCGACGGCAGAGAGGTTGGGGAGAGCACCGTTATCGAAGCCGCGCGGATTGCCGCGTACCATTCCAAGGCGAAGGACAGCACAAACGTGCCGGTGGATTACACCCTCGTCAAGCACGTCAGCAAGCCTAACGGCGCAAAGCCCGGTATGGTGATTTTTGTTAACAACAGGACGGTTTACGTTGACCCTGCGCTTCCGACTGACAAAAGTGAATAGAATTCTACAAATTGTAAAATTATTCGTATATAATTCTAATGAAGAATTAAGATTTGGAAAGTATAGTATAAAATTGTTATTGGTGAAAGTTGACTTTTTGCCAAAATAAAGTGAAAAATAGAATTACTAAAACACTTTTTGTATTTTCGGAGGAAAAAATGGGAGAGATAATCTTCAAAATTATCAACGTTCTGGGCGGCCTCGGATTGTTTTTGCTCGGAATGAAGTTGATGGGCGAGGGCCTCGAGCTCGCCGCAGGCTCCAAGCTCAGAACCCTGCTCGAGAAAATCACAAGCAAGAAGTTCATTGCTATGCTTGTGGGCGTGCTTGTTACCGCCGTAATCCAGAGCTCGTCGGCTACCGACGCGATGGTAGTAGGCTTTGTAAATGCAGGACTTATGGATATATACCAGAGTATCGGCATTCTCTTTGGTTCCAAAATCGG
>CADBTV010000073.1 GCA_902797655.1 uncultured Ruminococcus sp.
ATACCGTTCTTGATACCGCACAGCTTCCAGTGACGGAGGTTGAGCTCGTTGTAGAGACCGTAGCTGTACCACGGGTCGCGGATTTCGAGCGCATAGGTCGGCGAAACGGTTGTTACACGAACAGCGGTCTCGATAGCGCCCTTAACCATATTGAGCTTGCCGTCCATTTCGAGCAGCTTTGTATCGCCTGCCGGAATGCCGACGCACTCTGTGTTAACTTCCCAGCCGTACATTCCCTGATACTGGATGTTGTGGATGGTAAAGATGTTCTTGATGTTAGCGTACCACGGATTCTTGGAGTAGAAAAGGTAGTAATATGTCGGAACCAAGGCGGTTTGCCAGTCGTTGGTGTGGATGATGTCCGGGTGGAAGTCGATGTACGGAAGCATCTCGAGGATTGCGCGCGAGAAGAAAGCGAATCTCTCGGCGTCGTCGTATGAGCCGTACAGTGTACCGCGCTTAAAGTAGTACTCGTTGTCGAGGAAATAGTAGGTGCAGTCGTTCCAGCGAGCCCAGAACAGTCCGCAGTACTGGTGACGCCACGCAACAGGTACGGTAAAATTAGCGATAAAGTTCATCTGATTTTTGAGGTCCTGAGGGATTGTTCCGTAGAGCGGCATTACTATACGGCAGTCCTGACCTCTCCTGCACAGCGCGTGCGGAAGGCTTCCGGCAACGTCGGCAAGTCCGCCTGAACCGGCGAACGGATTAGCCTCGGAAGCGCAATAAAGAATTTTCATATGGTTTCCTCCTTTTATATCGGGTTAGGATTGCTCCTGTTCCCCTAGTTTATTACCGATTTCTTCTCAATATGAATCGGGAATGAATCAGCTCCCATCATAGACTTTTCATCCGCGATGATAACGTCCTTATCAATGATGAGATAGCTTAAATTACAGTTTTCGCCGATTTCGGTATCCTGCATAATAATGCAGTTACTTACTTTCGCGCCTTTCTTGATGTGGACGCCCTTGGAGATAACACAGTTCTCGACCTCGCCCTCGATGAAGCAGCCCTGAGAAACGAGCGAGTTCTTCACGGAGCTTGTGAGTCCGTACTTACACGGAGCGTCGTCGCGAACCTTGGTGTAAATCGGGCGGTCATACTGGAAGAGCTCCTTGCGGAGATTAGCGTCCATAAGCGACATATTGAAGCGGAAATACTCGTTCATTGAGCTGATGATGTCGCAGTGACCCGGGCACTCATATGCGAATACAGTGTGCTCCTCAGCCCACTTCTGAACAAGGCGGTTGAAGTCGAGCTCGTTCTCGCTCATAGCCTTGGTAATCAGCTCGAGGAAGAGCTTTTTGCTGACCAGCATTGAGCCGAGCCAGAGGTTGCAGTTGCCCTTGACTTCCGGCTGGATAAACACCTTTTCGACCTTACCGATGTTATCGTGCTTGATTGTCATCGGTGTGAGCTTTTCGGGAACCGGCATATTTTTATACACAAGAGTGATGTCGGCTTCATTTACAGAGTGAAGGTAGAAAAGCTCGGTATAATCAATATTGAACACCACGTTGCTCTCGGAGAGAAGGACGTAATTCTCGGCAGCGTCCTCAACATAGCCCCTGAGCTGGTAGAGAGTTTCAACCTTGTTGGCAAAGTTTACGCCTGCGTACGGCGGAAGGATCGTAACGCCGCTGCGCTTTTTGGAAAGGTCCCACGCGCTTCCGGAGCCGATGTGATCCATAAGCGACATAAATCCGGATTTCGCGATAATTCCGACGTTGTTGACGTTGGAGTTAGCCATATTGGAAAGCACAAAGTCAATCATTCTGTACTTTCCGCCTATCGGAACCGAGGCGGTAGTTCTGTGAGCTGTGAGCTCAGTGAGTGTATCTTCGCAGGAATTAGAGAAGATTACGCCTAAAACATCATTACTTTTCATTACTTCTCCACCTCCATATTTTTATCAATCATAGCCTTAGGAGGCACAACGACGTTCTCGCCGATTGTGAGGTTATCGCCGATTACGGTGACACCCCAGTCGTCGCGGTTCTTGACGTTTTCGGGGTCTGCGCCTACCACAGCGTTTTTGCCGATAACAGCGTTCTCGGCAACGATAGCGAACTCAACCCTTGCGCCTTCTTCGATTACCGCGCCCGGCATAATGATGGACGAGTTGATAACAGCGCCCTTGCCGACTGTTACGCCTGCAAAGAGGATTGAAAACTCGAGGTCGCCCTGCACGTTACAGCCGTCGGCAATCAGCGAGTTCTGAATCTTGACTCCGTCGGCGATATAATGCGGAGGCATCATCGGGTTACGCGAGTAAACCTGATTGAGGTCGAGGCCTACGTTCGGGTCGAGAAGGTCCATATTAGCTTCCCACAGGCTGTCGATAGTGCCGACATCCTTCCAGTAGCCCTCGAACGGATAAGCAAACATCCTCTCGCCTGCTTCCAGCATTGTGGGGAGAACATTCTTACCAAAGTCGTTGGAGGAGTTCGGGTCGTTAGCGTCGTCGATGAGGTACTTCCTCAGCTCTTTCCAGTTGAAGATATAGATACCCATTGACGCGTTTGTGCTCTTTGGGTGAGCCGGCTTCTCGTCAAATTCATAGATAGAGCCGTCTTTGTTAGTGTTGAGGATTCCGAAACGCGACGCTTCCTCCTTTGGAACGTCGATAGCGGCGATCGTGCACGCTGCCTTGTTCTTCTTGTGGTATTCAAGCATCTCGTTGTAATCCATCTTGTAGATATGGTCGCCCGACAAAATGAGCACATAGTCGGGGTTATATCTGTCAATGTAGCTGATGTTCTGGTAGATAGCGTTGGCGGTTCCGGAGTACCAGTCGGCGCCGCTCACAGCTTCATACGGGCTGAGGCAGTTAACGCCGGAGTGCATTCCGTCGAGGTCCCAAGGCTGACCGTTGCCGATGTACTCATTGAGCACGAGCGGCTGATACTGGGTCAGGATTCCGACAGCTTCAATGCCGGAGTTGACGCAGTTGGACAGCGGGAAGTCGATGATTCTGTACTTGCCGCCAAACGGAACAGCCGGTTTGGCGAGCTTTTTTGTCAGCACGCCGAGACGTGAGCCCTGTCCGCCGGCGAGCACCATAGCTACAACCTTTTGTTTAGGTATCATATTATTTCCCTCCGATTTTTTATCTTTCCCTGGCGTTTGCCGGGGATTGTATTATTTTTTCAAAATCGGCTTGATGATTTTTCTTGCCGGTTTTTTTGCTGGTTTTTTGGGAGCTTTTTTCTTCTCCGTCGCTTCTTTCTTAGGCTTTTCGAGCTTTTCAACAAGCTTGATAAAGCTTACGCTCAGCGGCGGAACGATGATGTTGAGCGACTGATTATAGCCGTGAACGGCGATGTCCCTGGTTTTCATTCCCTTGCCGTTTGAGATACCGCTGCCGCCGTACCGGGCGTCCTCGGTGCTGAACACCTCGTCGTAGATTCCGTACTCGGGAACTCCGATGTAGTAATCCTCGTGGGTCATCGGCTGGAAATTGCACAGCACGATAAGCTCCTCACCGTCTTTTGCAATTCTCCTGAACGCGATTACGCTCTTGGTGTAGTCATCGTGACTAATCCAGTTGAAGCCCTCCCAGTTGAAGTCAACCTCGTAGAGCGGTTTGTTGTTGAGGTAGAAGTTGTTCATATCCCGGTAGAACTCGTGGAGCATCTTGTGGTTAGCGTCGCCGAGAACTCCCCAGTCGAGCTCCTCTTTGAAGTTCCATTCCTTTTCCTGGCCTATTTCGCTGCCCATAAAGATGAGCTTCTTGCCGGGATGAGCCATCATATACGCAATGAACACGCGCACGGACGAGAACTTCTGTCCGATGTCGCCGGGCATTTTATCAATAAGAGAATGCTTGCCGTAGACCACTTCGTCGTGGGAAACAGGCAGGATAAAATTCTCCGAAAAAGCGTAGAAAAAGCTGAACGTCAGGCTGTCGTGGTTGAAGGGTCTCCACAACGGGTCAAGCGACATATAGTGGAGCATATCGTTCATCCAGCCCATATTCCATTTGTAGTCAAAGCCGAGTCCGCCCTTTTCGGGTGGAGCGGAAACATTCGGCCAGGAGGTACTCTCCTCGGCAATCATCGCGACGTCGGGATGGTACATATGGACGGCGGTGTTCATTCTTCTGATGAACTCGACCGCCTCGAGGTTTTCCTTGCCGCCTTCTTCGTTGGGGTCCCACTCGCCCTTGCCGCGGTTATAGTCGAGGTAGAGCATTGACGCCACCGCGTCAACGCGGATTCCGTCAAAGTGGTACTGCTCAACCCAGAACATCGCGGACGAAACGAGGAAGCTTATTACCTCATACCTCGCGTAGTTAAACACGTAGGTTCCCCATTCCTTGTGCTCGCCGCGGCGTTCGCCTTCGTACTCATAGCAGCAGGTGCCGTCGAATCGGGCAAGGCCGTGGGCGTCCTTCGGAAAATGCGCCGGAACCCAGTCAAGAATAACGCTGATGTTATTCTGGTGACACTTGTCGATAAAATACTTGAGGTCGTCGGGCTCGCCGTAACGCGAGGTCGGAGCAAAATATCCCGTTACCTGATAACCCCAGCTATCGTCGTAGGGGTACTCGGTAATCGGCATAAACTCTATGCTGTTGTAGCCCATTTCCATAACGTAAGGAATGAGCTCGTCGGCAAGCTTGCGGTAGTTGAAGAAGTTGCCGTCCTCGAACTTGCGCCATGAGCCTGCGTGAATCTCGTATATATTAAGCGGTTGTTCCTTATGCGGATGGTCCTTGCGATATTGGAACCAGCTTGCGTCCTGCCAGTCGTACTTGCCGAGGTTGTACACGATTGAGGCATTGTCGGGGCGTGTTTCGGTGTGGAAGGCGTACGGGTCGGACTTGATGATTTTCTCAAACCAAGGAGTTTCGATACAGAACTTATATCTCGTATACTCGCCGAGTCCCTCAATGAACAGCTCCCAAACGCCTTTTTCGCCGATTTTGTACATATAATTACTCATATTGTTCCAGTCATTGAAGGGACCGACAACCGAGACCGTCAGGGCGTTAGGCGCCCACACGCGAAAGACTACGCCGTCGCGTCCGTCCCAGTTGACAATATGAGCTCCGAGAATGTCGTGCGCGCGAACCGCGTCACCGTCGTGAAAAAGCTCCAGCGCGGTGCGTTCATCGTCAAATCTATAATTCAACTGTACCTCCTCCTTTCGTTAAAAAGTCTAATTTCGTATGGTATTTTTGCATACAAACTGACTATTCTCACATATTTATATATATCATAACAAACTTTATTGTCAAATTCAAGTAAAAACGCAAAATAATTTAGAATATTTTTGTTTATTTTACCTCGGACAAAAATCGCGGCAGCGCAAATATCCTTTTTGCTCCTGTACTCCTGCGAAAAACAATACTAAAAAAGCCGCAAAAACGCAAAAAAGGGCTGCCGAAAACCGGCAGCCCCGAAGCGCTTAGTTAATTAGCCTAACTCAGCGAAGTATTTGATTGTTCTAACCATCTGGCTTGTGTAGCTGTTCTCGTTATCATACCAAGAAACAACCTGAACCTCGTAGAGGTCGTCGCCGATAGGAGCAACCATTGTCTGTGTAGCGTCGAAGAGTGAACCGTATGTCATACCGATGATGTCGGAAGAAACGATTGGATCCTCGTTGTAGCCGAAGCTGTCGGAAGCGGCAGCCTTCATAGCAGCGTTGATGCCCTCAACTGTAACGTCCTTGCCCTTAACAACAGCAGTGAGGATTGTTGTTGAACCTGTAGGAACAGGAACACGCTGAGCAGAACCGATGAGCTTACCGTTGAGCTCAGGGATTACAAGACCGATAGCCTTAGCAGCGCCTGTTGAGTTAGGAACGATGTTAGCAGCGCCTGCGCGAGCTCTTCTCATGTCGCCCTTTCTGTGAGGACCGTCAAGGATCATCTGGTCGCCTGTGTAAGCGTGGATTGTGCTCATGATACCGCTCTGAATCGGAGCGTACTTGTTAAGTGTATCAGCCATAGGAGCAAGGCAGTTTGTTGTACATGAAGCAGCGGAGATGATCTTGTCATCAGCTGTGAGTACATCCTCGTTTACTGAGAATACAACTGTCGGGAGGTCGTTGCCTGCAGGAGCAGAGATAACAACCTTCTTAGCGCCTGCGTCGATGTGAGCCTGGCTCTTAGCCTTTGAGCAATAGAAGCCTGTGCACTCGAGA
>CADBTV010000074.1 GCA_902797655.1 uncultured Ruminococcus sp.
AATTTCACATTGGAAACTGCACTCCTTTCGAGGAGCGCAGTATCCTCCTTATAGTATTATCGGCAAATTAACTTTTGCCTGATAATATCGACCACCGCCGCTTTTCTGACCGAAACGGCGGTGGTTTTTTGCACAAAGATGAAGGGGTTGTCTCAGAGACAGCCCCTTTGCGTTTGAATGTATTTTGAACTAATCCTCCCGGTGGTCGAACACACGCTTGGTTTTCTTTTCAGAGCGAGGAAGCGTGCCCACGGAAACTACAGTGACCTTGGGCGTTACGGACATCTTTGACTTGAAAAGATGTTTTATGTTTTCTGCGGTGTTGTCGAAGCTTACACGCCCCTCAGCCTCGACAGTCAGCAATATAACATCCCGTTTTTTGTCATTGTCATGAGCGATATCAATCTTGTATTCGCTGGATACTCCGTCTACCGAGCCGAGAAGCTCCTCGACCTGACTGGGGAACATATTCACGCCGTGTACCTTGAACATATCGTCGGACCTTCCCTTGATGACGTCTAAGCGCGGATACGCTCTGCCGCAGGAACACTCGCCGGGGATAATCCTGGAGAGGTCGTGGGTTCGGAATCTGAGCAGCGGCGCGCCTTCTTTGACCAGGGTGGTGATGACGATCTCGCCCTCAACGCCGTCCTCTACATTTTCGCCTGTTTCAGGGTCGATAATTTCGATGTAGATAAAGTCGTCCCAATAGTGCATACCGGTTTGACCGGCGCAGTTTATGCCGATACCGGGGCCGTATATCTCGGTGAGTCCGTAAATATCGTACAGCTCGATGCCGAGCTCGCTGGAGATATACTCGCGTTTTTTATCGCTCCATCTTTCGGAGCCGATAACGCCTTTTTTTAGGCAAATATCCTTTTTGATTCCGCGCTTGTTAATCTCTTCGGCGAGCAGAAGCGCGTAGCTGGAGGTAGCGCAGATGACGGTGGATTTGAGATCCTGCATCATTTGAAGCTGCTTTTCGGTATTGCCGGGACCCATCGGAAGCGCCATCGCGCCGAGCTTTTCGCACCCTGCCTGGAAGCCGATACCGGCAGTCCACAGACCGTAGCCCGGGGTGATCTGGATGCGGTCTTTTTTTGTTATGCCCGCAGTTTCATAGCAACGGGCAAACATAGTTGACCAGTCGTCAACGTCCTTGGCGGTGTAGGGGATTATAACGGGCTTACCGGTTGTGCCCGAGGAGGAATGTATGCGGACAATTTCTTCATCCGGAGCGGCTTGAATACCTAACGGGTAGGCGTTTCGGAGCTCTGCTTTATCGACGAAAGGGAGTTTTTTAAAATCCTCGGCAGTCTTGATTTCTGTGATGCCCAGCTTTTTGTAAATTTGTGCGAAATAGTTGTCAGATTCCAGAATCGCCCGGAGACGATCGTTGACGAGTGCGAGTTGCTTTTCTGTAATTTGCATAATAGTTACCATAGCCTTTCAGCCTACAAATGAAATTTGGGTTCCCTTACGCGCTTATGTAGGCGATAAGACGTAAACGGAAGTGACGCCGCCGCTTTGCCCCGCGGACAAACCGGGCGAATAGTATTAACTCGGAAAATGTTTCCCGGACTTTGGTTTGTTTATCTCAAAACAGTTTAGAAGCTCTTAATCACCGGGATACAACGTTCATACCTGCCGTAAGAGCGGCGAGGTTCTTTTCGGTGAAGCGCTCGGGGACGGTTTTTATGATAGTGCTGCGGACGGTTTCCTCTTTGAGTCCCAGTTCGCCCGTTTTGAGCGTCGCGCCCAGAACCGCGATGTTGAAGAATTTAGACGATCCGAACGGCGCGCATAGCTCGTCGGAATCTACGACAAGACATCTGCATTTTGACTTTATAAAATCAATCTCGGCTTTTCCGTCGTATTCCGCGCCGCCGCTGAGAGAGGCGGGCTTGACCGGAATACGGTTCACAACGACAAAGCCGTCCTTTTTGAGATATTTCAGATTTCTTATTGCTTCGCTCGGCTCGAACGCAATCAAAAGCTCAGCGCCGCCGACGGGTATCAGCGGAGAGAAAGCGCTCTCGCCGATTCGGACATGGCTGGTGACAGGTCCGCCACGCTGCGCCATACCTATTGTTTCGGCAGAATGGGCGGTAAAGCCCTCTTCCATCGCGGACGCCGCGATAATGCGTGAGGCAAGGACAGTACCCTGGCCGCCTACACCGCAAATCATAATATCCTTATTCATGAGAGCCACCTCCGATTGCATTTACAGGGCAAAGCTTTGCGCACAAGCCGCAGCCTGTGCAGAGATTTTCGCTGATAACAGCCTTGCCGCCGCTTACCGACAGCGCGGGACAGCCGATCTCTTTGATACAGCGCGTACAGCCGACGCACTTTTCGCTGTCAACGCGCAGCCTTTTGTCGGGCTTGGTGATGGCGACGCACGGCGATTTGAATATAATTGCTTTGACTCCCTTGAGCTCGGCGCACTCTCTGACCGCAGCAATTGACATATCGAGGTCGAGCGGATCAACCGTAATGACTTTTTTGACGCCGACAGCAAGGAGAATTTTTTCAATGTTGATTTTTTCTACAGGAGTTGCCATCATATTTCTGCCTGTACCGGGATGAGGCTGGTGACCTGTCATCGCTGTGGTGGAATTGTCCAGAACACAGACGATTATATCCGCGGCGTTGTAGACGGCGTTGACCACGCCTGTTATGCCAGAGGCAAAGAAAGTGGAGTCTCCCGTAAAGGAGAACGCTACAGCGTCGCTGTCCATGTGGTTGAAGCCCTGAGCCATCGTGATGCCCGCGCCCATGCACAGGCAGGTATCAACCATATCAAGCGGCATGGCGTTGCCGAGGGTATAGCAGCCGATATCGCCGCAGAAATACGCCTTTCTGCCTTTCATAGCGCGCTTGACAGCGTAGAATGAAGCGCGGTGCGGACAGCCCGCGCACAAAACAGGCGGCCGAACGGGAGGCTGCGGAGCGTTTGAAAGCTCGATGCCGGCCTCGGAGGCTTCAAGATTCAGAAAACGGCTTATAACGCGTTTTGCGCTGTCTGTATCGTTCTCGCCGCTGTGGGGAACATCACCGCTGAGCTTGCCGCGCACCTCGATATTAAGATGATGCTTGCCGCAAAGTTTGAGCAGTGTTTCTTCTATATACGGACTGAGCTCCTCGAAGCACAGTACCTCGGTTACTCCGTTCAGCGCGTTAAGCAGAAAGCTCTCCGGCGCGGGATAGGGAGTTCCGACCTTAATCAGCCGTACATCGGGGTAGTCTTTGAGGAATTCGCTTGCGTAAGCATAGCTGACGCCTGTGGCGACGACAGCCTTAGCGCTGTTTCCCGAGACCGTATTAAAGCGGCTGTTGGAGAACGCTTCCCCGATTTCAATATTACGCTTTTCTATCATCGCGTGATTCATATAGGATAAACGCGGGAAAATAACCCACTTCTTTGAATCCTTGACAAATCCCTCGTACTCCTTAGGCGTGAAGGAATCGGGAGCTTCGATGGACGCATAGGCGTGATCTATGCGTGTGGTGGGGCGCAAAATTACAGGCGTTTTATAAGCTTCCGAACAGAGAAACGCCTCCTGTACCATATCGAATGCTTCTTCCGGAGAAGAAGGGTCAAAAACAGGAATGCGCGCGAATTCGGCAAAACGGCGTGTGTCCTGCTCCGTTTGGGACGAAATCGGACCGGGATCGTCAGCTGATACCACGACCATTCCGCCCTTGACGCCGACGTAGGCAAGGCTCATCAGCGGATCGGACGCTACGTTAAGTCCGACTTGTTTCATAGTTACCATTGCGCGCGCGCCGCTGTAGGCTGCTGCCGCGGCGACCTCCATCGCTGCCTTTTCGTTGACTGACCACTCGACATACGTTCCCTCACAAGGGTATTTTGCGACCGTCTCAATGATCTCGGATGAGGGCGTACCCGGATATCCCGAAACTAAATTCACTCCTGCGGACAATGCGCCTAACGCGATTGCGCCGTTTCCCATAACATATTTTTTACTCATTTTATCATCCTCTTACACGGATAATCCGTGTGTCTTTTTGTACTGTTATATAATAGCATAAAAACGACGGGATATCTACCCTATAAGCGAAAAAAGCATAAACTTCATTCTTTGCAGTCTCTTGTTTTATGTTTCTATTGACATTTGCTAATTAATGAACTATAATGATAACAACTTAATCATTTGACTAATTAAGTAATTTGCATAGAGAGGTTTTGGAATTATGGATGTTATAAATGAGAACATACCGATTTTCGCGCGTATTGCGGAGGGAATCAAGGACCACATCCTTATGGGAGATGTCAAGGAGGGTGAGCAGCTTATGTCCACCACTCAGCTCTCCAAGGAGTTCAACATCAATATCGCAACCGTTAACAAGGGCGTCAATGTGCTCGTTTCCGAGGGCATTGTGTTCAAGAAGCGCGGTATCGGAATGTTTGTTGCCGAGGGCGCTGTCGATAAGCTTATCGAGGAAAGGCGCAAGGTCTTTAAGGAGCGCTACATCATCGCTACTCTTGAAGAAGCCAAGCGGCTCCGTTACACGGTTGAGGAGCTTCAGCAGATGGTCGCCGAGGTCTACAATCCCGAAAACTAATCAACAGGATTATTTATAATCTCCGATTATTATGTTATAATAATAAAAGAAATATTTTCAAGGAGGTAAATTATGTCAGTGAAAAAGAATCCCTATTCCGGTACTCAGACCGAGAAGAACCTGGAAGCCGCCTTTGCAGGCGAGTCACAGGCTCGTAACAAATACACTTACTTTGCTTCCGTAGCTAAAAAAGAGGGCTACGAGCAGATTTCGTCGCTGTTCCTCAAAACAGCCGACAACGAGAAGGAACACGCAAAAATGTGGTTCAAGGAGCTTCAGGGAATCGGTTTAACCACCGAGAACCTCGAGTCCGCAGCCGAGGGCGAGAACTACGAGTGGACAGATATGTACGAGGGCTTTGCAAAAACCGCCGAGGAAGAAGGCTTCCCGGAGCTTGCGGCTAAATTCAGAGCAGTCGGCGAGATTGAAAAGCACCACGAGGAACGCTACAGAGCTCTGCTCAGCAACATTGAAACCGCTCAGGTATTCGAAAAGAGCGAGGTCAAGGTCTGGGAATGCCGCAACTGCGGACACATCGTTGTCGGAACAAAAGCTCCCGAGATTTGTCCGGTGTGCGCTCATCCTCAGAGCTACTTTGAGGTTCACGCAGAAAATTATTGATAAAACATAACTTCGGCAACCATTATTATGGTTGCCGAAATTACGGAGTAAATATGACTGATACATACTTGCAAAGGCTCGAACGCAGTATAACAAAAAAATATCGCAAAACAATCTGGACCAAGTTCATCTCCGCAGTTAAGGAGTACGAGCTCATTTCCGAGGGCGACCGAATCGCCGCTTGTATCTCGGGCGGCAAGGACAGTATGCTGATGGCAAAGCTTTTGCAGCTTCTCAAACGCTATTCCGACTTTCCCTTCGACGTTGAGTATCTTGTTATGGATCCGGGCTACAGTCCCGAGAATCGTGAAAAGATAATTAAAAACGCCGAGCTGCTCGAAATCCCGATAAAGATTTTTAATACACAGATTTTTGATATAGCCAACAAAGCGAAAAAATATCCCTGCTACCTCTGCGCACGAATGCGCCGCGGCTATCTCTACAAAAACGCAAAGGAACTGGGCTGTAACAAAATCGCTCTGGGCCATCATTTTTCGGATGTAATAGAAACAACGGTTATGTCGATGTTCTACGGCGCTCAGCTTCAGGGAATGATTCCCAAGCTCCACAGCAAAAACTACGAGGGAATGGAGCTCATCCGCCCTCTGTACAAAATCCACGAGGACAGCATTATCTCGTGGCAAAACTGCAATGAGCTGGAATTTCTTCGTTGTGCGTGCCGATTTACCGAAAATTGCTTCAACGCCTCCGACGGAGTCGGCGAGAGCAAACGCTTTGAGGTCAAGGCGTTGATTAAGGAGTTAAAGAAAACCAACCCAAACATCGAGAAAAGTATTTTCAACAGCATCCACAATGTCCACGTCGCAACCTTCCCGGGTATCAAAACCGACGAGCACCACAGCTTTCTGGAAAAATATTAAACGCATAAAACACAGCCGTACTCAAATTCTAAAGAAGGTGAGTACGGCTTGAATAATTACAGAAAGATTTTACGTATATTTTTAATAGTCGCGGCTGTGTGCGTGTGCGCGGCGGCGATAGCTTTTATTGTTTCAAAAACAAAAAGCAGAGATGAGTTCCGCTTTCCCAAAAACGCAATGATTCAGGGCGTTCGCGTCGGCGGAATGAACTATTCACAGGCGCAGTCCGCGCTCGATAAAAAAGCGGATTTGTCTCCCGAAAGCTTTAGCTTGCGCGTCAGCGCAGGGGAAAGGGAATTTACGCTTACTCAGGCGGATTTTAAGTACCTGCTCGATTATCAGTCTGCGCTCAATAACCTCAGAGCATATTCCGAAAACCATCCTCTCTCACAGGGAGCGAGCGCTTCAATACCTTACCGCGTTGAGCCGGAGTCGGTGCGCGCGGCAGTGCGAAAGCTTGCCCGAAAGATTGACAAAAAGCCCCGAAACGCAAAGGTGAAAAGCTTCCGTCCGTTCTCGAAAAAGCGTTTTGTAATTCAAAATGAGAAAAGCGGCATAAGCCTTGACCGCCAAAGCCTTTGCAATATGCTCACAGAGTTTGTAAACTCAAAGCAACCCTCAGGCAAGATTACGGCGATTGTCGATAACATAAAACCGAGCCGGAACAGCGCAAAACTGAGAAAGAGTCTCAAAAAGCTTGCGTCCGCGGCTTCGTATTCCTACAATACCGAGAGCGGCACAATCAATATGCGCCTTGCGCTCGAAGCCTGCAACGGTTCGGTGATCGAGCCTGACGAGGTATGGTCGTTCAACAAACACACAGGCAACTCCAACTCTACCGCAAACGGCTACCGCAAGGCGGAGGTTATTCTGCGCAAAAAGCTCACCCAGGGCGTAGGCGGAGGAATCTGTCAGGCAAGCACCACGGTATTCCGAGCCGCTGTGCTGGCGAATCTCGGAATCGAAGAACGCCACAACCACCACTGGGCGTCAGGCTACACAATGTCGGGAGAGGACGCAACGATTGATTATCCGTCGCTTGATTTAAAGCTCAAAAACAAATCAAATACCCCTGTTTTTATCGAGTGCGGATTGCGCGGCAGAAAGCTCGTTGTCAATATCTACGGCGTTAAATCTCGAAAGTACGACAACGTAAAAATGTATTCCGAGAATTATGATATAAACTACGGCAGATACTACAAAACCGCAACCTACCGAGTGCTTTACAAAAAGAAAAAGCCCCTGAAAAAGGAGCGTGTTTGCACTTCATATTACAGCCTTGCGGAGTACCACGCTGTCCGTCCGGCGGACGACGGCACATTTGCAAGGTAAAACAGCCTAAATCTAAGGGCCGGCTCAGCCGACCCTTTTTCTTTAATAAGAAAATGCTCTGTAACGATGGAAAACAATAAGCTTTTTTACAGGGTAACTGATAATTGTAATAGCATAAATAAAGCAAAAAACAATTTATATTAACAATTCCCCGGACAACCGTCACAATCCTTGCAGCGGTGGTCGCTATACTTTTCCTTAATAGCCGAGAAAGTTTCGTCCGACAGCACGTGCTCAATTCTGCAAGCGTCGTTCATCGCTACGTCCTCGGATACTCCCAAATCCTGCAGCCACTGCGATATAAACACATGACGCTCGTAAATCTTCTCGGCAATTTTTCTGCCCGATTCTTCAAGCGTGATGTATCCGTCGCTGTCCATTTTGATGTAACCGTTTTCTCTGAGCTTCTTCATCGCCACGCTGACGCTGGGCTTGCTCAGCTCCATATGCTTAACTATGTCTATCGAGCGGACGTGCTCCCTCGATTCGCTGAGAATAAGTATAGTTTCGAGGTAGTCCTCCGCGGATTCCTTTACTTTCATCCATAACACCTTCTGTCATAATAAATTAGTCTTGACTAACACTTTAATATATAATAACATACTTTTCCGGAAATTACAAATAAAAACTTGATAAAATATGTGAAATATTATAAAATAATAAAAAATATCGTGAAAGGATGATAAACTTGAGCAATCCTATTGTTACATTCAAGCTTAATAACGGCAAAACTATCAAGGCGGAGCTTTATCCCGAGATTGCGCCGAATACTGTCAATAACTTTGTGAGCCTTGTCAGCAAGGGCTACTACAACGGACTCACCTTCCACCGCGTAATCTACGGATTTATGATTCAGGGCGGATGTCCCGACGGCACCGGAATGGGCGGTCCCGGGTATTCTATCCGCGGCGAGTTCTCCGGCAACGGCTTCGAGAATAATCTAAAGCACACCGAGGGCGTGCTCTCGATGGCTCGCTCTATGATGCCCGACAGCGCCGGCTCACAGTTCTTTATTATGCACAAAAACGCTCCTCACCTTGACGGCCAGTACGCAGCGTTCGGCAAGGTAATCGAGGGTATGGACGCAGTCAACGAAATTGCCGAGAGCGACACCGATTACTCCGACAAGCCCCTCGACCCGCAGATTATGGAGGAGGTAACAGTCGAGACCTTCGGCGAGACTTACCCCGAACCCGAGAAGGTATAAGCCTATGAAAGTTTTACTGACCGGCGGAGCCGGCTACATCGGCTCTCACACCTGCGTCGAGCTAATCAACGCGGGCCACACTCCCGTAATTGCCGACAATTACGACAATTCCTGCCCCGAGGCAGTACGCAGAGTAGAGGAGATTACCGGCTCTGAAATCCCTGTTTACGAGATTGACGTCTGCGACTATGACGCTGTTGATAAAATGTTCAGCGAAAACAGCTTCGACGCGGTAATCCATTTTGCCGGACTCAAAGCAGTAGGCGAGAGCTGCTCTGTTCCGCTCCGCTATTACCGAAACAACATTGACTCAACACTCACTCTGCTCGAGGTTATGCAGAAGCACGGAGTTCAGAACTTTGTGTTCAGTTCCTCGGCTACAGTTTACGGAGTTCCTGAAAAGGTTCCCCTTGTCGAGGGTATGCCTACAGGCTGTACCAATCCTTACGGCTGGACCAAGCTGATGAATGAGCAAATCCTTACCGACGCCGCGACTGCCGACAAAAACCTTTCCGTAGTTTTGCTCAGGTATTTTAACCCGATTGGAGCTCACGAAAGCGGACGAATCGGCGAGAATCCGAACGGAATCCCCAACAATCTTATGCCGTATATAACCCAGGTCGCCGCCGGCAAGCTCGAAAGACTCGGAGTTTTCGGCAACGATTACCCGACTCACGACGGCACCGGAGTCAGGGATTACATCCACGTTGTTGACCTCGCAAAGGCTCACGTAAAGGCGCTGGACTACGCCGCAAAGACAAAGGGTACCGAGATTTTCAACATCGGCACCGGCACCGGCTACAGCGTGCTCGACATCGTAAACACGTTTATGAAGGTCAACAACCTCACTATCCCTTATGACATCAAGCCGCGCCGTCCGGGAGATATTGCGGAATGCTACGCCGACCCTAAAAAGGCGTTCGAGGTGCTCGGCTGGAAAGCGGAGAAAAATCTCGAGGATATGTGCCGCGACAGCTGGAACTGGCAGAGCAACAACAAAAACGGATACGAAGCGTAAACCAATAGATTGAAACCGGCTCTAATCAGCCGGTTTTTCTTTGCTTTATAGGAAACTGCTTTGAAATGTGCAATATAATAAATATGGCAGATTTACTGATAATTG
>CADBTV010000075.1 GCA_902797655.1 uncultured Ruminococcus sp.
CTTGCCTGAAAATCTGCTCTTTGGTGAAGAAGCTCTTGTATTTGAGGATAGTTGTTATTCATAAATATGTCTCCTTTGGGGAACTTTATATGTAATTATTCTATCATAATGTTCCCCAAGATGTCAATTGGGTACCTCTAAAAACTAAAGGTACTTGATTATGCAGTCGAATTTTTGCCATATTACCCCAAATCCCCAGTTACCCTGTGAAAAAGTTTATTGTTTTGCAGCGTTACAGAGCAGTTTCCTATAAAGTAAAAAAAGAACCGCATTTGCGGTCCTTTTTTATGGTGGAGATGGGGAGCTGTGTGTTGTGAAAATACCATCATCTCGAACCTTGTTTTGTTAAGCAGAGCTATAGGTTCATCGGCGCTACGCCCTAAAAATGCTCCCCCGGAGCATTTTCTTAACGGGCTTTCGACTCTCCATTTATATATCCCCACCATAAAAAAAGAACCGCATTTGCGGTCCTTTTTATGGTGGAGATGGGGAGAGTCGAACTCCCGTCCGAAAGCTCCTTGCCATGGCTTTCTACGAGTGTAGTTATTGGATTAAAAATCCCTTACGCACGCGCCCAATAACAGGCTCATACGCTCGGTAGTCTCTGATGTGTGACTCGGGCCGAGACGCTCCCGGGTTCACAGTTACCGCTGAATCGATGCCCTTGGCAGAGCCGCGGTGCTCTCTGTCAGGACAAGCCGCCTAAATCAGGCAGCTAATGCAACTGTCTTATTTTTGTCAGTTATTTTTAAGGTTGTGGATTTTATAGCGGTTCCACTCCGCTACTCGCTTACCATGGGTCAAAACCCCCGTCGAAACCTTTACATCCCCGTATATTTAATTGAGAATTGAGAATTGAGAGTTGAGAGTTGAGTGGAAAAATTATCTGAATCTTTCCTTCAACTCTCTCTCAATTGTTCGCTTTGCGGATTTTCTTGCCATATCTTCGCGTTTATCGTAGAGCTTCTTGCCCTTGCAAAGTCCGATTTCAAGCTTGATATTGCTGCCTTTAAAGTACACGCTCAGCGGAATAATCGAGTATCCCTGCTGTTGCTCCTGCCCAAAAAGCTTCATTATCTCCTTCTTGTGCATAAGCAGACGGCGGACTCTCAGCGGGTCCTTGCACCACTGCGCGCCCTGTTCGTAAACCGACACGTGCATCCCGTTTACAAAAATCTCGCCCTTCACTATCGAACACCAGCTATCCTTCAGGTTAACTCTGCCGGCGCGGATTGACTTTACCTCCGAGCCTTTCAGCTCGATTCCTGCTTCGTATTTTTCAATAACAAAGTAGTCGTGAAACGCTTTTTTGTTTTTAGCTATTGTCTTGATTGAGTCACTCATTAAAGCTCATTCCTGCCTTCCAGCGCGCGCGCAAGCGTAACCTGATCTGCGTACTCAAGGTCTCCGCCTACAGGGATTCCGTACGCAAGCCTTGTAACCCTGATTCCCATTGGCTTCAAAAGTCGGGAGAGGTACATCGCCGTTGCGTCGCCCTCAACAGTCGGATTGGTCGCCATAATGACCTCCGAGATTTCTCCCGAAAGTCTCGCAAGCAGTTCCTTGATTTTAAGGTCATCGGGTCCGACGTCGTTAAGAGGGGAGATAGCTCCGTGCAGTACGTGGTAGGTACCCTTGTACTCGCCTGTCGCTTCCATAGCCATCGCGTCGCGCGGAGTTTCGACTACGCAAATCACGCCCTTGTCGCGTTTCTCGCTAGAGCATACCGGGCAGAGCCTTTGGTCTGTCAGATTACAGCATACCTCACAGTAGTGAATCTTCTCGTGAGCGTCTGTAATTGCTTTGGAAAAGCTCTCTGCTTCTGTTTTTGACAGGTTCAGTACATAATATGCAAGTCTTTGCGCGGTTTTGTAGCCAATACCGGGCATTTTTTCAAATTGCTCAACCAGCGTCTCGAGCGGAGCTACGTTATAATTCGCCATTAGAATAATCCCGGGATGTTAAGACCGCCCGAGAGTGAAGCCATTGTGTCCTCTTTCTCGGCTGCCGCAGCTCTGAGCGCTTCGTTAGTAGCGGCAATGATAAGGTCGGAGAGCATCTCGGCGTCGTCGGGGTCAATAACCTCCGGCTCAATCTCAATCGCCTTAACCTCCATTTTGCCGGTAACAGTAACCTTTACGGCGTTGCCGCCTGCGGTTGCTGTGTACTCCTTAGCCTCAAGCTCCTCGGTTGCTGTTTCCATAGCTTCCTGCATTTTCTGTGCCTGGCGTGCGATTTGCTGCATATTTCCGCCGCCGTTTGAATATCCCTTTGGTAATCTTGCTTTCATTTTGTTACTCCTCCGTATTAAACTTGATTCCGCTCTCCTTAATCTCGCTGATTAAGTCTTGGAGCGGGTCTTTTTTTTCTTCCTTTTTCTCGGGAATCCGGTAAGGCCCGAGAGTGTAAAGCTTGCCGGTAATCTCCTGGATAGCCTTCTTGACGTTGGCTCTCTGGGAACCCTGTTTTAGCAGTTTATATGGTATTTCGCTTTTTGCGTCAATGAGCAGGTAGTTGCCGTTGACGTAGGCGTTGGTGTTGTCAAACGCCGCGGCGATACCCCTTGAATACTTTTTGATGTTGTCAACAACCTCCGGCCACTGCCTGAACGGAGTAGCGTTTTTGCACAGCTCCTCCATATCAACAGCTGTTTTTATGGGCTTCTTAGGCGGCTCCTGAGGCTTTGGCTCCTCTGTGACAGGCTTTGGAATCTCCGCAATCGGAGGTGGTGGAGGAAGCTCCTCCTTTTGCTCCGAGACGGTTTCCTTTGGAGCTTGTGTGGGCGTTTGCTCTTTCTTTGGTTCTTCCTTCGGCTCGGGCTTTTCAACAACCGAGGCAGGCTCCGTCTTGATTGTAATTCCGCTCTTTACCGCTTTTTCAAGCGCTGAGACTCTAGCTGTCAAAGCTTCGTTTGTACCCTCCAGCTCCGGGTCGGAGAGCTTTACGAGCGCCATCTCAAACTCTGTTCTGTTTGAGTTGCCTTTGCCCATTCTGGCGTAGGCGTTCTGCAAAACTTCCATAATATATATGATTTCCGCAAGAGTCAGGTAGTCGGCTTGCGTCTGAGCTTCCTCGAACTCGTCGTCCGACATAACAATCATCGAGCGCGGATTGCGCGTTGATTTTATGAGCATAAGACTGCGGAAATGCTCGAGTAATTCGTCGCAGAGACGCGCCATATCCTTGCTCTCGTTGTGCAGCGTTGTAACGATTTCAAGCGCCTTGGCGGTGTTTTTGTTTATGCACGCCGCGGATAGGGAAAAGAGGTAGTCCTTACGCGCGAGTCCGGCGCAGGAGCGAACAACCTCGGTTGTGATGTTGCTCGTGTTGCCGAGACACCTGTCCATAAGCGACAGCGCGTCGCGCATAGCTCCGTCGGCAATCGCGGCAATCAGCATAGCGGCTTCGTCGTCAATCTGAGCGTTTTCGTTTTCTGCGACAAACCTGAGCCTTTTTGTAATCTCCTCAGGCGCGATTCGGTTGAAATCAAAGCGTTGGCAACGCGAGAGAATGGTTGCCGGAAGCTTGTGTACCTCGGTAGTAGCAAGGATGAAAATAACGTGCTCCGGCGGTTCTTCAAGAGTTTTGAGCAGAGCGTTGAACGCCTGGTCGGTGAGCATATGAACCTCGTCGATGATGTAGACGCGGTACTTGGCTCTTGCCGGTCTGAACTGGGCTTCGTCGATAACCTCGCGTATATCGTCGATACCGCGGTTGGACGCCGCGTCCATCTCAACAACGTCAAGTATGCTGCCGTCGTCAATACCTTTGCAGTTCTCACATTCGCAGCAAGGGTCGCCGTCGCGCAGGTTAAGGCAGTTTACTGCCTTGGCGAGTATTTTGGCGCAGGTTGTCTTTCCGGTTCCGCGCGAGCCTGTGAAAAGATACGCGTGGTTAACGCGGCCGTTCTTCAGCTCATTTTGCAGTGTTCTTGTAACCTGCGGCTGACCGTACACATCCTCGAATTTTTGAGGACGCCATTTTCTGTATAGAACCTGATACATAATACTCACTCCTTTGCAAATGCCGGCTAAAAAATAATTGCAAACCGTAAGACCTTACGGCCACTCGTTTTAATAAGCAAACGACAGACTTACTGCATCGCATCGAGAACACTGCTTAATGCTGCTCGGTTCCCCGCCTGACATGGTTCGCAGGCCTCAATCGTGCAGGGCCTGCCGTTCGCTTATTAAAACGATACGAACGATTTGCAATTACTTAGTTATTATATCACAACGCTGCGGCAAAATCAATAGTTTATAGAAAATAGGGCAGAGAGTTTGAAACCCGCTGCCCGAATATCAGATTATTTTCACTGTGATTTTCTTGATTACAGTCTTTGAGCTGTACTTTGAGTTGCCTGCGGCTTTGATTCTGAAGCGGAGCTTGTAGGTTCCTGCTTTGGTTTTCTTTTTGATTGTGACCTTGCCGCTCTTTTTGGCGATGGTAAACTTTTTGCTTCCGGAGAGCTTTTTGTAGGTTACCTTGCCCTTTGCTTTTTTGACCTCAAAGAACTCGTACTTGATTTTGTCGGTCTTTAAAAAATCCGAGGAGAACATCAGCTTCTTTGCCTTGACCTTCATCGGGTTCTTCTTCTTTGGCTTAACCTTGGGCTTTGCTTGGGTTGTGGGCTCGGTGGAAGTCGGCTGAGTTTCTGTGCTCTGAATAGCTTCTGTCGGCTGCTGGACCTGGGACTGCGGTGTTTCCTCCGCGCCGGCGGAGAGAGCTGTCAGCGCGATTAAAAGCGCGCATACGCCTAATACGATGAATCTCTGCAGCTTCATATAATCATACCTTTCTCAATTAGTATATTTTATAACAGTATAGCAATTGATTCGGAATGTGTCAAATAAACGGCGGAGAAGTAACCCTCTCCGCCGCAAGTTGAATGAATTAGTTGTTGATGAGCTTATCCTCGTCAGACCAGCTGTAGAGCTTTCTGATTTCCTTACCGATAACCTCAGCAGGGTGCTCGCTTGCGAGCTTTCTCATAGCCTTGAAGTGAACCTGACCGCCTGCCTCGCTCATATCGAGGAGGAATTCCTTGGCGAATGTACCGTCCTGAATGTCGGAGAGTACCTTCTTCATAGCCTTCTTGGTGTCCTCTGTGATAATCTTCGGACCTGTTACATAGTCGCCGTACTCAGCAGTGTTTGAGATTGAGTATCTCATTCCTGCAAAGCCTGACTGATAAATAAGGTCAACGATGAGCTTCATCTCGTGGATACACTCAAAGTAAGCGTTTCTCGGGTCATAGCCTGCCTCA
>CADBTV010000076.1 GCA_902797655.1 uncultured Ruminococcus sp.
CTACTCACCGACCGCAAAAAGCCAGCAAATAATACAAAATCACGCTGCTTGCCGCTTTGCGGATTCCCTCGCGAGAGTTATCCGCAGCGTCGCCGAGGTTGGCTTTTATTGTCAGCACTCCGTTTTCATCAGCAACCGCCATATACACCAGCCCGACAGGCTTGTCCTTGGTGCCGCCTGTGGGGCCTGCGATTCCGGTGGTTGAGATTCCAAAGTCCGCCGCGGCGAGCTTCCTGACTCCCTCTGCCATTTGCTCCGCGGTTTCGGGAGATACAGCTCCGAACGCTTCAAGCGTGTCCTCGCTTACGCCGAGGATTTGGCTCTTGATTCTGTTCGCGTAGGAACACACTCCGCACTCAAACACCTCAGCCGAACCGCTGATATCAGTAATCCGCTTGCTGACATAGCCGCCGGTGCAGCTTTCGGAGGTCGCGACTTTTTTACGGAGCTTCTTTAGCTTTTCAACCACAAGCTTCTGGAGCTCGTCCTCGCGGATGTTTTCCTCGTTTAGTTTATCGTAAAAGCCTTTTGCTGTAATTTCAATCATACAATTCACCTCATTTTTATTTTACCACATTGAGATTATATATTGCAATTGGTTTTCATTTTTGATAAACTGTTATTGTTAGGAGGGCGGACAATGGCTTGGTTTTTTACAGACAGCAACCCGATTGGCGGCAAGCTGATAATTGAAGGCGAGAACGCTCGGCATATCTCAAAAAGCCTGCGGATGAAACCCGGCGAGGAGCTCACACTCGTGACTCCCGGGCGCGAGCAGCTCGACTGCGTAATAGACTCGGTTTCAGGCGAGGCGGTGTGCGTGGAAATAAAAAGCTCTCATCCGTGCGAGCAGGAGCCCGACGTGGAAATCACGCTCTATCAGGCGCTTCCAAAAGGCGACAAGATGGAGTACATAATCCAAAAGTGCGTCGAGCTCGGAGTCACAAAAATCGTGCCTGTAATCTCAAACCGCTGCGTGTCGCGTCCTGACCGCAAGTCTCTCGAGAAAAAGCAAAAGCGCTGGCAAAAAATCGCGCGCGAAGCCGCCCAGCAGTCGCGCCGCGGAATTATCCCGTCGGTTGAAAGCGCCGTAAGCTTTAAGGAAGCGGTACAGCTCTCGGCTCAGAACAAGCAGAACATCATCTTCTACGAATTAGGCGGCGATAGCGTCAAGAAGCTTATAACCTCGCGTCCTGAGACGCTGGGAATTTTCATCGGCAGCGAGGGCGGATTTGAGGAAAGCGAGGTTGAATTGGTGCTCAACTCGGGCGGCAGCAAGGCTACCCTCGGCAAACGTATTCTGCGCGCCGAAACCGCGCCGCTCGCGGCACTCTCGGTAATTATGTACGCAACAGGAAATTTTGATTAAGGAGTTACATTATGATTGGTATAATCTGCGCAATGGCAATAGAAGTAAACGGACTCAAAGCGCTTATGACAGAGCCCGTAAACGATGAGCACTCGGGGCTTGTTTTCACAAAGGGCAAAATCGGCGGCAACGAGGTAGTTGCGGTTGAGTGCGGAATCGGCAAGGTCAACGCCGCGATGTGCGCTCAGATGATAATCGACCTCTACCACCCCGATGTTGTAATCAACAGCGGAGTTGCCGGAGCTACCAGCGAGGAAGTCACAATCTGCGATATGGTAGTCGCCACAGAGGTCTTGCAGCACGATATGAACGCGTCCGCGCTCGGCGACCCTATCGGCGAAATCACTTTCCCCGACGAGCACAGAATTTACTTCCCCTGTGACGAAACTGTCGGCAACAAGCTCTACGAAATCTGCAAGAGCATTGAGGGTTCGTCGGCGTTTAGGGGCAGGATTGCTTCGGGAGATTTGTTTGTATCGCGCAGGAGCAAGCGCGAGATTCTCAACATCCGTTTCGACGCTCTCGCCTGCGAAATGGAAGGCGGCGCAATCGGTCACGTTTGCTTCCGCAACAAGGTTCCGTTCTGCGTGTTCCGAACAATTTCGGACGATATTGCGCAGAACAAGGGAATGGACTTTATGAAATTCTGCGAAATCGCAAGCAAAAAGTCAATCGAGGTTATCTCCAGATTCATTGCGGAGTATTAAATTTAATTGAAAATTGAAAAATGAAAATGACGGTCGGGCAGATTGGTTGATGTGAAAGTCAACTTCTCTGCCCGACCGTAATTCCGCATTTCGAATTCCGCATTCCGAATTAATACAACTGTCCGCTAACACATATTGACAAACACGGTCAACTTTAGTATAATAAACTGTAATTCTAAAATGGTAAAGAATGGAGAGATAGTATGCAGCTTACAGGCGCGGAGATTATCTGCGAGTGTTTGATTGAACAGGGTGTAGACACCGTATTCGGCTATCCGGGCGGTGCGGCTCTGAACACCTACGACGCTTTGTATAAATACAGCGACAAGATTAATCATATCCTAACTGCTCACGAGCAGGGCGCGGCTCACGCGGCAGACGGTTACGCCAGAGCTACCGGCAAGGTCGGAGTTTGTATGACCACCTCGGGTCCCGGAGCTACCAACACAGTCACAGGCATCGCAACCGCGAACATCGACAGTATTCCGATGGTTATTATCACCGGCAACGTTAACGTAAACCTCCTCGGACGCGACAGCTTTCAGGAAGTTGATATAGTAAATATTGTAAAGCCGATTACAAAGGGCAGCTACCTCGTCAAGAAAATCGAGGATCTGGCTCCGGCAATCCGCACAGCCTTCGCGCTTGCTATGGACGGCAGAAAAGGCCCCGTGCTCATTGACGTTCCAAAGGACATCACCGCTCAGATGACGGACTTCAAAGCCCTTACTCCTCCGCCAAAGTCCACTCCCGAAATCAGCAATCCCGACGACATCGTCAAGGCGGTTGAGCTTATCAATCAGGCGAAGTACCCGATTATCTACGCCGGCGGCGGCGTAATCAGCGCCGACGCTTCTCCCGAGCTGATTGAGTTCGCCGAGAAGATTGACGCTCCGGTTTGCTGCTCGCTGATGGGACTCGGAAGTATTCCGGCAAGTCACAGGCTGAATATGGGTAACCTCGGTATGCACGGAACCTACGCAACCGGTATGGCTACCGAAAAGTGCGACCTTATCATCGCCTGCGGCGCGAGATTCTCCGACCGAGTTGCCGGCAACCCCAAAAAGTTCGGCAGCCAGGCAAATATTATTCATATTGATATTGACGAGAACGAAATCGACAAGAATGTACAAACCGACAACCACATCGTCGGCGATATAAAGAACGTTCTCGAGATTCTTAACAAGCACGTCGAAAAGCAGAACCACACCCAGTGGCTCGTGCAGCTCGAAATCTGGAAGGGCGAACACGTAGCTCCGAGGGAGAAACTCAACTATATGTCGGCTCTCGACGTTCTGCTCACGCTCAACGCCAAAAAACGCCCGGGCGACATCATCGCCACGGACGTAGGCCAGCACCAGATGTGGGTTGCTCAGTTCGGCGAAATCGAGGAGCCGAGAACCCTCCTGACCTCAGGCGGAATGGGCACAATGGGCTTTGGACTCGGCGCGGCAATCGGCGCTCAGTGCGGATGCCCGAAGAAGAAGGTTTTCCTCGTAACAGGCGATGGAAGCTTCCATATGAACCTAAACGAGCTCGTAACTCTCAAGTCCTACAACCTGCCGGTTGTAGTAATCGTTATGAACAACAGCGTGCTCGGAATGGTTCGCCAGTGGCAGAAGCTGTTCTACGGAAGCCGTTTCTCGCAGACCGACCCCAAGCGCGCGACCGACTTTGTAAAGGTTGCCGAGGCGTTCGGAATCCCGGGATTCAGGCTCGACAAAACCGAGGACATCGAGGAAGTTTTCGACAAAGCTATCGGTATGGGCGGTCCGGCGGTAATCGACTGTATTATCAGCCCAGACGCCAACGTACTCCCGATGATTCCGCCGGGAAAAACAGTAAACGAAATCGTTACCGAGATGTGATTAATATAACTGATAATAAACGGGGCAGGCTCAAAACTTGTGTTGAGCCTGCCCCGAGTTTTTGTGTGAAGTGGTAATTTGTGTGAAGTGGTAAGCGGAAAGCCGTTTTCAGAAAAACAATCGTCAAACTGTTGTTATAATGAGGATGACTCACGTTGAATTATGAGCCATCCTCAGAATTTATCGCGGCAAATATAAAAACGGTCGGGAGACAATGCTTCTAACAGAAGAACCTGTCTGCCCGACCGTAATTATTGATTATTAATTGAACTTACTTAACTGCTTCGTAAACCGCAACAGCGCAAGCAACAGTAGCGCCAACCATCGGGTTGTTGCCCATTCCCATAAGTCCCATCATCTCAACGTGAGCAGGAACTGAGGACGAGCCTGCGAACTGAGCGTCGCCGTGCATACGTCCCATAGAGTCTGTAAGACCATAGGAAGCAGGGCCCGCGCCCATATTATCCGGATGGAGTGTACGTCCTGTACCGCCGCCGGAAGCAACCGAGAAGTATGCAACGCCGTTCTCGATAGCCCACTTCTTGTATGTGCCTGCAACGAGGTGCTGGAAGCGGGTCGGGTTGGTTGAGTTACCTGTGATAGAAACGCCTACGTTCTCCTTCTGCATAATGGCAACGCCCTCGCGAACATCGTCAGCGCCGTAGCAGCGTACAGCGGCTCTCTCGCCGTCGGAGTAAGCTGTTTCCTTAACAACCTTGAGCTCGCCAGTGAAATAATCGAACTCGGTCTGTACATAGGTGAAGCCGTTGATTCTCGAAATGATATACGCCGCGTCCTTACCGAGACCGTTGAGGATAACGCGGAGAGGCTCTTTTCTCGCCTTGTTAGCGTTACGGGCGATACCGATAGCGCCCTCGGCAGCCGCGAAGCTCTCGTGGCCTGCGAGGAAAGCAAAGCATTTTGTCTCGTCTCTTAAAAGCATTGCGCCGAGGTTGCCGTGGCCCTGGCCAACGTTTCTCTGCTCAGCAACAGAACCCGGGATACAGAAAGCCTCGAGTCCGATACCGATAGCCTCAGCAGCGTCAGCTGCGGTCTTGACGCCCTTCTTAATAGCAACAGCGCAGCCGAGAGTGTAAGCCCAGCCGGCGTTCTCGAACGCGATTGGCTGAACGCCCTTTACGATGTCGTAGGGATTGAAGCCCTTGTCAACGCAAATCTGTCTTGCCTCTTCAAGATCTTTAATACCGTATTCAGCAAGGCATTTCTCAATCTTAGGCATTCTTCTTTCCATACTTTCAAATGTTACTGCCATAGTTTAAGTCCTCCCTTACCTTATTCTTCACGCGGGTCGATGTACTTAGCCGCGCCGTCAAAGCGGCCGTACTGACCGATGTTGTTGTTATAAGCTTCCTCAGGCGAAACGCCGTGGCGGATGTCCTCGAGCATTTTGCCGAGCTTGAGGAACTGGTAGCCGCAAACCTCGTCGTTCTCGTCGAGAGCGGTCTTGAGGACGTAGCCCTCAGCCATTTCCATATAACGAACGCCCTTCTTGTTGGTTGAGTACATAGTACCAACCTGGCTTCTGAGTCCCTTACCGAGATCCTCGAGGCCTGCGCCGATCGGGAGTCCTCCCTCGGAGAAAGCTGTCTGGCTTCTGCCGTATACGAGCTGGAGGAAGATGTTCTTCATCGCAACATTGATTGCGTCACAAACGAGGTCAGTGTTAAGGCACTCGAGCAGAGTTTTGTTCGGGAGAATCTCAGCCGCCATAGCCGCGGAGTGAGTCATACCGGAGCAGCCGATTGTCTCAACAAGAGCCTCCTCAACAATACCGTCCTTAACGTTGAGGGTAAGCTTGCAGGCTCCCTGCTGAGGCGCGCACCAACCGATACCGTGGGAAAGTCCGCTGATATCCTTGATGTCGTATGATTTTACCCATTTGCCCTCTTCGGGAATAGGCGCAGGACCGTGCTTAGGACCCTTTGCTACTGTACACATGTTTTCTACTTCTTTTGAATAAAGCATTTGTACTAGCTCCTTTCATATTTCTTGTGATGTTGAATTATCAACAGTTTACACACATTTATTATAAATCAGAACCGGAAACTTTACAATACTTTTTTCGTTATTTTTATCAAGAAATCGTAAAAACTTATGCTGTAGTTGGTTAGTTTTGGATAACAGGAGGGGTTAATTCCCTATTAATTTGGTAACCGGCTTGGTAAACTGCTTTTTTTCAATGTTAAAGAATACCCTTTCTCTGAGGTACTGATAATCCTCCTCGTTGTACTCCTCGTCCTCAAGCTCCGCCATTTTGTCGTATTGAGCCTTTTTAGAAACAATACATTCGGCGATGACATTATTATACGAATCGCTCGAGCCGTAAAACACAAACGGCGAGTCGCTTATATCTGTCGAAAATCCGGCTCCTGTGCCGTAATACTCCTGTGTTTTGATATTCTCAGCGTCAACGTCAATATAGTCGCTCTTATGTATCTCCTTGTCCTCTCCGATATAATCAACGAACAGAGTATACTCGCACTCCTTATAAAGCTTACTGCGGCTGTCGCCGGAGGTGTTAAACGCGCCCTGATTGATTATGCCGTTAAAGTCCTTATTGTAGTACAGGGTGTACTCAAAGTATTTGGACTTCGTTTTGTACACCTCGAAGCTCTTGTCGCCCTCAATATTCTTTTTCACTTCTTCGGCTTCATAAAGCTCTCCGGATCGCACAAACGCGAATTCATTCTGCCAGAAGGTTGAAAAGGTATGGGAGCCAAAGCTTATAATCTTGTTAGTCATCATAAACGAGCACAACAGCGACAAAACCACAAAGATAATGCACGCGAACCTCGGCATAAGCAGTTTTACTCTGTGTTTTTTGTCGGGATTTCGCATACGCTTGTTGATGATATATGAGTAAACAAAAAAGTAAAAGGCCGAAAGCAAAGCCGCGAGGACTGCCGTACCGGCAATCACAAACACAAGCGGCTCGACATTTCTGATTACAAAGTTAATTAGCTGTACCATAAATCCTCCTAAATTCCGAAAAAGTCTCTGAAGCGGTTAAAATAGCTTCGTGTAACGTCAACCGTCGCGCCGCTTTGAAGCGTGAGGATATACTTGCTTGAAAAGGTCGGGCGGATGCTCTTTATCCTTTTGACCGAGACAATCACGCTGTTGCTTATTCTGAGAAAATCGGCGGGATTTAAAAGCCCTTCAAGGCGGATAAGTCTTTCCGAGATTTTGTATTCAGCTTCCATAGTGTGCAAAACAACATCGTTGCCGAACGTCTCGATAAAGACAATTTCGCTGACGGGCACGGGGCTCAGCGAATCGCCGCGCCTGCCCATTATGAAGTCTGCAAAACCGTCCTCCTCAATCAGAACAAGGTTAGACGAATTGTCGAGCTCTATTCCCTTTTGGATAAGCTGCGCCGAGATTTCCTCATACCTGTCGCGGCTGACCATTAGTTTTATCTTCATTAGATTTCCTCCTTGCAAGCTTGCAAGTATAATTTATCACAAGCAAAATCCGGAGACAACAGGATTTTGATACCTTGCGTTTTTCGGAGTATAACTTGCTCAACTTCGGGTTTGTTCTTCAAGCCCTTTAACGTCGAGCAGAATGATTTTTCGGTACTTTGTGGCGATTAAGCCCTCGCTTTTGAAGCGCGTGAGAATTTTGCTGACAGTGACTCTGTTCGCGCCGACCGAGCCTGCGATTTCCTCGTGGGTAAGGCTGACGGTTTTCTCGCCGTTTTCGTCCTTGACATTTTGCAGAAGCAGCCGCGCTACGCGCTCGTCCGCTTTGAGAAAGGTCATAACGTCAATCTGGTCGGAGAGCTGGCGGATTCGCGAAGCCTGAATCTTCAGAAGCTCCAGCGCAAGCCGCGGAGTTTCCTTAATCAAGGCGATAAGCCGCTGCTCGTCAACTGCGACGAGCTCACAGCCGCAAAGCGCGCTCGCGGAGCTTACCCTCGGCATTTTGTCAAAGAACGCCGCTTCGCCGAGCACCTCGCCGGAGGACGCTGTGGAGAGCGTTTTCTCGATTCCGTCGGGAGAGGTCATATACACCCTCACCCTGCCCTTTTTCAGGTAATAAAAGCTCTCGGCGCAGTCGCCCTGATAGTAGATGATGTCCCCTTTCGTGTACCTTCTGACGGGACTGAGCAGGTCAAACGCTCTCTTGATTTCGCTGTTTTTATACGCTTCATTATTCAAAACGGTCACATCCTCGTATTTTATGCGTTAATTGTAGCATAGTTTACAATCTTTTTTCAAGTCATTATGAGATAATATTATTTAAAGATTTTGATTTCAAGAGGTGTTATTTATGGGAATGACAATGTCACAGAAAATCCTCGCGGCTCACGCCGGTCTTGACGAAGTCAAGGCAGGTCAGCTTATCGAGGCAAAGCTGGACCTGGTTCTCGGCAACGACGTTACCACCCCCGTTGCCATCAACGTATTTGAGCAGAACGGCGCGACAAAGGTGTTTGACAACACCAAAATCGCGATGATTATGGACCATTTTACTCCGAACAAGGACATCAAGGCGGCAACCCTCGTAAAGCAGACAAGGGACTTTGCCAACAAGTACGACATCAAAAACTACCGCGACGTCGGCGAGATGGGCATTGAGCACGCGCTCCTGCCTGAGATGGGCCTGGTTGGTCCCGGATGCCTTTGCATCGGCGCTGACTCGCACACCTGCACCTACGGAGCGCTGGGAGCTTTCTCAACCGGCGTAGGCTCAACCGATATGTGCGCCGGAATGATCAGCGGCAAGGCTTGGTTCAAGGTTCCGTCCGCGATTAAGTTCAACCTCGTCGGCAAGCCGCAGGGCTTTGTATCCGGCAAGGACGTAATTCTTCACATCATCGGCAAAATCGGCGTTGACGGCGCGCTGTACAAATCTATGGAATTTACCGGCGAGGGCGTTAAGCACCTCAACATCGACGACCGCCTCTGCATTGCGAATATGGCGATTGAAGCAGGCGCGAAGAACGGTATCTTCCCTGTTGACGAAATCACGCGCGAGTACTGCGACGGCAGATACCAGGGAACTCCGGTAGCTTATGAAGCGGACGAGGACGCTGTGTACGACGAGGAATACACAATCGACCTCTCCGAGCTCAGACCTACTGTTTCATTCCCTCACCTGCCTGAGAACACAAGAACAATCGACGAAATCGGCGAGACCGAGGTCAAGATTGACCAGGTTGTTATCGGCTCATGCACAAACGGACGTATCTCCGACCTCAGAGCCGCGGCGAACGTTCTCAAGGGCAAAAAGCTCGCGAACGGAGTACGCTGCATCGTAATCCCGGGCACTCAGAAAATCTGGAAGCAGGCTATGCACGAGGGTCTCTTCGACATCTTTATTGATGCCGGAGCGGTAGTATCCACCCCGACCTGCGGTCCCTGCCTCGGCGGACATATGGGAATCCTCGCGGCAGGCGAGAGAGCAGTCTCCACCACAAACCGCAACTTTGTCGGAAGAATGGGTCACGTAGACAGCGAGGTCTACCTTGCGAGCCCGGCAGTTGCCGCGGCAAGCGCTGTAACAGGCTACATCACAAATCCGGAAAAGGTTTAAGGAGGAAAGCTATATGGAAAACGCAAAAGGCAGAGTACATAAATTCGGCGATAACGTGGACACGGACGTAATCATCCCGGCGCGTTATCTCAACACAGCCTCACACAAGGAGCTCGCCGCTCATTGTATGGAGGATATAGACAAGGAATTTGTCAACAAGGTTCAGGAAGGCGACATTATGGTCGCAACCAAGAACTTCGGCTGCGGCTCCTCGCGTGAACACGCTCCGATCGCGATTAAGGCGAGCGGCGTCAGCTGCGTAATCGCGTCGAGCTTTGCGAGAATTTTCTACCGCAACGCAATCAACATCGGACTCCCGATTATCGAGTGTCCCGAGGCGGCTGAGAACATCAGCGAGGGCGACATCGTCGCAATCGACTTCAACACCGGAGTCATCACCGACGAGACCACCGGCAAGACCTTCCAGGGCGAGCCGTTCCCCGAGTTCATCCAGAACATTATCCAAAAGGGCGGACTCATCAACTCGATTAAATAATACTTGCAATATATTTGATCGTGTGCTATAATATAGCCAGCCAAGGGTGGTTATGAATTAAACCAAACTACACAAAGCCGAACCCCGAAGGAGTAGCCGCTCCTTCGGGGTTCTTGTCTTTTTTATGACAGACTACGTCAAGGCTTGTTGCTGTGATTACTTGCGCCTGTCAAGCCATTTGCATATGTAGTAGCCAACTACAGTTGCCAAAACAGACACAAAAAGGGTAATTATGAAATCCAAATCTACACCTCCTTCCTGCCGGAAAGAGTCACAGCACATCTATTTTATCACATTTCACAGAAAAATGAAGTTACAAAAGATTAACACCTAAACCGGTTGAAAAACGCTTTATAAAGGTATATAATAAAACAAGAAATTTTTGGAGGTATAGTTATGCCGTTTATCAACGTAAAAACTTCCGTCTCAGCAGACGAAAACACAAAGGCTTCTATCGAGAGAAAGCTCACCGATTCAATCACACTTCTGCCGGGCAAAACCGCTAACTACTTTATGTGCGCGGTCGAGGACAATATAAGCTTTATGTTCCACGGCGACAAGGAGAACACCGCGTTCGTCGAGGTCAAAATCTTCGGTAAATCCACACGCGAAGCGTACGAAAAGCTAACATCCGCAATCTGCGATATTCTCAAGGAAGAGCTGGACGTTAAGCCCGAATATTGCTACGTAAAATTCGAGGAAGTCGAAAACTGGGGCTTCAATAAATTTATGTTTTAAAAATCGTCATAATTAAAACGTGTTATCCCGTTTGGCTTATCATAATTCAGAAAGGTTATACATACTATGAAATCCTACCGAAAAGAACTCTGGTTCAACGTGCCGCGCCGCAGGCAGATTGTCCGCATTACCGAGGACGTTCAGGCGGCGATTGACGAGAGCGGTATCAAGGAGGGGCTCGTGCTCGTAAACGCGATGAACATCACCGCGTCGGTATTTATCAACGACGACGAGAGCGGACTCCACTCCGACTACGAAAAATGGCTCGAAAAGCTCGCTCCCGAAAAGCCCTACAGCCAGTACAATCACAACGGCTTTGAGGACAACGCCGACGCCCACCTAAAGCGCACCATTATGGGGCGCGAGGTAGTCTGCGCGATTACCGACGGCAGGCTCGACTTCGGCACCTGGGAGCAGATTTTTTACTACGAGCTTGACGGCAAACGCCAAAAGCACGCGCTAATCAAAATCATAGGCGAATAAATTGGAGAGGTACATATGAAAATTGCAGTTATCACAGGCGGACTCAGCACCGAGCGCGATGTCGCGATTTCCTCGGGCGCGAGGATTGCCGACGCGCTCAGAAGCAAGGGTCACAACGTAGTCCTTGTTGACGTTTTTATGGGCTTTGACAGCAACATCTCACCCGAAAAGCTGTTCAACGACAACGCGGATTTAATCAAGAACAACGGCGTGGCCGAGTTCATCCCTGATTTGCAGGCGGTAAGGGCTTCGCGCTCAGACAAGAGCGATTGCTTCCTCGGAAAAAACGTTATCAAAATTTGCCGCGAGGCTGACATAACCTTCTTCGCACTTCACGGCGGCGAGGGCGAGAACGGCCAGCTCCAGGCGGCGTTCGATATTCTCGGGCTTAAATACACCGGCTCGGGCTACCTCGGAGCCGCGCTCGCTATGGACAAGGGCATCACCAAAGCGCTCTGTACGCTTCACAGGGTCACAACCCCAAGAGGCGAGATTTTCAATAATCCCGAGGACGCGGCTGAATGGAACACCTTCCCCTGCGTAATCAAGCCCTGCTCCGGCGGAAGCAGCGTCGGAATCGCAAAGGCGGAGAACCGCGAGGAGCTTGAAGATGCTGTCAAGGACGCGTTCTCATACGAGAAGGAGATTGTCATCGAGGAGTTCATCAAGGGCAGAGAGTTCTCCGTCGGCGTGCTCGGCGACCAGGTTCTCCCTCCGGTTGAGATCATCCCGACGACAGGCTTCTACGACTACAAGGCTAAATACCAGGCAGGACTCACTATCGAGGAATGTCCGGCAAAAATCACCGCGCAGGAGGACAAAACCCTCCGCGACGCTGCGTACGAAGCGTTCAAGGTTCTGCACCTTACCTCATACGCGCGAATCGACTTTATCCTCACCGAGGAAGGCGAGGCGTATTGTCTTGAAGCCAACACGCTGCCGGGTATGACTCCGACGAGCCTGCTCCCTCAGGAAGCCGCGGCTATTGGAATCGACTACCCGACGCTTTGCGAAAAAATCGTAGAGCTCTCGCTCAAAAAATATAACTAAGGATAAGCATATGAAGCATTTTACTCTATCTCAAATCGCTCAGGCGTGCGGCGGAGCTTACGTCGGCGATGAAAAGCTAAAGGAAACCGCCGTCAGCTCAATCGAGCGCGACAGCAGAAATATCAAGCAAAACTCGCTGTTCCTCGCAATTCCCGGAACAAGGGTTGACGGTCACGATTTTATCGAAAAATGCTACGAGGACGGCGCAATCTGCGCGTTGTGCGAGAAGCCGCCCGTAAATCCTGTAAAGCCGTACATCCTCGTTGACAGCACCCTCACAGCCGTTAAGAAAATCGCCAAGGCGTACCGCGAGCTGTTCGACATTCCGGTAATCGGAATCAGCGGCAGCGTCGGAAAAACATCGACCAAGGAGATGATTTCCTCCGTACTCGCGCAGAAATTTAAGGTGCATAAAACCCAGGGCAATCTCAACAACGAGCTCGGAGTTCCGCTTACCCTGTTCGGAATGGACGACGACACCGAGGTTGCGGTAATTGAGATGGGAATTTCAGACTTTGGCGAGATGACCCGTCTTTCCGAAATGGCTCAGCCGACGATTGAGGTCATCACCATCATCGGCGACTGTCACCTCGAAAATCTGGGCGACAGAGACGGAGTTTTCAGGGCAAAAACCGAGATGTTTGACAACCTGCGTATCGGCGGCACCGTGGTGCTCAACGGCGACGACGAAAAGCTCAGCAAGGTGTCCTCCGTCAAGGGCAACGCTCCGATTTTTTACGGACTGCACAACGGCGCCTACAGAGCCGAGAACATCAAAAACAACGGCGTGCTCGGAGTTGAAGCGGATTTGCTTTTTGAAGGCAGCCGCGTACACGTAACTATCCCGGCAATCGGCACATATATGGTGAGCAACGCGCTTGCCGCCGCGGCTGTGGGACGGACGCTCGGACTTACTGACGACGAAATCAAGCGCGGAGTCGAAGCCTACAAAACCGTAGGCAGCCGCGCAAACCTTATAGACACAGGCAAAATCAAAATAATTGACGACTGCTACAACGCGAACCCAACCTCGGTGAGGGCGTCGCTTGACACCCTGATGAACTTTGAGGGCAGGAGGGTCGCGATTCTCGGCGATATGAAGGAGCTCGGCGAAAACGAGCTCGAGCTTCACCTTGAAACCGGCAGATACGCCCAGTGCTGCGACCTTGTAATCGCGGTCGGCCCTCTTGCCGAAAAGCTCGCCGAGGGCGCGGGCGGACTGCATTTCAACACCAAGGAGGAGCTGTTTTCTCAGCTTCCGTCGCTGATTAACGAAGGCGACGTTGTGCTCGTAAAGGCGAGCCACAGTATGCAGTTTGAGAAAATCACCGAGGAACTCAGGACGCTATGATTAAGGGCGTAGTTTTTGATATGGACGGGCTGATGTTTGACACCGAGAACCTCACCTACAAGCTACAGCACGAGATACTGATCCGCGACTTCGGCATAGAATACACGCTCGGCGAGTACAAGCAAACCATCGGACTTCGCACCGAGGATTTGAAGTCGTTTTTCAAAAACCTCTGCGGAGAGGATTTTGACATCGACGCGTTTCGCCAAAGCTGCCGCGAAGCCTACACCGCTTACACCGACAAAAACGGCGTTCCGGTTAAGGACGGCTTGTTCGAGCTGCTCGACTTTTTGAAGGAAAAGGAGATAAAAATCTCGCTTTCAACCTCCACCACCAAGGCGAGCGCGCAGAGAACGCTGAAAATTTCCGGCACACTCGGATACTTTGACACGCTGATTTGCGCCGACGACGTCGAGAACGGCAAGCCGCACCCCGAGCCGTTCGCAAAGGCAGCCGCTTCGCTTGGACTGGAGCCGCCGGAATGTATGGCTCTCGAGGACAGCGCAAACGGAATCAAGTCCGCCTATGCGGCAGGACTAATTCCGGTGATGATACCCGATTTAATCGAGCCGACAGACGAAATTAAGCAGATGTGCTTTAAAATCGAAAACAGCCTGAAGGACGTAATAAACTTAATAGTATGACAAAAGCCGCCGCGGCTTCAACCGCGACGGCTTAACTTTTGTTTTCGCTATGCGAAATTCTTTGTCTTTACGTAATAATCCTTAGTTCCGCGCTTAACCATTGTCCAGCCCTTTTTCTTGCCGGAGGTAATAGTCGAGATAATCTTGACCTTCTTGCCCTTTTCAACGGTTTTCGCCTTGTACTTAGCCTTGGCTGTGGGGCGTGTATAGAACGCGGCGGTTTTCGCAAGCTTTTTCTTGCTGAAAACAGAGAGGTACTCGCGCTCAAATTTATCGTTGCGCAGGTAGCCCTTTTTGCCGTCGTACTTGACTCTTGACCAGCCGCTGCCGCAGTCGTAGATAAACTTGATTTTCGTGTCCTTCTTCAGCGTCGCGACAGTCTTGACTGACTTGCCGTAATCGTCGGCGAGCTTCTTCTTATAGATTACCGCCTTTTTGGCGAGCTTGTGCTTAGGGTAGATTTTGCTGGAGGTAAGGTCGGCGTTCGGGTCGATAGCCTTGATTTTCTTCTTGACTGTGCTTCTGAATTTCTTCATCGAGTAGCCGAACTTTCCGAACCAGTTCTGAGGGTCCGCGTGAGGCGAGCCGTAGCCCTTCCGGTAGGCCTCGTAGTGCCCGACGATTTTCTCGGTCGGGATGTTGTATTTTACGCAGAGATACGCGCAAAGGTCGGTAGCCTGATTATAAACGGTGATGAAGTAGGACTGGTTGTTGAGGTTATCCTCGCAGCACATAAACTGGATGTAGCCGGGGTTAAAGTTGTACGAGCCCTTGCTTCCGCTGCCTATTCCCCGGCAAGCCATATTAAACGGCAGGGTCTGATAGAACTGAACCGAGTCGTCCTTGCCCTTGCCGATGAAGCCGTGATAGTCAACCTCCCTGCCCTCGGGCTTTGGCGTATTCCAGTTTACGGCGTAATCGTAAGCGCTCGGGCTGTTTTGCTCGGTGGAGTGAATCACGATTCCCTTCGGCGCGATTGCGCGGTGCTTCTTGTAGCTGTTGTTGAGGGTGTGAATCATCTTTGTGAAGCTGTAGTCGGTGACGATAATCTTAACGCGCTTTGAGCTCTCTACCTTTTTATCGTCCTTGGAGACAGCGTAAACATAACAGCTTCCTTTTTTCTTAGCTGTAACGACGCCCTTCTTGGAGACGGTGGCAATCTTTTTGTTGTCGGTATGCCAGGTGATATTTTCCTCCGCCTCAACAGGAGTCAGCTCGGTCTCGAGGGTGTATTTCTCGCCGACCGTAAGCAGCTCGTTTGTGTCCGGGTGCTTAATCTTTGTGATAAAAAGATACGCCTTTCTCTTGTACTTTACGGCGTACTTATACGCCTTTGAGGACTTATAGCAGCAGATTGTCGCCTTAGCCGGAACGCTGTCCGCGCTGTCAAAAATATCGGCGCTCTTGTTTTTGAGGGTCAGCTTCTCGAGGCTTGTGTCCTTGAACGCTCCCTGACCTACAGAGAGCACAGTAGCAGGAGCGGTAAACTCCTTTAAGCTTGCAATACCCTCGAAGGCGTAGCTCGAAATGTTCTTCAGGTTCGGGGTGTTGAGCGTGAGCTTCTTGATTTGAGAAGCGTAGGGATACCACGGAGTATTCCCCTGCTCGAAAGGAAGCATAACCGTGCCGTCGCCCGAAATTGTGAGCTCGGCGGTTTCAGTATTGTAGAAAAATTCAAGGTTGTTGCCTATTAAGCCGGCATATCTCGGCTGAGCCTGTTCGGTTGAGTTCTCTGTTGAGGGTTGGGTTTCGGGCTCCGCAGCCGGTTGAGTTTGTTCCTGTGAAGCGGCAGGCTGCTCATCAAGCGCCGTGAACGACGCCGGCGCGCTCAGCGTGATTGCCGCGCATATCAGTATTGCGATTAGTTTCTTCATAAACACCTCTTGGTTTTCACATATCCTAATTCTTTCCTCATCTTTTTTATACTAACACAATTCCTTTTTTTAGGCAAGAATCCGCGAAAAAATCCAGATTTCATACAAAAAATCGCACAATTGCTTGTGCGATTCTATCTTTATTGATTGTTTTTTTCGAGCTCCTCGCGCGCTACGGCGAGCATAAGCTTGATACGGTTCTCCTGGTTAACCTTAGGCGCGCCGGGGTCGTAGTCGATTGTAACGATGTTCGCCTTGGGGTTGAGCTCCTTGATTCTGCGGACAGCGCCCTTGCCGTTGATATGATTCGGCAGACAGCCGAACGGCTGGGTGCAGACGATGTTCTCGTAGCCGGTTTCGGCGAGCTCGAGCATTTCCGCGGTAAGCAGCCAGCCCTCGCCCATCTTTGAGCCGTAGCCGATTACGGGCTTGACGAGCTTTTTGATGTGCGAATACTTTCCCGGAGGGGTAAAGCCGTACTTCTTGGTTTGCTTTATCATCATCGCTTCAAGCTTGACGAGGTAGTTAAAGAGGATGGAGCATACCTGGAACTTAGCCTTGCTGCCGCCGTAGAGCTTGATGTCCTCGAGGCGGTTGTCAACCTTGAACAGAGCAAAGCCCATAATACCCGGGAGGTTGACCTCGCAGTTTTGCTCCGCGAGGAAGCGCTCGAGGTCGTTGTTGCCGAGTCGGGCATATTTTACGTAAATCTCGCCGACTACGCCGACCTTGACCTTTGGAGTTTTGTTGAGCTTGATCTTCGAGAAGCTCTCGCAAATCTTGTCGAGATACTTGTCAATCTCCTTGGGACGGTAGCTCTCGCCCTTCGCGAAGTCGTCGGTAAGGCGTTTTATCCAGCTTTCAACAAGGCGCATACTCTCGCCGCGGTTGACCTCGTAAGCCTTGGTCTGGTTGCTCAAAAGCATAAGCACGTCGCCGTACACGAGTCCTGCGACGAATCGCCTGATGAGCGGAATAGTAAGCGAAAAGCCGGGGTTCTTCTCCATTCCCATTGAGAGCGAGATTACCGGAACCTGCGGAAAGCCTGCCTTTTTGAGCGCCTTGCGCAAAAGGAAGATATAGTTGCTCGCGCGGCATCCGCCGCCTGTCTGGGTAATCATCAGGGCGGTTTTGTTGACGTCATACTTGCCCGACTGGAGCGCGTGGATAAGCTGTCCGATTACGAGCAGAGCCGGGTAGCAGGTATCGTTGTGGACGTACTTGAGCCCTGTCTGCGCGATTTCGGGGCCGGCGGTATCGACCAGCTCGAGGTTGTAGCCGTCGTGAATAAAGACGTTTTTGATGATATTGAAATGAATCGGCGCCATAGAAGGAGCGAGGATTGTGTAGCCTTCCTCCTTCATCTCCTTGGTAAAGAGCAGGCGGCCGTTTTCGTCGTATTTTAATTCAGCCATAGTTTACCTTTCTAACACCAAATTCCGAATAAGCCGGTTAAGCTTTACTCTCTGCCGATTGCCGAGAGCAGACTCCTGATACGGATTTTGACTGCACCGAGGTTTGTGATTTCGTCAATTTTAATCTGAGTGTAAATCTTGTTGTTGCGCTCGAGGATTTCCCTGACCTCGTCGGTGGTAATCGCGTCAACTCCGCAGCCGAACGAAACAAGCTGCACAAGCTGCATATCGTCGCGGGTGCTGACGTAATTTGCCGCAGCGTAGAGTCGGGAGTGGTAGGTCCACTGGTTGAGCACCGAGGTGTGGAAGCTCTTGGCGCGGACGCTTACTACATCCTCGCTTATAACGCTGACGTCAAAGCCCGAGATGAGCTTGTCAATTCCGTGGTTAATCTCGGGGTCGATGTGATACGGACGACCCGAAAGCACGATAATCTCGCGTCCTGCCTGTTCGGCTTCGGCGATAATCTCGTTTCCTCTGGAGCGAATCCTCTCGAAGTAACCCTCGTACTCATTGTAGGCAGCCTTTGCCGCCGCCTTGACCTCGCCGAGAGTTAAGGACGGGAAGTATTTTTTAAGGTTTTCAAAAGCCTTTTTCGGGAAGTCCTTGGGTCTGTGGATTCCGAGGTAAGGCATAATAAAATTAATATTCCTGACGCCCTTCATATTGTTCTTGATAACCTCGGGGTAATAGGCGACCACCGGACAGTTGTAGTGGTTGTCGCCTGCGCCCTCGTCAAAGTTGTAGGACATACAGGGGTAGAAGATATTTTCAACTCCCTCGTCGATAAGGTACTGAATGTGCCCGTGCATAAGCTTAGCCGGGAAGCAGACCGTATCGCTCGGGATAGTTTGCTGACCCTTCTGGTAAATTTTTCGGTTCGAGTAAGGCGAGTGCACCACCTTGAAGCCGAGCTCCGTAAAGAACCTCCACCAGAACGGGAACAGCTCGTACATATTAAGTCCCATCGGAATTCCGATTGTACCGCGCTTACCCTCAACCGGCTCGTACTTTGCGAGCTGCTCGAGCTTGTAGGAAAAGATGTTGCGGTCGGAAGCCGGAGCCTTTTTTGTAATCGGACGCTCGCAACGGTTGCCGGCGATAAACTTTTTTCCGCCCGAGAAGGTGTTGACGGTGAGTCGGCAGTTGTTGTTGCAGAGTCCGCAGTTTGTTACCTTGATTTCGTGGACAAAGTTGTCGAGGTACGCTTTGTCTGCAATTGTTGACTTTGCGTCCTTGTTGTCCTTTACTTTTTCCATCGCGTAGAGAGCGGCTCCGTAAGCGCCCATCAGTCCGGCGATGTTGCTGCGGATAACCTCAACTCCCATCTCCTGCTCAAAGGCTCTGAGCACAGCGTTGTTGAGGAAGGTTCCGCCCTGAACCACGACTCTCCTGCCGAGCTCGTCGGGGCTGGTCGCGCGGATAACCTTGTACAGCGCGTTCTTAACGACAGAAAGCGAAAGTCCGGCGGAGATGTCCTCTATCGTCGCGCCGTCCTTTTGAGCCTGCTTTACGGAGGAGTTCATAAACACCGTACAGCGCGAGCCCAAGTCCACCGGGTGCTTTGCGAAAATACCCTTGTTCGCGAAGTCCTCGATTGAATAGCCGAGGGCGTTGGCGAATGTCTGCAAAAAGCTTCCGCAGCCCGAGGAGCAAGCCTCGTTGAGGAAAAGATTGTCGATAGTTCCGTTGTGTATTTTGAAGCACTTAATATCCTGCCCGCCGATGTCAATAACAAACTCAACGTCGGGCATAAAGTGCTTAGCCGCTGTAAAATGCGCGATAGTCTCGACGATACCGTAATCGACAGAGAATGCGTTTTTGATGATGTCCTCGCCGTAGCCGGTGACCGCGGAGCTCGCAACATTGAGGTCGGGGTTAAGCTCGTAAACCTCCTGCAAAAAGCTCTTGATAAGCTCGACGGGGTTACCCTTTGAGGGCATATATTTTGAGTACAAAAGCTCGCAGTTCTCCGAGAGCACAACCGCCTTGACGGTGGTTGAGCCGGAGTCCATA
>CADBTV010000077.1 GCA_902797655.1 uncultured Ruminococcus sp.
ATGTTTTTTTATTTTTATAAAGTCTTTACCGAAATCATCTGTCATCTTACACAAAATAGGCTGAAAGCCGCATAAACACTGGGTTTTTTCGAAAAATTTTACCGCCTATTTACCGCCTATTTACCGCCTATTTACCGCCTATTTTATCTCGATTAACAGTGCTAAGCACAAAAAAGCCGCGGAACCCGAATGAGCATATCGGGAAACACGGCGTTTTATAAATTATTTACGTGAGCCGTTACCGCGGCGGCTGTAACCGCGCGATTCTCCTCCGGCGCGTTTAAGGTCGGACATTTTATCCTCGCTGGTTTTTTTGAACATAGACATCATATCCTCGAATGAGGACGGTGAGCTTGACTGAGAACTCTGCCACTCATAGCTTCCCGGGCTTGTTACTGGAGGCGCAGGCTTATAGGGCTTCCTTGCCCTTGGCTTTGGAGGCTTTTGAGGTTTATCGGGTTTCGGCTGAGTTTGCTTGATAGAAAGCGCAATCTTACCCTTTTCGTTGGAAATCACCTTTGCCTTGACGGCGTCTCCGACCTTGAGAAAGTCGTTGATGTCATTAACATAAGTCTGAGAAACCTCAGAAATATGCACCATTCCCGTCGAGCCGTCCGGCAGCGTCACAAACGCACCGAACTTAGTGATACCTGAAACCTTGCCCTCAACTATTGTGTTCTTTTCAATACTCATTTTATTCCCCATTTTTATTCTCCGGATTCGTTGATGAATATACGCTCTCCGTTTTTTACAAAGTCAAGATCCTCACGCGCGATATTCTCAATGTAATCACTGAGCTCATCGCCTTTATAATTCTTTACCTCTTTAAGGTGTTCGCTTTGAATCTCAACTATTTTGAGTTGATCTTTAATCCCATCGAGCACCTCCTGCCTTGAGGCAATTTCGATGCTTTGATTTACAATTGTAATTGAGGCATATACCAAAAACGCGAATCCGGCTATGTAGAGAATCCAATATTTTTTACTGCGTTTTTTCTTCGGGCTTTTTACCTCTTCTATATCCTTTGAGCTTTCCTCTGAGGGAGTAGCCTTTTTTGTTTTTTCTTTTTTCATTTTTAATTACCTTCAATAGTTTTTTGCTAAAACCACTATAAATCCATATTACCTTATTTTTTATATTATACAGCAACAAACGGCAATTTTTCAATAGTTTTGAGTATATTTTTTTCAAAATTATTACAATTGGTTTAAATATTACATCCAAAACCCTGCGCAAAGTATAATAATAAACAAAAAAGCCAATAGCTTCGCCGATAATTACAAAAAATCTCACCCTGCCTTCGATGTATACAAGACAGAAAAGATACGACATTACTCCGAAGATAAGCATATAGATTACATCTGTAACAAAATACGCAGTGCTTGTGTTGAGCCCGTGAAGGTGCATCAGATGAAACGGCTGATAAACCAGTCCAAGAATTAACCCGAACACCACAGAAAACGCAAACGCGACTAAAAGCTCCGAAAGAGTAAACTCCATCAGCTGAACACTCTCTGCATAAAGCTTTTATTCTTTTTTAACGATGTATATTGAAGCGAGCTTATCTCCCCTTCCACGTCAATCTCACCCGAATCAAGGTCAAGCTTACTGAGGTGAAGATTGCTTCCCCGGATTATGAGATTACCAAGTGTTGTAACGGCAGACACAGTCTCCTCGTTGAAGCCCGGTACATCCTCAACACCGGTTACGCTCAGCTTTTTTCGGTTATCAAGCACAAGATTGTGCGGTTTAGAAAAGTTTTCCTGCATAATGATTCCTCCATATATAAGATTTATATGGAGGAAGATTAAAAATTATGTTGCGGTTTCGTACATTTCTGCCGCATTATCCTTCGTTGCGTGCTCGTTAAGCGCAGTAACCTTTATCTTAACCTGACGCGCGCCGAGAGAAATCTCAATTATGTCGCCGATTTTGACTTGATAAGAAGCTCTCGCAACCTTACCGTTGACAGTTATTCTGCCGGCGTCACAGGCTTCGTTAGCAACTGTGCGACGTTTGATAATTCTTGAAACCTTTAAATATTTGTCAAGTCTCATATTACACCTCAACAAGAAAGCGCGCGCTTTGCGCGCATTTCGCTACTCATCGCTCGTTGCTGCGCAGCAGCAAACTGAGCGGAGAATATAAATTGTTTTTTTGCTTTATAGGAGCTTATGCTATTGCAATTATCAATTACCCTGCGAAAAATTTTATTGTTTCGCAGCGTTACAGAGCAATTTCCTATAAAGAAAGTAAAAGAGCTGTCAGACGACAGCTCAAAAACTCAGAACGTTATTACTTGTTTACAGCGTCCTTGAAAGCCTTACCTGCCTTGAAAGCAGGAACCTTGGAAGCAGCAATCTCAATCTTGTTGCCTGTTCTTGGGTCAACACCTGTGCGAGCGTTTCTCTGACGCTGCTCAAATGTACCAAAGCCTACGAGCTGAACCTTATCGCCTGCTGCGATAGCGTTTACGATTGTGTCTACTGTAGCAGATACAGCTGCCTCTGCGTCCTTCTTGGAAATTCCGCTAGCTTCTGCAACTGCAGCAATTAACTCAGTTTTGTTCATTGATTATTCCTCCAAAAAAATTATTTTTTAACTTCATCCCAAATGGAATCAAGCTTAGAAACTGTCGCCGTATTCATATCAATTCCGCGCTCCTCACAGAGCTTTTCCATTGCTTTGAAACGACTTGTAAATTTATCGCAGGCGTCATAGAGAGCTTTCTCTGAATCAACCCCGATAAAGCGAGCGACATTAACTACCGAGAACAGGAGGTCTCCGAGTTCTTCCGCTTTAGCTTCGTCGCTTTCGCTTTTTATCGCCTGATTAAGTTCGTCGGTTTCTTCGCTGACCTTATCAAGCGCGCCCGAAACATCGTCCCAGTCAAAGCCAACCTTAGCGGCTTTTTGCTGAATCTTTGTCGCTCTCATAAGCGACGGAAGCGCTTTTGAAACGCTGTCCATTGCTTCGGATTGCTTCTTCTGAGATTTGGTTTTCATCTTGACACTGTTCCAGCTGTCAAGCGCCTCGGCGCTGTTCTCAGCCTTTACGTCGCCAAACACATGAGGATGGCGAATGACAAGCTTGTGGCAAATATCATGAATAACATCGTTTATATCAAAGGCTCCGTCCTCCTCAGCCATCTCGCTGTGAAAAACAACCTGCAAAAGAACGTCCCCAAGTTCTTCCTTCATCAGCTCGTTATCCTTATTGTCGATAGCTTCGATAACCTCGTAGGTTTCCTCGATAAAGTTGGAGCGGATACTTTCGTGAGTCTGAACTCTGTCCCAGGGACAGCCGTCAGGAGCTCTGAGATACTTCATAATCTCAACAAGGTCGTTGAAATCATACCTCTCTTTTTTGGTGAAATCCAAAACAAATGCCTCCCGAAAATCTCAAGAATCGCAATATCATTGGTATTTTACCCTATTAAATGAGATTTTTCAAGTATAGTTACAATTTTTTCACCTTTTGGCAGATATTTAAGCTCATTACGGGTGAAAGTCTTTAAAATTAACAAGAATGTAATATATACAACCCCTGCGCATGCTACGCTAATTACTGTTGCAAACAGCATCGGCATTAGATTTTTAAACAAAATAAAGGTAAAGAACGCCGTCGCAGCGCAAAGCACAGCCGCAATCAAAGGCTTGATTACAGTTGATACAAAGTCCGGCATTACATGCGAATGTTTAACAAGCAGATACATTCCTACAGTCAGCATAAAGGAATACGCGATGAGTGAACCGACAGAACCGCCCTGAATATTTACAGGCACGATACTTACGAACATCCATGTAGTAGCAACTTTGATAAGTATACCGGAGGCGTAGAGCTTCAGCGGTAAATCAACTCTGCCGATTCCCTGAAGCATACTGCACAGCGGAACTACGCAAGCGATAACAATTGCCGTAAAACCCATAATCTTCAGCACCTGCGCGCCGATAACAACCTGGACGTTGCTCGCGTAAACCAAATCCATAATCGGTTCGGCAAGAGCCGCAAGTCCGAGTCCGGCAGGAAGCGTAAACAGCATAGTAAGCCTGAGAACTGTTTCGATGGAAGTTTTGAGCTCCTTTTTGTCGCCCTTTGTCCAGGCGCTTGCTACGTTCGGCATAGCCGCTGTTCCAAACGCCTGAGTAACCGCGGTTACAAGCTGCATAAGCGGAAGCGCCGCGCCGTAGCATCCCCACAATGCGGTGTGGATTGTTTTGGATTCGAGCTGGTTTTGAAGATCAACTCCCATATTCCTATACTGCTGTACAATCTCGCCGCCGTTTGAAATAGCAAGATTAAAGAGGACGTTCTGAATAACAGCGGAATCAACAAGGGTTCCGATATTCATTACCAAAGCGGTAAGACCGATTGGAATAGCGGTTTTGAACATTCTTTTAAATGTTTCTTTCTTGGTTCTGGCTTCTACTGAGTTGCGGTAATATTCCTCGGGAATACCATCGCCGCCGATTTTGTAACGCAAGAACAAGAACAAAAAGCAACCAAAACTGCCGAGAACAATACCTGCAATAGCTCCGGCGACAGAGAACGACATAATCGTATACATCGCGTCAAGCTCGGCGTTAGGCCCGGAGAACGTCAGTCCGAAAACCGTACCGAAAGCCTTATACTCATCTCCGCCGATTTTCATAATAACATACGCGATAGTAAGTCCGAACACAAGCTTGGAGCCTGCCTCGATAATCTCGGAGATAGCGGTCGGAACCATATTACGCTGACCCTCAAAATAGCCTCGGTAAATAGACACAAGGCATCCGAACAGAATCGCCGGAGAGAGCATCAGCATCGCATACAGCGAGTATGGAGATTTGATTACATTAATATAAAAAAAGCTGGAGCAGAACATTATCAGGAAGCAAACCGTTCCGGTAATCGCGAAGAACGGAATTGAGACCTTGTGAATCTGCCGCACGTCTTTATAACGTTTTTGGGCAATACTCTCGGAAATAAGTCTTGAGACTGCAATCGGAAAGCCTGCCGTCGCGATTGTAAACAAAGGAATGTAAATCTCATACGCGTTGCTGTAAAGTCCTGTACCGATAGCAGCGTACTCATCGCCGAAATAAGCGTACAGGTTACTGATGAGAATTTTATCGACAAAGCCGAGCACCTTAACAACAACCATACTTATGGTCATTACCGCCGCGCCTTTGAGAAAGGTTTGAGAAGCATTGGACTTTGCGTTTTCAATCGCGTTGTACTTTTTTGACACAAAAATCACCTACAAAAACTGAATTGGGTACCTCTAAAGACTATCGCCCTGTGGGCTAAGGCACTTGCTTAATTGCTTATTTTTGCCATATTACCCAAAATCTCCTTGCAATACGTTAGTATTACTGCGTCGATTTTGAGCAATATGACGAAAAATTCGACTGCATAATCAAGCACCTTTAGTTTTTAGAGGTACCCAATTAGC
>CADBTV010000078.1 GCA_902797655.1 uncultured Ruminococcus sp.
ATGTTTTTTTATTTTTATAAAGTCTTTACCGAAATCATCTGTCATCTTACACAAAATAGGCTGAAAGCCGCATAAACACTGGGTTTTCTCCGAAAAGTTTACCGCCTATTTACCGCCTATTTACCGCCTATTTACCGCCTACTTACCGCCTGTTTATATATTTATTTGGCAGTATAGGTATATACACAGTAACCAATAGATGAATACTTCCATCGGGAGACGAGGGTAATTGCACAATCAATCTATATGCCCGATTTTAATGCGTAATTCGTAATGCGTAATTCGTAATTACAGCGGCTTCTGCGAGAAGCGTTTGTCGCCCGACCGTTTTAATATTTCGCTTGCGCGAAGCGCATATAAATTCAGTCGGGCAGAGAAGTTGATTATTTCATCAACCTATCTGCCCGTCATTCATTTTCAATTTTCAACTGTCAATTGTCAATTGAAAAAAGCCTTACGCTCCTGATACATCAAAGTATCTGTCGGGATCATAAGGCTAAGCTTACATAAACCTATCTGCTCGAAAAAAAACCGCCGTTCCCGAAAGATGAGAAGTCTTTGTCGGGATACGACGGTAATTAATAAATAAACCTATCTACTCGAGGAAAAATTATTCGAAATCGCCGAAGAAATCGAAGTCCTCGAAGCAGTCGGTGAGCAGGTCGGCAGCTTCGCTTCTAACCTCGGACTCATCCTTGTCGTGGTCAAGCTCCTGAATAAAGAGATTGAGGCTTCCGAATAAATCGGTAAAGAGAATCTCCGTTATATCCTCCTTGGTGAGGTCGGGGTTTGAATCATAAAGCACGCGTGCGGTCTGCATTGTGATGTACTGGAGAGTGCTCTCGATTGCCTCGAGGTCAGCTTCCTCACAGCAAATTCCGGCGTTAATCTCGCCTTCGGTGTCGCAGTGTCCGTACATAAACAGCTCTCCGGATTTAAGCTGAGTGTTTTCTATATCCTTGATTTTTTTGTCTAAATTTGAAGCCATAATAAATTCTTCCTTTCTTGTGATAATTCTATTCTATCATACTCCCGGGCAAAAGGAAAGGTACATTATACGATAATTGTATATTATTTCTTATTATTTCTGAAACATAGCGAGAAAGCTGTCGATGTTGCCGAGCACGATGAAATACACGCTGATTGCCGCCATACAAAGAAGCATAAGCGTAAACAACACGACGAAGCGAATTCTCTTGCGTTTTTGTTTTTTAAGGCTCTTGTAGATTTCTTCCTTGGTTCTGTTTTGTTCTTCCATTATTTACCTGCCGCTACGATTATTGAAATTAAAAAGTAAAGCACAAACACAAAGGCTGAGAACGACAGCCCAAGTACCACCATATCGAGAATCATCTTTTTGGTGGTGCGTTTTTGCTTTTTTTGAAAGTTGAGTTCTACCTCGTGAAAGCCCTGCTCGGCGTCTTTTTTGTCGCATTCGGTGGAGCATAGGGGACACACGCACTTGTCGCTGTCCGAGGTGTCGTTGAATATGTATCCGCACTTTGTGCATTTAACGTTGTATTCTTCCATATCTGCCTCGCTTATTGTTGATAGATATATCATATAATAAAATCGAAAGTTTTTAAACCCCTTTTTGCAAATTTGTTAAAAAAGTCTTTCTTGGTTAATTCAGGCTAACCTAAATATTATGCTGTTTGATGTTGTGAAATATTCATATTCAAGACAAATAATTTGGATTCAAGCGAAATTTTGCAGTAATTCTATGAAAAAACTGCATTTCAAGGGCTTTATTTGTACGATAGGTTATATTGACAATACGCTTGAATTTATGGTAAAATATTGCTGTAATATATTTAGAAAGAAGAGGAAATGATATGGCAAAAATTGATTTAACTAATTTAGGAATCAAAGACGTCAAAGAGATTATCTACAATCCTTCTTACGAGACTCTCTTTAATGATGAGACAGACTCATCTCTCGAGGGCTACGAGAAAGGTCAGGTTACCGAGCTCGGCGCGGTAAACGTTATGACAGGTATCTACACAGGACGTTCGCCTAAAGATAAGTTTATCGTAATGGACGACAAGTCCAAGGATACTGTTTGGTGGACTACTCCCGAGTATCCTAACGATAACCACCCTGCTTCTCAGGAAGCTTGGGAAGCTTGCAAAAAGCTCGCTTTGGAGGAGCTCTCCGGCAAGAAGCTCTACGTTGTAGACGCATTCTGCGGAGCTAACAAGGACACCCGTATGGCAGTTCGCTTCATTATGGAGGTTGCCTGGCAGGCTCACTTCGTAAAGAATATGTTCATTACTCCTACCGCTGAGGAAGAAGCTCAGTTTACTCCTGATTTTACTGTTTACACAGCTTCCAAGGCTAAGGTTGAAAACTACAAGGAGCTCGGACTCAACTCAGAGACCGCGGTTCTCTTTAACGTTTCGAGCCGCGAGCAGGTTATCCTCAACACCTGGTACGGCGGTGAGATGAAGAAGGGTATGTTCTCAATGATGAACTACTTCCTTCCGCTGCAGGGTATCGCTTCTATGCACTGCTCCGCTAACACAGATATGGAAGGCAAGAACACAGCTATCTTCTTCGGTCTTTCCGGCACAGGTAAGACCACACTCTCAACCGACCCGAAGCGTCTGCTCATCGGTGATGACGAGCACGGCTGGGACGACAACGGCGTGTTCAACTTTGAGGGCGGCTGCTACGCAAAGGTAATCGGTCTTGATAAGGAGAGCGAGCCTGACATCTACAATGCAATCAAGAGAGACGCGCTCCTCGAGAACGTTACTGTTGCCGATGACGGTACAATCGACTTTGACGACAAGAGCGTTACAGAGAACACTCGTGTATCTTACCCGATTGAGCACATCGAGAAGATTGTTAAGAACGTCAACAAGATTTCCTCCGGTCCTGCGGCTGAGAACGTAATCTTCCTTTCTGCTGACGCTTTCGGAGTTCTTCCTCCGGTTTCTATTCTTACTCCTGAGCAGACTCAGTATTACTTCCTCTCCGGCTTTACAGCAAAGCTCGCCGGCACAGAGCGCGGTATCACAGAGCCTACTCCGACATTCTCGGCTTGCTTCGGTCAGGCTTTCCTCGAGCTTCATCCGACAAAGTACGCTGAGGAGCTCGTTAAGAGAATGCAGAAGAGCGGCGCAAAGGCTTACCTCGTAAACACAGGCTGGAACGGCACAGGCAAGCGTATCACAATCAAGGATACACGCGGAATCATCGACGCTATCCTCGGCGGTGACATCAAGAACGCTCCTACAAAGACTATCCCTTACTTCAACTTTGAGGTTCCGACAGAGCTTCCCGGCGTTGACACAGGAATCCTCGACCCGAGAGATACTTACGCTGACGCTTCCGAGTGGGACGCAAAGGCTAAGGACCTCGCTGAGAGATTTGTTAAGAACTTCAAGAAGTACGAGACAAACGAAGCAGGTAAGGCTCTTGTAGAAGCCGGTCCAAAGCTTTAATATATCTGAAGGATATTCAAATAACTTTAAGCCCGACAGGCAGAAACGTGCCTGTCGGGCTTTTTTTATTTCGAGAAGATAGAAGGATATTCAAATAGCTTTAATGCCCGACAGGTATGTTCTGCTTGTCGGGCTTTTGATTTTTTTATTTCGAGAAGATAGAAGGATAGTCAAATAGCTTTAATGCCCGACAGGTCGGGATTTTTATACATATAAACAACAAAACCGCCGTTTAGACAGAAGCTAAACGACGGTTGTTTTATTAGATTTAGACTAGTTATTCCTGCCGCCTGTAAGCACTGAGTGGAGCGGTCTTAAAACCTTGCGCATCATCATACTGATTATAATGCACACAGAGATTACCGAAATCGGCAGACAGATATACAGAATCAGGTGACTTGAATGGCTGTTGTCGGGAATAAGAGCCATCTGGTTGCTGATGTGGAGCAACGGTTCGTGCAGCGCGAATACAAAGAACAGGTGAGACGACGCGAGCAGCATACCCTTTTTGTGGGTAATAAGCTTGACAATATGGTCAAACATAAACCATATCCCTACAACTCCGACAGCCTCGTTGAGCTTGTAAACTATCTGCATCAAAATCCACAAATTGCTCTTGCCTGCAGCGAGCATAGTCAGCGAGAAGCTTAAAAGCAGCCACGCCGTGCAAAAGCAGATTGCGAGCGGTGTGTTGTCTCTGCGCGTAACGTTGCGCGCTTTGCCGAATATCGCGAACGCCGCGCCGATCGAGAAGAAGAACAAGCCCTGTGAGCTTATGATGAAGTTGACATCGCAAATCCACAGTATTCCGAACGGAATGAGAATCAGGCTCTTGGTGTATTTTACGAGCAGGTAAATAATCGGCGACAACACCGCGAACAACATCAGCTGGCGCAAAAACCAGAGCTGAAACGCCGGAGGTTTTATCAGATATATAAAGCACCTGTCAAGCGGTACCAGGTTTTCTTTAAAAAAGGTAATAAATCTGAACTTTCCGAAGTTGTTGAGAATCAAAATCGCCGCGCCTGAGATTATCGCCCAGGCAACATAGGGGACAAGCAAGGGGTAGCAACGCTTGATTAATTTGTTGAAATAGCCCTTGACTGTGTTTTCATATTTCAAAAAGAACAGAAAGCCCGAGATTATAAAGAACAGCGGAACCGCAAATGTAAAAAGACCGTTGCTGAAGAAATACTCGGTCATCTGGAAAAAGTTAAATCCCGATTCAATCGTTGAAACAGGGGTGAGGGGCTTTTCATAATTGTACGCGTTTACAAACACAATCGCAAACATTGCGAACACCGATATAAACTTTATCTTTCTGCTCAGATATTTGCTCATAACCTTGTTCATACTTTAGTCCTCGAGTTCCTTCATACTGTAGCACAGCGTCATAAGCATATCGCTGAGGTGTACGTTCTCGACAATCGCGTCCGGATAATCGGCGTTGATGTCGTAATGAGTGAAGTTCCAGAATGAATTTACGCCGCCCTCGTTCAGAACCTTAACTACACCGGGAGCGGATTCACGCGGTATACAAAGGAACGCCGCGGAGATTCCCTTTGCCTTGCAAAAATCGCGGAGCACTTCAATCTCATATATTTCAACCTTGCGGATTTTGTCTCCGATAATTCTCTTATTTGTATCAAAAATTCCTTCGAGCGAGAAGCCCATATTCTCAAAATCCATATGAGCCGCGATGGCTGTGCCGATGTGACCGGCTCCGATTAAAACAGCTTTGTGAGTTTTGTTGAGCCCGAGGATGTTTTTTATTTCTTCTTTAAGCTTAGGTACGGGGTATCCGTAGCCCTGATGACCGAATCCGCCGAAGTGGTTTAGGTCCTGGCGAACCTGGCTTGCGGTAGTGCGCATAATCTCTGCGAGCTGACCCGAGCTGACTCTGTCAACTCCCTGCTCGTCAAGCTCGCTGATAAAGCGGTAGTACCTCGGCAATCGCTTGATTACCGATTTTGATATATTTTCTTTGTTCATTAATTATACCTTCTGTCGTTTGATAATGCCGTTTTTTAAAGGAACCGAACCTCGATTCCCTTAAAAAGCGGTACTCCGCAGAGCGGAGCAACCGTTTATTATAATGATTTTTTGAGTGTTTCGTTGACAGCCTCGAGAAACTCTGTGGTGTTGACCTTCTTCTTGTTTTCGAGTGTGGAAATGAGGTAGAGGTCTCCGGTCATAATACCGCTTTCGATAGTGTCGATAATTGCTTTTTCGAGCTTGTCTGCAAAGCTCATAAGCTCAGGAAGCTCGTCGAGCTCTCCGCGCTTTCTCAAAGCGCCTGTCCAGGCAAAGAGAGTCGCGACTGAGTTGGTTGAGGTTTCCTCGCCGTTGAGGTGCTTGTAGTAGTGCCTCTGAACAGTGCCGTGAGCTGCTTCGTATTCGTACACACCGTCGGGAGATACGAGCACAGATGTCATCATAGCGAGCGAGCCGTAGGCTGTGGCAATCATATCGCTCATAACGTCGCCGTCGTAGTTCTTGCACGCCCAGATGTAGCCGCCGTTTGAGCGGATAACACGGGCAACAGCGTCGTCGATGAGGGTGTAGAAGTAGGTGATACCTGCCTTCTCAAACTTCTCCTTGTATTCATTCTCGTAAATCTCGGAGAAAATGTCCTTGAAGCGGTGGTCGTACTTCTTGCTGATTGTATCCTTTGTTGAGAACCAGACGTCCTGCTTGGTGTCAAGACCGAAGTTGAAGCAGGCTCTCGCGAATGAAGCGATACTGTCGTCGAGGTTGTGAAGTCCCTGAATGATTCCGTCGCCCTTGAAATCGTGAATGAGCGAGGTTTCTGTTGAGCCGTCGGGCTTGGTGACGAGAAGCTCAGCCTTTGAGCCCTTCTCAACAACCATCTCAGTGTTCTTGTAAACGTCGCCGTAGGCGTGACGCGCGATTGTGATAGGTTTTGTCCAGGTCGGGATGTAGGGGGTGACGCCCTTTACGAGAATCGGAGCACGGAATACTGTTCCGTCAAGCGCGGCTCTGATTGTGCCGTTGGGGCTTTTCCACATCTGAGTGAGGTTGTACTCGTCCATTCTCGCGGCGTTCGGTGTGATTGTCGCGCACTTAACAGCTACTCCGTATTTCTTTGTTGCTTTGGCGCTGTCGAGAGTGATTTGGTCCTTGGTTTCTTCTCTCTTTTTGAGTCCGAGGTCATAATACTCGGTCTTTAAATCTATATACGGCAGAATGAGGATGTCCTTGATTTGCTGCCAGATGACTCTTGTCATCTCGTCTCCGTCCATCTCAACGAGCGGAGTTTTCATTTGAATTTTACTCATAATCAGCCGTTCTCCTTTGTGTAATCAAGCAAGCCGCCGGCAATGATAATATCTCTGGTTCTGTCTGTAAGCTCGCACACAGCCTCGAACTTCTCGTCGAGAGTCCTGTTGATTACCGTGATGTTCTTTCCTTCCATAATCTCCTGCTTAACGTACGGGAGCTCGAGCTGGTCTCCGAGGTTGATCTTCTCGTAATCAGCCGGATCAACGAATGTAAGCGGAAGGATTCCGGCGTTGATGAGGTTAGCTCTGTGAATACGCGCAAAGCTCTTTACGAGCACAGCCTTAACTCCAAGGTAAAGCGGAGCGAGAGCTGCGTGCTCACGAGACGAGCCCTGACCGTAGTTTTCGCCGCCGACTACGATACTCTGACCGAGCATTTTTGCGCGCTCTGGGAAGTGCTGGTCGCAGACAGTGAAGCAGTGCTGTGAGATTTTCGGGATGTTTGAGCGGAGCGGAAGAATCTTTGCTCCGGCAGGCATAATATGGTCTGTTGTGATGTTGTCGCCGACCTTTAAGCTGCAGCTTGCTTCAATTTTGTCCGCAAGCGGAGAAGTAGCAGGGTAAGGCTTGATGTTCGGGCCTCTGAGGATTTCGATGTTGTCCATCTCCTCGACAGGAGCCGGAGCAATTATCATATTGTCGTTGATTAAGAACTTCTCCGGCATCTCAATCTCAGCTTCCTCGCCGAGAGTTGTCGGGTCGGTAAACACGCCGGTAAGCGCGGAAGCCGCTGCGGTTTCGGGAGATACGAGGTAAATCTGACCGTCCTTTGTGCCGGAACGACCCTCAAAGTTACGGTTGAAGGTTCTAAGCGAGATACCGCCCGAGTTCGGCGACTGACCCATACCGATACACGGACCGCACGCGGACTCGAGAATTCTCGCGCCTGCGGCAATCATATCGCCCAAAGCTCCGTTGAGAGCTAACATATTGAGAACCTGCTTTGAACCCGGAGCAATTGAAAGACTTACTCCGTCGGCAACTGTCTTGCCCTTCAGAATTGAAGCGACTCTCATCATATCTCTGTACGAGGAGTTTGTGCAGGAGCCGATGCAAACCTGATTGATCTTCTGACCCGCAAGCTCAGAGATTGGCTTGATGTTGTCGGGTGAATGAGGACAAGCAGCTAACGGCTCGAGCTCTGAAAGGTTGATGTCAATAACCTCGTCGTATTCAGCGTCGGGGTCTGAGCTTAATTCCGTGAAGTCCTCCTCACGACCCTGAGCCTTCAAAAATTCCTTTGTTATTTCGTCGGACGGGAAGATGGAAGTAGTAGCTCCGAGCTCCGCGCCCATATTGGTGATTGTTGCGCGCTCCGGAACTGAGAGAGTCTTGATTCCCTCGCCGCCGTACTCTACAATTTTGCCGACGCCGCCCTTGACGCTCATAACCTCAAGCACCTTGAGGATGATGTCCTTTGCGGAAACCCAGGGCTTTAACGCTCCGGTGAGGTTTACCTTAACCATCTTTGGCATAGTGATGTAGTAGGCGCCGCCGCCCATAGCTACGGCTACGTCAAGTCCGCCTGCGCCGATTGCGAGCATACCGATTCCGCCGCCTGTCGGGGTGTGGCTGTCGGAGCCGATTAATGTCTTGCCGGGCTTGCCGAATCTCTCAAGGTGAACCTGGTGACAGATTCTGTTACCGGGTCTTGAAAAATAAATACCGTGCTTCTTACATACCGACTGGATGAACCTGTGGTCGTCGGCATTTTCAAAGCCTGTCTGAAGCGTGTTGTGGTCTATGTAAGCTACGCTCTTTTCTGTCTTAACTCTCGGAACTCCGATAGCCTCAAACTCGAGGTACGCCATTGTGCCTGTTGCGTCCTGCGTAAGAGTCTGGTCGATTTTAAGACCAATATCAGAGCCTACAACCATTTCGCCTTCAACGATATGGTTTTTAATAATTTTCTGAGCAATAGTTAAACCCATAAAACTACCTCCTTAAATTTTACATACATATAGTATGCGCCTATACATTGTCAATTTTATCACAAATTACTCTGAAAGTAAAGGGAAAACACAAAATATTGTATTATTCACCTTGTTAAAATACTATTAAGAGGCTTTGAGAGCAGCTTTGTCATCAGCTTGACAGTAAATCCTGTCAGAATTGCCGAGATAATTGTGCCCTCGCGAACGCCGCGTACTTCGCCGAAGAACA
>CADBTV010000079.1 GCA_902797655.1 uncultured Ruminococcus sp.
AGATATCCCATCGTAAGAGTAAGACCCCTTGAAGACTACGAGGTTGATAGGCTGCGTGTGTAAGTGCGGTGACGTATTTAGCTTGGCGGTACTAATAGGTCGAGGGCTTGACCACAATTTCAATTGAGAATTGAGAGTTGAGAATTGAGAATCATCAATTAAAGCTTCATTTCTCTGTAGATACTCTTTGGTCAGTAGTAACTTTTCTTCTTATCCAATTCTTTATTCAGTTTTCAGGGTACTTAATTTAGCACAGTCTTTGGACTGTGCTTTTTCTTTTAGTGAATAATTACTACAATTATTGACACTTATGCTATAGAATGGTATTATTTAATAAAATTTACGTTCTGGAGGAGAGGTTTTTATGAAAAAGACCATATCAATTGTACTCGCTTTTGTAATGATCCTTTCGGTAATCTGCATAGCTCCTGTTACCGCAAGCGCTGACACCGCGATTACCATGGGCAAAACATACTCTGGCAGCAATGATGATGATTATTATGAATACTACACATTTACAATGACGTCTAACGCTAACGTATATATACAGTTTAAGACGAATAATAACCAAGAATTTAAGCTGAGCGGAAGCTACTATGACGGCTCCTTTGGCTGGGAATCGGGCTCTAAAAAGATTATGTATTATCTCAGAAAGGGAGAAAACTACACTCTTACTACATACGGCTCGGGCAATTATTCGTTTAAAATTTACAAGGCGCCTGCCGATAAGATTAAGCTCTCTAAAAAGTTAGGAAAATTCAAGACTACCGACAGCGCGATTGTTCCGTTTACGTATTCCGGTACTTACGAGTACGCGGACGCTAATCTATCCATCAAGACAAGCAATGACAAGGTCGCAACCGCGTCGTTTTCTCTTAATTACAGTACCAAAACCGGCTACCTCACGATTTATCCGCATCAAATCGGCAAGGCGACTATTACGCTCAAAATGGCAGGCGGCAATAAGGCTAAGTATACCGTGCATATGACGCACGGAATTTGGTATATCGCCAAGGGAAGCAAGGCAAAGGCTCCAAAACCGCTCGGCGTTAAAAAGCCCAAGTGGTCAAGCAACAGAAAAAAGGTTGTTTCCATAAACAAAAAGACCGGTAAAATCAAAGCTAAAAAGGGCGGCAGACTCACTCTTACCGCCAAAAAAGGCAAGGTTAAATACAAGATAAACACAATCGTTACCGATTATATCAAGCTCGGCAAGAGAACCTACCGCGAGGTTAAGGACATTGTAAACAATCCGGATAAGCTCAGAATATATAATGTTTACAGGGGTTACTCCAAGATGATTAACGGAGACACAAAGATTCCGGTTGTTGTCGTTGATTACGGCAGCACCAACGCCTACGGCGCAATGGTCAGGAATAAGGTCTGCGCTTATTACGACGAGGTGCTTGAAATTCATTATACCTACGGCTGGGACGTAAATAACATCATCGGTAAAAAGAGAATCAAAGCAAAGTACATCAAGTGATTTTTATTTCGAGTAGATAGCTTGATAAATAATTAACGTTATATTCCCGACAGAAGTCTTTCTTTTGTCGGGAAATTTTATTTCGAGTAGATAGCCGAATAAATGTCTATCGTAATAAGCCCGGAAGAAGGGATTCTTCTGTAAGTAACATTTGTTTCGGGCAGACAGCCGGATAAAAATTTAACGCTAAAAATAGCGCATCGTTTCTGTCGGGTAATAAAGGTAATCAAAACATCATACTGTCTGCTCGAATTAAAAGTATTGACAAATTTTGTGATTGAAGTATAATTAATATGACTCAAAGAAAGGTTTGACAGAATATGAAGCAAAAAGTCAGGAATATATTGCTCGGGGTACTTTTGGTTGCGCTGATAGTCACAATCGCGGTGTTTACCGGCAACGACGGAAGCAGGGTTGAGAACCTGTTCAAAGATACTGTCAAGGCGCTTGACAACGGTCAAAGCATCAGCGAGCTGTTCAACGACGAAGCAAGAGAGAAAAGCACAACTCTCGACGCTGACGCTATGGATTTGGCTGAATTTTACCAGGGCAAGTCGGTCGAGATCAAGGATTACGAGATGTTCCACGAATCAGGCAACACCTACCGCGCTTACGCTCAGGTTGTGACAGACAACGGCTCGTACTTCCTGTGCATTTCCGCAACCGGTTCAAGGCTTATGGATCAGGTCGGAATCAAGCAGCTCATTATCGAGGACTATAAGAACTTCGCGAAAAAGCATATTTTCAAGAAGAAAACCCTCGTAAAATACGAGAAAAAGGCTGAGGAGTTCGGAGTCACAATCCGCATCCCCGGAGATAACAGATAAAAATTCATCAATCAAATTGTTTTTGCAGGCAAAGCCTTGCGTTCCCGTAGAGATTAACGGGCGCGTAAGGCTTTTTTGCTTTATAGGAAACTGCTCTGTAACGCTGTGAAACAATAAAATTTTTCGCAGGGTAATTGATAATTGCAATAGCATAAACTCCTATAAAGCAAAAAATTATTTGTATTGCCCGCTCAGTTGCACGCTGCGCGCGCACGAGCGAT
>CADBTV010000080.1 GCA_902797655.1 uncultured Ruminococcus sp.
CGTCTGTGTGAGTGAGAAACCTTGATACCAAAAGTTACACCCTTACCGCAGAAATCACACTTTGCCATGTGTCTGCACCTCCTTATAAAAGACAATTTTCAATAATTCATATCACTAACTACTGTATTATAAATGATATTGCAAGAAAATGCAAGCCTTTTTTGAAAAAAACTTAAAATATCGCAAATTCTTATGTGTGAAAAAATCCTTGTTTTTTATACCGTAGTGTTGTATAATAAACTTAACTACATTTTAGAATAGGGGAGTATCGCTATGCTCATATCCTTGCTTTCCGGACGACTCGATTTTATGACCGCCGTTGTGGATATTCTCGCTTCGCTGGTTGTAATTTTTCTCGTTATGCCGTTCCATGAGTGGGCGCATGCGTTCACAGCCTATAAGCTCGGCGACACAAGCATCAAATATCGCAAAAGACTAACGCTCAATCCTATTGAGCACATCGACCCAATCGGCGCGCTGCTGATAATCTTTGTCGGCTTCGGTTGGGCAAAGCCGGTTCCGATTGACGACCGCAATTTCAAGAACCCAAAGGTTTATATGGGTCTTACCGCGCTTGCCGGTCCGGTCGCGAACCTTGTCGCGGCAATATTCGGCGGACTGATTTTCAACGCGCTGCTCACATTCGCCGCCGGCTTCTGCTATTCTCAGTTCGGTACCTACGTAATGATGTTCCTGATGTATTACGTTCAGCTCAATATCACCCTCGCGGTGTTCAACCTTTTGCCGATTCCTCCGCTCGACGGCTCCAAAATCCTCTTTATGTTCCTGCCGGACAAGTGGGTCTACACTCTTTACAAGTACGAGAACCTTTTCTTCCTCGCCATACTGATTATGGTTTGGTTCAACGTTCTGCCGATTGGCTATTTGAGCGGTTTGATGGCTGAGTTTATTAACTGGCTTACTGCTCTGCCGTTCTCATTTTTCTAAAAAGGAATTATATTTATGGAAACAATACCTCAGCTTAGCTACAAGCTCGACGTCTACGAGGGTCCGCTTGACTTGCTGCTGAATCTTATCTCCAAAAATAAAATAAACATCTACGACATCCAAATCTCTCTCCTGCTCGAGCAGTATATGGAACAGATTAAGCTGATGCAGGAAAACCAGATGGACGTCGCTTCCGAGTTTTTGGCAATGGCGTCGCGGCTTGTGTACATCAAGTCCGCAATGCTGCTCCCGAAGTATGAGGACGAAGCCGAGGAGCTCAAAAAGGAGCTCTCCGGTCAGCTCATTGAGTATCAGCTCACCAAGCAGATTGCCGAAAAAATGAGCACCCTCTACGACTTCGACACCTTCTACAAGGACGCTTCTCCCGTCAAGTTCGACCTGACCTACAACCGCAAGCACGATCCGTCCGATATAGTCAAGGGCTACATCGACGCTGTCGGCAGGGGAAAGAGAAAGCTTCCGCCGCCTCAGTCGGCGTTCTCGGGAATCATTGAGCGCAAGATTGTCTCGGTAAACGCGCGTATCATCTCTGTTATGCGCAGGCTCTGGCACGGCAAACGCGTCCGTTACCACGAGCTTTTTACCGCCGCCAACGAGCGCAGCGAGCTGGTCGCGACCTTCCTCGCGGTGCTCGAGCTCGTCAAGGGCAAGCGAGTCCGAATCGACGGCGACGGCGACAACGCGCAGGTTTATATGCTGGAGGATAAAAAATGAACACAGAAAAAATCAACTCCGCTATCGAGGCGATTCTCTTTGCCAACGGCTCCTCGGTCGAGCCGTCACGAATAGCTGTGGCTCTTGAAATCTCCGAGGCTGAAGCCAAGGAACACCTCGAGGAGCTCAAAAATGAATATCAAAACGCCAATCGGGGCATTACTATCATAAAGCTCAAGGATAGTTATCAGATGGTTTCCGTCAAGGAGTTCGCTCCGCAAATCCGCAAGGTTATGGATTTAAGGCGCAACACTCCGCTCTCACAGGCGGCGCTCGAGGTGCTCGCGGTTATCGCCTACAACCAGCCTGTCACCAAGTCGTTTGTCGAGCAAATCCGCGGAGTTGACTGCTCCGGAGTAATCGGCTCGCTCACCTCAAAGGACTTAATCGAGGAAAAGGGCAGGCTCGAGCTTCCCGGACGTCCGCTCATCTACGGAACTACCGAGAACTTTTTGCGCTGCTTCAACATCTCCTCAATTGAGGAGCTTCCGCCGCTTCCCGAAGATGACGAAAAGCCCTCCGACAGCGAAACCGGCGACGGCAGCGTGCAGATGACTGTCGAGGAAGTAATCGAAAAGGCTGCGGAATAAAATGCTCGTTCTGTATATAATTCTGGGCGTTCTCCTGCTCTTATTTCTTTTGACCTTGTTCAACATCAAAGCCTTCTTTGTCTACGATGAGGAACCGGCGCTCACCGTCAAGGTCGCGTTTTTAAGCTTCAAAATTCTCCCCCAAAAGCCTGAAAAGGCGAAGCCGAAAAAGAAAAAGAAGAAAAAGTCCGAACCTAAAAAGCAGGAAAAAAAGCCTGAAAAAAAGGAGAAAAGCTCCTTTGACCTGAAGTCTTACGTAAAGCAAAAGGGAATCTCCGGACTCGTAAATATCTTCAAGCGAGTCGCAAAGCTCGCTGTCGGAATCCTGAAGGGGTTGTTCCGTCACATTTACGTATCCGAGCTTACGGTTGACCTCAGAATCGCCGGCGAGGATTCCGCCGACGCAGGTGTAAAATACGGCAGAGTTTGCGCTGTTTTCTTTCCGGCGTTGCGCGCGATTATGGAAATCGTCAACGTTGAGGACTACAACGTCAACGTGAACTCCGACTTCTCAGCCGACGCGGTAAGCCGCGCCTATGCTGTTGTAACCGCGCGAATCAGGATTTTATTTGTACTGACTACCGTGCTGTCAAGAGCGTTCTCTGTGCTTATGCTCTACATCAAGGCTAAACCTAAAAAAGTAAAGAAAAAGGCGGAGTCCTCCGCCAATTCCAATAGATAAGGAGAAACATTATGAGTGATCAGCATCCAATTAGTGGATTAATGGACACAACAATGGACAAAATCAAAGAGATGGTCGATGTCAACACTATCATCGGCGACCCGATTACATCTCCCGAGGGTACAATCATCATCCCGGTCTCAAAGGTTACTTACGGCTTTGCGTCCGGCGGCTCCGACTTCCCGACCAAAAAGGAGAACAAGGACTGCTTTGGCGGCGGCAGCGGCGCCGGAGTTACAATCCAGCCTGTCGCTTTTCTCACCGTCTACAAGGGCAACGTTAAGCTCATCCCGCTCGAAAAATACGACGGCGCGGCTGACCGCGTTGTCGGAATGGTTCCCGAGCTTGTTGACAAGGTGACAGCCCTCTTCAAAAAGGATAAGAACACATCCGAGGTGCACTACGACGTCGAGGCTGAAACCGCCGACGAGGACGATCTGTTTTAATTGACAATTGACAATTGACAGTTGACAATGATGGTCGTGTAGATAGCTCGATATAATAATCAACCCTCCTGCCCGACCGAATTATTATGCGCTTCGCGCAAGCGAATTACTAATACATTCGGGAAGCAAAGGGTTTTCACAGAAGCTTCTGCCTACTCGACAACAATTTTCAATTTTCATTTTTCAATTTTCAATTGACTATGATGGTCGTGTAGATAGCTCGATATAATAATCAACCCTCCTGCCCGACCGAATTTTTATGTGCTTCGCGCAAGCGAAATACTAATATAGTCGGGAAGCAAGGGTTCTCACAGAAGTATCTATCTGCTCGACCACAATTTTCAATTTTCATTTTTCAATTTTCAATTTTTTACTATTCATTTTTTCCGTCCGTCGTTCATATAATCAAACGGTGATCATATGAAGAAGCTCGTCTGCATAATACTTTGTCTGGCTTGTATGGCGTTTCCGCTGAGCGCGTCCGCGGCTGGGGTCAGCGTTTCTGCCCGTTCGTGCGTGCTTTACTGCGTTGACAACGGAAAGGTTTATTATTCTAAAAACAAAAATAAACGTATGAAACCGGCATCCACCACAAAGCTGATGACCACGCTTCTGGTACTCGAATACGCCGCAAAAAACAACAAGCAGGTTGAATTCACCGAGGATATGATTGCCGAGGGAAGCAGTATGTACCTCAAAGTCGGCGAGGTAGTAACGCTGCGAGATTTGGCAGTAGGACTAATGCTCTGCTCCGGCAACGACGCAGCCAACGCCGCGGCAATTTCAATCGCCGGCAGTACCGAAAAATTTGCCGGTTTAATGAACAAGCGCGCCGCGAAAATCGGTATGAAGCATACTCACTTCGTCACTCCGAGCGGACTCGACGACGACAACCACTACTCCACCGCCTACGACCTTGCGCTGCTTATGGCACAGGCTCTCAAAAACAAGGAATTCAGGGCTCTCACCTCGCGCAAAATCTCGCAGGTCAGGTTCGTCAAGCCCTCCAACAAAATCACCGCCTACTCAAATCACAACCGCCTTTTGTCACTCTACAAGCCCTGCATAGGCGGCAAAACCGGATACACAACCGCAGCCGGAAGGTGCCTTGTCACTGCTTCGAAAAAGAACGGACTGACGCTTGTTTGCGTAACTCTCGACGACAAGCGCGACTGGCGCGACCATATGACTCTCTGCGACTACGGCTTTTCAAAGCTTAGGATGAATATTCTCGACGACTCTCAGCTCTGTCTGGAGGTTCCGACAGTCGGCGGAGTCAAGCCCTCAACTACCGTAGTAGGGCAGGGCAGGGACTTTTTAGTGACCGAGAAATCCGATCCCGAGGTTATCAAAAGCAGGATTATGCTCGACAACTTCCTCTATGCTCCCGTTGTCAAAAGGAAAAACCTCGGAACGGTAGAATATTTCTATAAAGGAAAATTAATCGCCTCGCATAAGCTAAAGGCGATAGAGAATAATAATTCGATAAAAGAAAATAAAAACTTTTTTGAAATAATAAAAGGAATGTTGAACAATGCGTTCTAAATTAGTAAGACTGCAAAAGTTTATGGCGGATTGCGGAGTTGCTTCACGCCGCAAATCCGAGGCTCTTATCGAGAGCGGCGCCGTCAAGGTCAACGGCAGACGCGCCGAGCTGGGCGACAAGGTTCACCCCGACCTCGACAAGGTCTACGTTCACAACAAACGAATCGTAATCAAGAAGAAGGGCGGCAAGCGTTACATAATGCTCAACAAGCCGCGCGGCTACGTCACAACTCTCAGCGACGAGCGCGGCAGAAAATGCGTCGCCGACCTGATTAAGGACATCCCCGAGCGCGTCTATCCTGTCGGCAGGCTCGACAAGGATTCCGAGGGAATGCTCCTGCTCACCAACGACGGCGAGTTTGCGAACACCGTGTCTCACCCGCGCGCCCAAATCAACAAGGTCTATCACGCTGTGCTCAAGCCTGACCTCACCGACGAGCAGGCAAAGACAATCAGCCGCGGAGTTGTAATCGACGGCCGCAAAACCGCTCCCTGCGAGGTCAGGGTAATGTCGCGCGGAGATGAACGCGCGGCGGTTGAGTTCGTGCTTCACGAGGGAAGAAACCGCGAAATCCGCAAAATGTGCGAAACCGTCGGAGCAGAGGTAACGCGCCTGCGCCGAATCTCTGTCGGCTCAGTAAAAATGGGCAAGCTCAAGCGCGGAATGTGGCGCGATCTTACCGCCGACGAAGTAAAAAAGCTCCTCAATTCAGGCAAGAGCTGACCTTTCGTGAAACAAAAATAAACAAAACCTGAACATAATAATTGAATAAAGTATTAAAAGTGTGCAAATTCAACATAGGCACACTTTTTTTCTTGCGATTTTACCATATTTAAGGTATAATATTTTATGTATATTATATGTTTCATTAAAATGGGACATTTGGCAATATTTGAATTGGAGGACTACAAATGAGTATTGAGAATGTAACTCAGGCAAAGGCTTCTATCGCCGAGACTTCCGCTTACAAAACTCTCGAGTCGTTTTTTGACGACGGCGAGTTTATGAGCGTTGACGTCCTCGCAAAATCTCAGGACACTTACGCTGAGGTTGTCGCGGGATACGGTACGGTAGAAGGCGTGTTTGTCTATGCTTTCGCTCAGAATCCCGACTTCTGCTCAGGAGCGATGAGCAAGGCTCAGGCGGCAAAGTTAAAGAAAATTTATGACCTTGCGCTCAAAACCGGCGCTCCGGTCGTTGGCTTTTACGATTCCAAGGGCGGCCGTCTTGACGAGGGTAACGCGCTGCTCGCCGGCTACGGCGAGGTTTTGAACGCAGCTTCAAAGCTTTCCGGCGTTGTACCGCAGATTTCGGTTGTATTAGGCGACTGCATCGGCACCGTCGCTCTCAACGCTTCATGCGCTGATTTTGTGATTATGGCTAAGGACGCAAGGCTCTCTCTCGACACTATGGGCAACAACTCAGGCGCTCAGTATAACGCTGAGTCCGGAGTCGCTTCCGTAATCGCCGATGACAAGGCTGACGCTGTTGAAAAGGCAAAGGCCCTCGTTACATATCTTCCGCTCAATAACATAGTTGAGCCGTACGCTTTTGAGTCTGCTGAGCCCGAGCCGGGCGACTGCATCGGCTCCAAGGTTGTAGACGCAGGCTCCGCGTTTAAGCTCGGCAAGAACTTCGGCGACATCGCCCGTACAGCTCTCGCGCGTATCGACGGCAGAACCGTAGGTCTTGTCAATACTCTCGGCGGCGTAATCTCCGCTGACGACGCTAATAAGATTTCTAAGTTCGTCCGCTTCTGCGACGCTTTCTCGCTTACGGTCTTAACCTTTGTTAACGCCTGCGGCTTTGAGGACATCAAGTCCGCCGCCAAGGTAACTTCCGCATACGCCGAGGCGACCACCGCCAAGATTTCGGTAGTAACAGGCACCGCGGTCGGAGCTTCGTACATAGCTCTCGCCGGCACCGGCGCAAACGCCGACGTAGTTTACGCGCTTGATAACACCGTAATCAGTCCGGTAAGTCCCGAGGCTGCGGCTCTTATTCTCGCTCCCGAGAAGATGAACGTTCCCGTAGAGGAGCAGAAGGCGGCAGCTCAGCAGTTCGCTGCTGAAAATCTCTCAGCCGAGAAGGCTTGCGAGAACGGCTACGTTGACGACGTACTCACCGAGGACGAACTCAGAAAAGCAATCACAACAACAATGTATATGCTCAGCGGCAAGAGGGTAGAGACCCTCTCCAAGAAGCATTCAACTATCTGATAGAAGGGGTAAAGTTATGAAGAATTTACGAATCACAGTAAACGGCACAGCATACGATGTACAGGTTGAGGAGCTCGGCTCTTCATCCGCTCCTGCTGCGGCAGCGGCTCCGGCTCCTGCGGCTGCTCCGGCGGCAGCTCCAAAGCCTGCGGCTCCGTCAGGCAACGCCGGCGCGGTTAAGGTTACCGCTCCGATGCCGGGCACAGTCGTAAGAGTAGAGGTGAACCCCGGCGATGCCGTTACAGCAGGCCAGGACCTCGTGTTTATCGAGGCTATGAAGATGGAAACCCCGGTTAAAGCAGCTCAGGACGGCACTGTCGCTTCAATCGAAGTTACAGCCGGCGACGCTGTTGACACAGGTAAGGTTCTCCTTACTATGAACTAAGAGGTACGCTATGGCAAAGAAGATTTTAATTACCGAAACAGCCCTGCGTGACGCTCACCAGTCCCTTATCGCCACGAGAATGACCACCGAGGAAATGCTTCCGGTGCTTCCGCTTCTCGACAAAATCGGATACCACTCTCTCGAGTGCTGGGGCGGAGCTACGTTCGATAGCTGTCTCAGATTCTTAAACGAGGACCCGTGGCAGAGGCTCCGCACAATCCGCGAGAACTGCCCCAACACAAAGCTCCAGATGCTTTTCAGAGGTCAGAATATGCTCGGCTACCGCCACTATGCTGACGACGTTCTCGAGTATTTTGTACAGAAAAGCGTCGCTAACGGTATCGACATCATCCGTATCTTCGACGCTCTCAACGATATTAAGAACCTCCAGAGCGCAATCAAAGCCGCCAAAAAGGAGGGAGCTCACGCTCAGGTCGCAATCAGCTACACAACAGGCCCCGTATTCACCACCGAGTATTACGTTGACTACGCAAAGCGCATTGCAGACGCAGGCGCGGATTCAATCTGTATCAAGGATATGGCGGCTCTGCTCACGCCGTACAAGACTTATGAGCTTGTAAAGGCTATCAAGGAAGCCGTTGACCTTCCGGTCGCGCTTCATACTCACTACACATCCGGACTCGGCTCAATGTGCCTGCTCAAGGGCGTTGAGGCAGGAGCCGACATCATCGACACAGCAATCTCTCCGCTTTCTCAGGGAACGTCGCACTCTCCGACAGAGTCGATGGTTGCCGCTCTCCGGGGCACCGAGTACGACACAGGACTCAACCTCGAAGCGTTCACCGAGATTCGCTCCTACTTTATGGATTTACGCAAGAAGTACATCGACTCCGGACTTCTCGACACAAAAATTCTCACTGCCGACACAAAGGCTCTGCTCTACCAGGTTCCGGGCGGAATGCTCTCCAACCTTATCTCCCAGCTCAAGCAGGCAGGCAAGGAGGACCAGCTCGAGGAATGTCTCGCAGAGGTTCCGCGTGTTCGTAAGGACGCAGGTTATCCTCCGCTTGTTACTCCAACCTCACAGATTGTCGGTACTCAGGCTGTGTTCAACGTAATCACAGGCAAGCGCTACCAGATGGTTACCAAGGAGTTCCGCGGTATCATCGAGGGCAAGTACGGCACAACTCCGATGCCGATTGACCCTGAGTTCAGAAAGTCAATCATCGGCGACGAGGAGCCGATTACCTGCCGTCCGGCTGACTTAATCGAGCCCGAGCTCGAAAAGCTCCGCGCCGAGATTCCGCAGTACATCGAGCAGGAGGAGGACGTGCTCTCCTACGCTCAGTTCCCCGAGGTTGCGACCAAATTCTTCGAGAAGCGCCGCGCCGCAAAGGCAGGCTTCGACCCCGACTTGGGCGATACAAAGAACAAGGTTTATCCGGTCTGAGCAATTGACAGTTGAAAATTGAAAATTGAAAAATGAAAATTGAAAATTATGGTCGGGTAGACAGCGGCTTCTGTGAGAAGCGTTCGTCTCCCGACCATATTTGTATGCTTGCTGCGCAAGCAGCATATAAATTCGGTCGGGCAGAGAAGTTGATTTTCACATCAACCTCTCTACCCGACCATCATTATCCATTATCCATTATAAATTATCAATTAATTTTCAATTATTTTCAATTGATATTTAAAGTCCTCCGCGCAGGGCTTTATTTTTTTATACGCGAGGGCGTGGATGTCGGTTGCGAGGATGTCAATATCAAAAATCCTTTTTGCGCTGTCGCTGAGATTCTTGTACCCGTCGGCTACGTTTGTAATCAGCGGAAGCCTTCCGCATTCCTTAATCTCGCGCATAATTTCCGTGCCTTTTTCGTTGAATGCCAGCGCGCGGATGTAGGGAGGAGGAGTTTTGCCCATTTCCCGGGTTATCCCGAGCAGCGCGCAGCAGAGGATTCTCCTCAGCCTTGCCATTGTGTAGCGCTTTGTTTTGACTTTTTCGAGCAGTTCCTCAACCGAAGCCGCGTTTTTCACCGCGTCAACAATCCTGTTCTCGAGCCCTTCGCTGACGTCCGGCAAGTTCTTTATATCCTCGGCGCTCATTGTCCTGAGCTTGTAGAGGATAATTCTGCCGAGCAGTTTTTCGTCCGTGATTTCGTCAGGCTCCGCCGGACTGAAAGCGGAGATTCCCTTTCCCTCGCGCAAAAGCCCTCTGAGCTCCGACGCGCTGCGGATGTTCTCAACTCCGCCTACTCCGTCGTGCCTTGCGCCCTTGCGCTTTGTAACTATAAAGTCAAGGCTCTGTGCAGCCCGTATGTACTCCACCGCGAGGGTGTTGTTGGGCTCGCTTACAATCCTCGCCGCTTCGTCGGAGACAGTCTCGCGCATAGCGCTCTCAACCGCGAGCGGATAACTGCTTCCTTTGTCCATATATTCTTTTAAAGAATTATTAAACCCTTCGTCCTCAAAGGCGAGGGCGGCTTTTTTGAGAGGTTCAAGTTCGCCGCACTCAGCTGAGAAGCATAAATATTCCACGCAGCCCATACCCTCCGCAATTCCGACTCCGCCTCGCGCAAAGGTCTGCGCCGAGCCGAGCGCGTACACAGCCGGCAGCTCAATCACAAGGTCGGCGCCGTTTTCAACCGCAAGCCTTGCGCGTGTGAATTTATCTGCGATTGCGGCTTCACCGCGCTGGGTAAAGCTTCCGCTCATTATCACCGCGGTGGGGTGGTTGTTCTGCGCCTTAACGGCTTGCAGGTGGTATTTGTGACCGTTGTGAAACGGGTTGTATTCGCAAATTATTGCGTTAAAATGTGATTTTTTATACATTTTTTCGATTATTCTTGCAAATTTTCTGCAAAAAACTTGCAAATTCCTTTGTTTTAGTTTATTATAGTATAGTATAATTTTGAAATAATATCAATAATCGAAGGGGATTAAACTATGAAAATTTTGGTAATAAACGCAGGCAGCTCATCGCTCAAGTACCAGCTCATTGATATGACTGACGAGAGCGTGCTCGCAAAGGGTAACTGCGAGCGTATCGGCGACGAGGGTTCCTTCATCGGCTACAAGACCAAGGACAACAACATCAAGAAGGAAGTCGATATGCCCGACCACGCCGTTGCGTTTACACAGGTTAAGGATATGCTCCTCGACCCCGAGGTTGGCGTAATCAAGGATCTCAGCGAGGTTTCCGC
>CADBTV010000081.1 GCA_902797655.1 uncultured Ruminococcus sp.
GGTATTGTGAATCTGATTTTATACCCAATAATTACATTGATAGAGATAGAGTATATGATAATGAAAAAATCTATGGTCGACTTGAAAACAAAAAAGTCTACGTACAGGCGATAATTGATTATATTTCAGGAATGAGTGACCATTTTGCAATTGATGTATTTAATGAATTAATCACATACTAACATTGTTTTATTCTCTATATAATTATCCAATGCACGGCGGAGTAAGTATGAATCAGATTTCATAATCATTATTTTAGTAAAGCTTATTATAAAACTAGTTAAGAAAAAGCAGGTGTAAATGTGGGAAACAAAAACAAAGTTACTAGAATTCTTTTTACGCCAAGTTCAATTGGTTGTTTGATAGGCGTTATCTTAATATTAATATCGATAATTGTAGGAACTGAAAAAGTAATTGCTGTAATAATGTTAAGTATAGGAACATCTATTTTAGCAAGCTGTGTGTTTTCGTTGATTAATTCTTTTTACGAAGCAAAAGAAGATGAAATTAAAAAGCTATATAAAAAATGGGGACTAGTTGGAATATATAAAACTCGAGCAGAAATGAATTCCTATAGCAATAAACAATTAGAGAATGCTAACTATTTAGAAATATGTGCAATGGGATTAAAAAGCTTTAGAGATGCACAATCAGAAACGATAAAGAATAGAGTAAAAGAAGGAATGAGAATAAAAATTCTGACTATTAATCCTGAAAGTGATTATACTTTTGCAGTTGATAAAACTGAAGAAGTGAATACGGGTTCAACGAAAGAATCGATTAATAGTTTAATAAAATGGGTAGAAGAATTAAAAATAATACAAAAATATGATAGACAAATAGAAATTCAATTTTACGATCATTATCCCTATGATTTTTATTTTTGTATTGATAATAATATCTATATAGGGCCCTATCAGAATAAACTGAGTCAACAAACAATAACTTATAGATTTATGAGTGATAGTGAAGGATACAGCTATTACAAAAATTACTTCAATAACCTATGGGATACTTATGAACAAAACCAAGGATGAAACAATGAATACAGATATTATTCACCCCAAATTCAAAGATGGAAGAGTTTTCGTGAGTCCAGTAATCGGATGTAATGGTGGATGTAAATATTGTTATCTTAAACTCAGGAATCTGAATAAGCCATCATTAAATAACTTAGGTGTTTCATCACTAATAGAACAAATTACATCACATCAAGATTTCATTTCTGGTAAAAATGGCACTATTATTTCTATTGGAGCATGGGGAGATATATTTCAAAACATAAAAACCGTGAATTATTCAGTTAAGTTAATTATTGAACTCATGAAATTAGGAAATCCAATTCAATTCATGAGTAAATATGGGGTGGATTCAAAAAATGCTTCAAAAATAGCTAATAATATACAGTATCATAATCAGATGTTATATTCCACTACAATAACCTCTTTAAAAAAATGGGATGAACTTGAGCCATTTACTTTTTCTCCCAAGAAAAGATTAGATACTTGTAATATGTTTCAAGAGTATGGGATAGAAAGCAATGTACTGATTAAACCGTTTTTGCCTGGTATTACAGATATAGAATTTGAACATATTATAGATTTGTTAATAGAACGCGGAATAAAATACTGTGTTGTAGGCAAACTATATCTTAATAAAGAAATACAATACAATTTGATACATGGCGGAATAATGTGTGAAAATATAATTAAAGAACATTCTACGCTAGATTGTAATGGTGATATTGAAATCAATAGTTCATCAATAACTTCATTATATGATTTTATCAAAAAACACAATGACAAAAGAATAAAAATCTTTTTAAAATCATCATGTGTGAATTCAAATATTAATCAAACTAATAATCCAAGTAATTATTTTATCAATCATAGCAGGTATTGTATTAATTGTGGCAATTGTAGTAAAAATAGAATTCTTCCACCAAGGTGACGTTACCATTAGGTTCTTGTGCCATTGGTGTGCAGGTTCAAGTCCTGTCGCCCGCACCAAAAATAAAAGGGTACCACAGGTACCCTTTTATTTTTGGTGATTAGGTATGCGACAGGACTTGAACAGGGCGTTAAGAAAACAGTCCTGTGGACTGTTTTTAGCCCGCCGCGCAGATGTGCATTTTAGCTATGATACACGCCGCAACAGGCGAAACGTAACGTCGTGTACAGATGAAGCATATGTCGCCCGCACCAAAATAATGGATACCCAACGGGTATCCATTATTTTTGTATTAGAGATGGTAACCAGGACTTGAACAGGGCGTTAAAAAAACAGTCCTGTGGACTGTTTTTTTCTACGCTACGCTACGCATAAGTTCGTTTTTGCCAAATTAAAATTTGGAAACTCACATAAGCCCGCCGCGCAGATGTACGGTTTTAGCTATGATACACGCCGCAACAGGCGAAACGTAACGTCGTGTACAGATGGAGCATATGTCGCCCGCACCAAACATAAAAGCCCGGAAAAATGAAGCCCAGGCTCCATTCTTCCGGTTCGATTAGTTATTTAACCTACAAAAAACTGCGACCAGTAAATCACCCCTCCCTTTGAATAACAGCCAACGCCGATTCCGGAGAACGACGCGGAGAGGATATTCTTTCTGTGCCCGTCGGAATTCATCCAGCCGGTGACAACCTGCTTTGGAGAGGGGTATCCGTAGGCGATATTTTCGCCGGCTGTGCGGTAAGTGAGTCCTGCCTCCCCTGCCGCTGTAAAGCACGAGGTTCCGTTCGGTCTTGTATGTGAAAAGCTGAGGGTTATCTCCTTTGCCCTGATTCGCGCCGCGCTGACTGCCGCCGCGTTCTTTGAGAGCGGACTCAGTCCGTAGCTTTGCCGCTCAATGTTTACAAGGCGAATAACCTCGTCCTCGTAGGCTGAATTGAACTCAGCTTCCGCAGGCTTTGTCGGCGGCTCTGTCGCTTTTGTTGCAGACTGAGTCGGCTTTTGTGTAGGCTCTGTCGCTTTTGTTGCAGGCTGAGTCGGCTTTTGTGTAGGCTCTGTCGCTTTTGTTGCAGACTGAGTTGGCTTTTGTGTAGGCTCTGTCGCCTTTGTTGCAGGCTGAGTCGGCTTTGCGGTTGGTTTTTGAGTCGGCTCGGTTTTCGGCTCAGATGTCTTTTGAGTGTTTTTGCGCGGCGTGATTACCGTGCACTTTCCGCCTATGCACAAGCCGCTGAAATTCTTGAACAGTGAATTAATATCAATTCCGCATTTGACGCCGGAACAGGATAAGCTTACGGACTTTGCGGTCTTAGCACTGCCGCAGATCTTTGCCCCGGCGGAAAACGAAGCCGCTGACGCCGCAACAACAAGCGACATAATAACCGATAAGATTCGTGACGATTTTTTCATATAAAAACTCCAATCATATTAATTGGAACCGGTTCCGTTTTTATACTAATACATTTGACATTAATTATCAACGCACAAATTATGGAAGCGATTAAGCTTTCAGGTATTCATCATTCGCGTATTTTCCCAAAACAGCGCCTACCTCATACATAAGCTCCTTGCCGTTCTCGGGCATAGCCTCGGAGGAAACACGTATGCGGCTTCCGTCGTCATTAATAAACCTTACCGCTACCCGGGCTCCGGTTATGGCAACAAGGTCGTCCCTGTCCTTCCACTCATTGAGCTTATTTTTCTTTATAATCTTTTGACATTCCTCCAGCGCGTCGCGCGGAACAAGGTACTCGACGACCGTTTCGTCAGAGCCGAAGGACTTACTGTAGCAGCGAAGAAGCAGGCTGTCGCCGCCTCTGTCATACAGTACTGATTCTTTATATCCGTCGCCGCCGACAGTCGCAACGGTCGCGCGGTAGTAATCAATGAGGACAACTTCCTTTTCAACAGGCTTTAACTCGGTATCAATTATCATTGTATTTTTTGAGACGCACTCAAGCTTTACGTCCTTCTCAGGCATAGTAAAAGAGATTACAAAGCCCTTCTTTTCATCATAACCGTGATTAATACACTCTCCGTCGAGGGTAAATGTATAGTTTGTATCAGTTGCGATATGCGGATAATAAAGCTTTACCCTCTCGCCCGGCTTGTAGCTTTCACGGGCGTTTGTGTACCACTCCTTTTGTCCGCAGAAATCAATCTTGTATTTCTTTTTAAAAAACGGCATAATCATCATTTCCTGTGCTGTGGGACTGAATTTAATTATTTCGTGCCTTTCGCGCCATAAGCACTCTTATATCATCGCCAAAGAAGTTAAGCCGCTCCGCTTCACCGATAATCCTCGACACAAAGCGTTCGGAATAAACCTCGTTGAGCTCGCGGATGCTGAGGTTTGTGTTGACGATAACAGGCTTTCCGGCTGAAATTCGGGAGTTGAAAACGTTGTAAATCGCCGGGGTAGTGAATTTATTGTTGAACTCCGTACCGAGGTCGTCAATTATAAGCAGGTCGCATTCCTGCAAGCTGTCCTCAACGCTTTCCTCGTCGTTTCTCGCTCGCGAGAAATGCTCCTTTTCAATCTGAGAAACTATCGTCGGAGCAGAAGCGTAGATCACGCCGTAGCCCTTCTTGATAACCTCGTTTGCGATCGCGAGACTGAGGTGAGTTTTGCCGAGTCCGGTCTTGCCGATCATCAGCAGGCTCTTTGAATATTTTGAAAAATTATCGGCGTAATCCTTGCACCTCTGATAAATCGCGCTGAGCTGGTCGTACGCGGAGCGCGGATAGCCCTCCGAAATTTCTTTGCTGTAGTAATCGAGTTTAAAGTCCTCGAACGTACATAGGCTGAGCGGCGAGCGTTTGTTGAGCTCTCGGCAGGCAGTCTCGACCATAGCGTTCTTCAGGCACGAACAGACTACAGTTCTGTTGTCAAGCTCGACGTAGCCTGTGTCTCCGCATTTTTCGCAGGTGTACTGCGGTTCGGTGTCCCTGACGGAATAGCCGTGCTCATTGAGCAGAGCTTCATACTCAGCTTGAAGCCGCTTGCTCTCGTCTTTGAGCTTCAGGAGCTCTTCCCTGACGTTGCCGCCCTTAAGGACGGCTCTGCCGGCGCGGATTCCGCAGGACGCAATTTCACGCTCATAACGGCGCGCGTCGGGAATTTCAGAAAAAATCCTTTGGCGGCGGTTTTCCGCGTCACGCTCGGCGTTGAGCTTGCGCTCCTGAATTAATTGAATCGCCTCTCGGCGTACCTTTTTGCTGTAACCCATATTTACCTCTTACTGTATTTTTTCGAGCTCGTCCAAATCAAACGACGGTTTATCTGCCGGCTTTTTTGCCGGAGCGCTCTTTTTGTCGAGCTTTTCAATATCCTCCGGAGTAGAAACTCCGGCATTGTGCCAACGCATCAGAATCTTGTTGATATACGCGAGCGACATCTTGCCGGTGTTATCGACGCAGGCTTCGTACGCGATTCGCAGAATTTCGTCGGAAAAATGCCACTCTCCGATCCAGACGTCTACGTAGGAAAGCTGCTTCGCTGTGGGCGAGCCGATGTTTTTGAGTCCAAACACAGAGCTGACCCTGTTCCAGTTCATACTCGAGATTTTGCTTTGCTTTATCTTATTGTCGGCGGCTTCGACCGAGTCGATTCCCAAATCCGACCACTGAATACCGATTCGCTCAATCGCGCGCATATTGCGCTTGCCGATGCTCGCGCAGTAGTTTACAAGCATTATAATGACCTCAGGCGGAAGTCCGAGCGTATCGTAAAGCATAACGACTGTCGCGGTGTCGCCCCCTGAGAGCGGTTTCGCAAGGCAGGACTCGACCTCGGCGAGAGTGTGGCGAAGGTTTTCGTCCGCGCTGACCCTCTGAGCCGCGGTGATAATATCCGGCTTCTGCGGTCGCGAGACGACTGTCCGGGGCTTGGCTTTTTCCTGATTAACCGGTTTTTCTTCTTTTTTAGGCGCGTCCTGAACCGGAGTGAGTTCTCCCTCAAACTCGGAGAGGATTTTGCGCTCAACCCAAAACCGCACGCAGTCCCTGACATCCGCCTCGTGAATACGAAGCAGGTCGCCTATTTCTTTTTCCGAATAGCTTTTGCCCGAATTACGAAGCAAAAAGAGCAGAACTTTGAGCTGTTGAGGTGAAGCAAGCTTCAGGTGTTCGTCAACTACCGCGCTCGGCACCGCAAACACCGAACCCCAACTGCCGAGATTTAAACTTACCGACATATCTACATTCCTTAATCTAAAAAATTTAATAGTTAATAAGAGTATAACATATATTTCATCATAACGCCAGATAATATTGAATAAATTTTTCTTGACGAAAGTGAAATCTCGTCATATAATATCAATGCGAATTATATTATTTAGGAAAACATGCTTTGGAGGTAATTATGGTTCACAATTTCAGACCGACAGGAGTATGCTCCAGACAAATTCAGGTGGAGCTTGACGACAACAACACAATCAAAAGCTGCCGTTTCGTCGGCGGATGCGCCGGCAACACAACCGGCATCAGCTCGCTCGTTAAGGGAATGGACGCGCAGGAAGCAATCGAAAGACTCAGAGGTATCGACTGCGGCGGCAGAGGAACCTCTTGTCCCGACCAACTCGCAATCGCGCTCGAAGAAGCATTGGAGATGAATTAAAAAAAGACAGCCGAGGCTGTCTTTTTTTGCATTTGAGTTTTGCATTTGAGGTTAATACTTCTTACTTGGAAAGGAAGTAGTCCATCATTGTGTAACCCTTTTCGATATAAATACCGGTAGCCTTTGCGGTGTCCTCGTTTACGGACTCAACGCCGCTCTGCTTTTTATTCTTGCTGTCGTAGATTACGAACGGAACAGGATTCGAAGTGTGGGTCTGAATATCGAGAGGAGTAGGATGATCCGGACAGATAAGCACTGCAAAGTCATCTGTTTCCTTTAAGTAATTAACAACCGGGGTAAGAATCTTCTCGTCAATAAGCTCGATAGCTCTGACTTTATTCTCGGCTTCTCCCCTGTGTCCGCATTCGTCCGGAGCCTCAACGTGAACGTACACAAAATCCTGACCACGCTTAAACTCGTCTATAGCCGCCTTGCATTTACCCTCAAAGTTTGTATCAATGTAGCCTGTCGCGCCGTCAACGTCAACACTTGTCATACCGGCGCAGATTGCTATACCCTTTAGCAAATCAACCGCGGAAATCATACTGCCGTTGAGCCCTGTTTTTGCTTTAAAGTTCGAGAGCCGGGGCTTTGTTCCCTCGCCCCAGAACCATGCTGAATTAGCAGGACGTTTCCCCTCGGAGATACGTTTCTTGTTAACCGGGTGATCCTTTAGGAGCTCATAGCTCTTTTTCATCAAATCGTAAAGCTTTGCGGTGTCGGCTCCCTTGGGGATATATTCCTTAATAACCCTTCCGGGGATGTCGTGCGGAGGAGTCAGCTCACCCGGATGCGGATTGCCGTTGTCCCACACAAGACAATGACGATACGCAACGCCGGAGTAGAATCTAAACTCGTCGTTGCCGAGATTTTCCTGAAGATAATTTACGAGCTCGCGCGCTTCGGGAGTGGAAATATCGCCGGCGCAGTAGTCAACCATCTTTTTGTCCTCGTAGTTTTCCTCATCCGAAAGAGTCACGAGGTTGCAGCGCAGGGTAACGTCGGTGTCCTTGAGGTCAATGCCGATGCTCGCGGCTTCAAGCGGAGAGCGTCCCGTGTAGCAATCGGCTGAGTTATAGCCGAGAACCGCGAGGTTCGCAACGTCGGAGCCGGGCTTCATACCCTCCTGAACAGTCTTTACAAGTCCAACCTCGCCGAGAGAAGCGAGCTTGTCAATCATCGGTTTGTTCGCGACCTTCATCGGAGTTTTGCCGCCGAGCTTAGCAGTGGGTTCGTCCGCCATTCCGTCGCATAACATTACAAAATATTTCATAGTCTAACCTTCCTATATTACGCGTTCAGCGTTCCTGTGCTGAGTGCTTTAAGATACGCGTTAATAAAACCGTCAAGGTCGCCGTCCATAACCTTCTCGATGTTTCCTGTCTCAAAGGAGGTTCTGTGATCCTTGACCATAGTGTACGGCATAAATACATAGGAGCGAATCTGGCTTCCCCAAGTGATTTCCTTCTGGACACCCTTGATGTCCTCGATTTTGTCGAGGTGCTCGCGCTCCTTGATTTCCATAAGCTTTGAAGCGAGCATTTTCATCGCTACGTCGCGGTTCTGGTATTGGCTTCGCTCAACCTGGCTGGCTACAACGATACCGGTCGGGATATGAGTAAGTCTGACGGCAGAGGAAGTTTTGTTGACCTTCTGACCGCCTGCGCCGCTTGCGCGGTAAACATCCATCTTGATGTCCTCGGGGTTGATTTCGACCTTGATGTCGTCATTAATTTCCGGCATTACTTCAAGAGAGGCGAAGCTTGTGTGCCTTCTGCCCTGAGAATCGAACGGAGAAACACGCACAAGGCGATGGACTCCGGCTTCGCTTTTGAGGTAGCCGTAAGCGTTCTCGCCCTCAACAAGCAATACAGCAGATTTAAGGCCGGCTTCATCGCCGTCAAGGTAGTCAACCGTCTTGACCTTGAAGTCGTGGTCGGCAGCCCAGCGAGTGTACATACGGAAAAGCATTTCCGCCCAGTCCTGAGCTTCGGTTCCGCCGGAGCCTGCGTGGAAGGTGAGGATAGCGTTGTTCTTGTCGTACTCGCCGGTGAGCAGAGTTTTGAGCTTTTGCTTGGCGAGTTGGTTTTCAACAGCTTCAACCTCGGATAATGCCTCGTCATAAAGGCTCTCGTCCTCTTCCTCATTGGCAAGCTCAATAAGCGCGTGAGCGTCGTCGTAATGCTCGACGAGCTTGTTGTATTCTTCTACGGTTCCCTTCAGGGCGCCGGTTTTCTGCAAAACTTTTTGCGAATTATCTACGTCGTCCCAGAATCCCGGCTCGGTAGCTTTGAGCTCGAGCTGCTGGATTTCGGAGAGCAAAGACTTCATTCCGAGCGCGTCGGACAAGTCGTCAATATCGGGTTTTGAATTTTCAAGACGCAGTAAAAGTTCTTCAAACTGAACCATTGAATTCTCCTTTGTGCAAATAATGTTAAAAAAATACCATTGATAATTATAGCAAATACGGCAAAAAATGTAAATAGCTTCATCGTCTTGTGTTGTTCAAATAATAATAAATATAGAAAAACAATTTTGTGTAATTTGATGTTTTAGTTGTTAGTGATTGGTGGGACGCGTATGATGGATATAAACCGGTCGGCAATTAATCGACCTCTCTGCCCGACCAACATTCTCAATTGAAAATTGAAAAATGAAAATTGAAAATTATTGGTTAATTTAGTGAAGAGTGTAGAACGAAGAGTGAAGAACGAAAAGTGAAGAGTGAAGAGTGAAGAATGATGAATGAAGAATGAAAAATTAATAATTCTGTCGGGCAGAAAAGTTTAGTTTATATCGAGCTATCTACACGACCATCATTGCCAACTGTCAACTGTCAACTGTCAACTGTCAATTGTCAATTGTCAATTGTCAATTGTCAATTGTCAATTGTATTGAGGCACACTGAGCCTAATGCAAACAAAAAGATGAACTTTACCTACCGCAGCAGACCATAATAGTGAACCTTGGTTAGGGGGATATCGCCAACACGACAGAGGCACACTGAGACTGACTAAGACATATAGAATGCTTGACGATGGCATATAAAAATGATATACTTAACTAAATATAATTAATAAAGAAAGAGAAATATATGGATTTTAAAGAATACAAATGCCCTGTATGCTCCGTTCAGTTCAAAGACGGCGACGACGTTGTTGTCTGTCCGGAGTGCGGCACGCCGCATCACAGGGAATGTTACGAAAAAGAAAACCGCTGTGCTTTTGAGGATAAGCACGGCGAGGGTTTTGACTTTGAGCAGTCTGTAAGCTCAGAATCCGCGCAGGACGACAGCAGCTCTGACACTGTCATCTGTCCGCGCTGTAAGACTGAAAACCAAAAAGGAATGTTCTACTGCGGCAAGTGCGGATTTCCGCTCGGGGCGCAGCCCGGCAACACTCAGCAGTCTCAGACTCAAAACACCCGGAACACGCAGGCTCAGGACACCCCGTTTGGTTTTGGCTCGCAGTTTGCGTCTCAGTTCGACCCGATGGCAGGTGTTAACCCCGACGAAGATATGGGCGACGGCGTTACAGCAGGAGAAGTCTCCAAGTATGTACGCAACAACACCCCCTACTTCATCCGGGTATTCAACAACATCAGGCTCTTTAACAACGGACGCTTCAACTTCTGCGGCTTTTTGTTTGGCGGAGCGTACCTGATGTACCGCAAGATGTACAAGCTCGGCGCGATATTCTCGGCAATTATGATTCTCCTGACAACTGCCGATGTCTACATCAGCTACAGTCTCCTGTCGTCAAGCGTCAGCCAGCTTTTCTACGGTGAATCAACCTCATCCTACGGCGATATACTTCGCGGAATCGCAAACCTTAACCCGAGCGACCAGATGATGCTGATGATAATGTCGCTTTGCACAATTCTGACATTGGTGTTGAGAATAATTGTCGGAGCGTTCGCTAACAGGTGGTACTTCTCCCACTGCAAAGCCGAGATTAAAAAAATCAAGCAAAATTTCGAAAATCCTCAGCAACAGTTTGAAACCAAGGGCGGCGTCAACATTGCAATCGCAGTCAGCGTAATGGCGATTATGTTCGCAATCAACGAGCTGCCTACCTTAATGCAACTCTTCAAATAGAGTCTGAAAGGAATTATTATGAAAATCCGCAAGGCTATTATTCCTGCCGCCGGATTCGGCACACGAGTCCTTCCGGCAACAAAATCAATGCCTAAAGAAATGTTTCCGATTGTCGATAAGCCGACTATCCAGTATATCGTTGAGGAAGCTGTCGCAGCCGGAATTACAGACATTTTAATCATCACAAACCGCGGCAAGGGTATTATGGAGGATCACTTTGATTTCTCCCCCGAGCTTGAGCATTCGCTCGAAAAAAGCGGCAAAACCGAATTTTTGAAGCAAGTCAGGGACATCGCCAACCTCGCCGACATCACCTTCATCCGTCAAAGAGAAATGAAGGGTCTCGGTCACGCGATACTCAGAGCCAAGGCGTATGTAGGCGACGAGCCGTTCGCAGTATTATTCGGCGACGGAGTAATCGACTGCGACAATACGCCTGCTATCAAGCAGCTTATCGACGTTTACGGCGAATACGGCGAGGGAGTTCTCGGAGTTAAAAAAGTTCCCGAAAGCGAAATTCACAAGTACGGCTCATTAAAGGTCGAGCACCTGCGCGACAACATCTTTAAATGCACCGATATGGTCGAGAAGCCTCAGACTCCCGAGGAAGTTCTCTCGCTCTACTCTATTACCGACCGCGTTGTGCTTCCGGCTTCAATCTTTGAGATTCTCGAAAGAACCCTGCCCGGCGCCGGCGGAGAGATTCAGCTCACCGACGCTATGCGTGAGATTGCTGTTTCCAAGGGAATGACCGCGGTCGAGATTGACGGCAACCGCTTTGATATGGGCAACAAGTTCGGAGTTCTCAGAGCTAACATCGAGATGGGACTCAAGCATCCTGAGACCAAAGACGAGCTTAAAGAATACATAAAAACTCTTGCAAAAGAGCTTTAATTTTACTAAAATCGACGATTTTTATTTTTTTGCTTTCCTTTTATTGAAGTAATATTTATAAAGTGCTATAATGCAAGTTACACGAAAGGCGATGAAGCTTTCCGCTTCATCGCCTTAACTGTTTTCCTTAACTGTTTTTGTTATGATTTAATACCAGATTGCGACCTGCTTTGGCTGGCGTTTTTCGTAGACTGTAAAGCTCTTAAAGCCGCACAGCCGGGCAATGTCAATTCCCTCCTCGACTCCGTCGGCAAGGTTTCTGCAATTGTGAGCGTCGCTTCCGACAGTAACCATACTGCCGCCGAGCTCTCTGAACCTGCGGACCAGGTCAAGGTCAGGCAAGGTAGTGCCTATCTGCTTAAACAAGCCGGAGGTATTAATCTCGAGCGACTTGTTGCGGCGAATAAGTGTGAGGAAAATCTCGTCGATAGTTTCGGCGTAATCCTCCATATCGGGTCTGATTCCGGTGCGCTCAACGATGTAGCGGAGCGGATAAGTCAGGTGAGCGAGGCTGTCGAAGTCAGCGTTCTTCGCTGTGTCGAGAAGCTCGTCAAAGTAGCGCGTAAGAAGCGGCTTGATGTTATCCTCTGTGTAAGTGAGGTAGTAAAAATCCTCCTCGTCATAAAGGTTATGCACCGAAGCCAGAACAAAGTCAAAGTCGGCAATCGCCAGCGCCTTTTTCGTGAGGTTCGGCATATGCATCGGCTCGCCGAGCTCCATACCCTTGAGCAGCTTCAGCCTGCCGTCGTACTCCGCGGATAGCTCCTCCACATCGCAAACCGACTGAGTGATCGACTCCACCGCGTTGCCGTAGACGCTCTTGTCTCCAAAGCGGATTTCCGGAGCTTCCATATGGTCGGTAATCGTAACGGAGCTTATCCCCTTTTTTACCGCGCTTTCACAGATTTCGCGTACTGTGCTCTCGCCGTCGAACGAGTTGGATGAATGAACGTGTGTATCGCAAATTATCTTCATAAGTATCACCACTATTAATATAGCATATTTTATGTTCGTATGCAATCAATAATACGATAAAAACTTGATTTTTATAAGAGTATTTTTCGATTTAGGAATACAAACCGTAAGTAAATATAATATAATAAACTGTTGTAAAACTATAACGGAGGAATTGTAAATGAAAGCTGTAATCACAGTAGTCGGCAAGGACTCGGTAGGAATACTCTCAAAGGTATCCTCGACCTGCTCCGACTGTTCCGTAAATATCATCGAAGTAAACCAGAGCGTACTCAGGGATTTGTTCGCTATGCTTATGCTTGTTGATCTCGGAGAAACCCCGATTGACGTACTCAGGGATAAGCTCACCGAGGTAGAAAAGCTCACCAATACCAAAATCCATGTTATGCACGAGGACATCTTCAACAGTATGCACCGAATTTAAGAGGTTTATATGTTAGAAACAAGAGATATTTTAGAAACTATAAATATGATAGACAACGAGAATCTTGACGTGCGCACAATCACAATGGGAATCTCGCTGCTCGACTGTATGGACGAGGATATTGACAAAGCCTGCGTCAAGGTCTACGACAAGATTTGCAGATACGCTCAGGATCTCGTCAAAACCGGAGAGGACATCGAGAAGGAGTACGGTATTCCGATTATCAACAAGCGAATCTCCGTAAGCCCGATTGGTATGATTGCCGCTCCGTGCCAGAGCAGAAACGTAGTAAAATTCGCTCATTCGCTTGACAAAGCCGCTCACGAGCTCGGAGTCAACTTCATCGGAGGCTACTCCGCGCTGGTTCAAAAGGGCTTCTCCGCAGGAGATTACGCCGTAATCGACAGCATTCCCGAGGCTCTGTCCGTAACCGAAAGAGTCTGCTCCTCAGTCAACATCGGCTCAACAAAGGCAGGACTCAATATGGACGCCGTCAAGATGATGGGTAAAATAATCCGTGAGTCTGCCGAGAAAACAGCCGACAGAGACTGCATCGGCGCGGCTAAGCTTGTTGTATTCTGCAACGCGCCGGAGGATAACCCGTTTATGGCAGGCGCGTTTCACGGAGTCGGCGAGGCTGACTGCGTAATCAACGTCGGAGTATCAGGTCCCGGAGTTGTAAGAGCCGCGCTCAAAAAGAACGGCGCAGGCAAAAGCGTTGACGAAATCGCCGATATGATTAAAAAGACCGCGTTCAAAATCACGAGAATGGGTCAGCTTGTTGCCAAGGAAGCGTCAAAAAGGCTCTGCGTTCCGTTCGGAATCGTAGACCTCTCCCTCGCTCCGACGCCTGCTGTCGGCGACAGCGTAGCCTATATTCTCGAGGAAATGGGTCTCGAAAGCTGCGGCTGCCACGGCACAACTGCCGCTCTCGCGCTGCTTAACGACGCAGTAAAGAAGGGCGGAGTTATGGCTTCGTCGCACGTCGGCGGACTAAGCGGAGCGTTCATTCCTGTTTCCGAGGACGCCGGAATGATTGCCGCCGCAAAGAGGGGCACGCTCGACATAACAAAGCTCGAGTGTATGACCGCGGTATGCTCAGTCGGACTCGATATGATTGTAGTCCCGGGCGACATCACCGCCGAGACTCTCTCAGCAATTATTGCTGATGAAGCCGCAATCGGTATGGTAAATTCAAAAACTACAGCGGTAAGGCTCATCCCTGCAATCGGTAAGAAGGCAGGCGAAGAGCTAAGCTTCGGAGGATTGCTCGGAACAGGCCCTGTAATGCCGGTAAGAAACGGCGACCCGTCCGTATTCATCAACCGCGGCGGAAGGCTCCCGGCTCCGCTCCAGTCGCTCAAAAACTGATAATCACGCTTGCGCCCGACGCCCGTAACGGCACAAGCTCAAATATCCCGGGCGGAAAGGTTTGGCAGTTACTATGAATGATGTAATCAAAAAACTAGTTGAAATCGACGAAAAAGCAAAAAGCCTGAGCGAAGAAACTCAAAAGGAAAAGCTCCGGCTTGAAGCCGAAATCGCCGAAGAAAGCGAAAAGGTCTACAACAAATACATTGAGGACGCAAAGCTCGAAGCCGAAAAACGCGCCGAACAGCTTAAAAAATCCTCCGCCGAAGCTCTTGAAAAGAACGAGAAAAAGCGCGAGGAATCTCTCAGAAAGCTCAACGAAAAGTTCAGCCAAAACGCTGACAATTGGGTTGAGCAGATAGTAACAAACGTACTCAATAACTAAGAAAGGGTGTGCGCAGATGTCCAACACCAGCTACGCGGTTCTGACGCGCGCAAAAGCAAAATTCGGCAAGCGCCTTACCGAAAAGGACTACAAAAACCTTTTGCATTGTGACAGCGTTCCCGATGTTATGACATACCTAAAATCAAATACTCACTATTCCGAAGCCTTTGGAGAAGCCAACGAGCGCGGAATCAGACGCGGAGTTTTCGAGAACCTGCTTCGTCAGTATGTGACCAAGGAATTTGACACAATCAGCCGTTTTGAGCTGAGCGTCGGAGAGGATTTTTCCGAATACATCGCTCACAAAACCGAGATTGACGAGATTATCAAAATCCTCACACGCTTAAACTCCACCAACAAAAACGAGGAGTACAACTTCTCAATCCCTCCCCATATCGCAAAAAAGGTCTCAATCGACCTAATTGCGCTCTCAAAGGCGGAGAACTACGAGCAGTTCCTCGAGGCGATGAAAAAGTCGCATTACTCGGATGTGCTCAGGGAGTACGACCCAAAGTCAAATTATCTCCCCATTCCCGAAATTGAGAACAAGCTCTACACCAAGCTCTACTCCGAGCTTTTCGACGCAATCAAGAAAACCGACCCCACAGAACGCGACGAGCTTCAGGACTTGTTCAACACAATAATTGACTACAAGAATTTTTCCAATATAATTCGTTTAAAGAAATATTACAACGCAAAGGGAACCGATATTATCAAGTATCTGCTCCCGTTCGGCTCATTAAAGCCTCAGGTGATTTATGAGATGTGCTCCGCCGACAGCTCAGCGGATGTGTTCAAGATAATGCAGAACACGCGCGTAGGCAAGCTGATGACCAAAGTAAGCTTCACCAACTCGGGCGAGCTTCCGCTGATCATCAAGAACAAAAAGGCTCTGCACAATATGTACTTCTCCGACTCACCGGCAACTGTAATGATGTCCTACGTTATAATCTGCGAAATCGAGCTGCACAACCTTGTGTGCATTATCGAAGGAGCGAGATACAACGTTGACAATAGCAAGATAGAACCATTGCTCATTTATTAAGATAACTAAGGAGGTGATTTGAATTGAGTGTTGAAAACATAAAAGCTTTCAGCATTATCGGCCACACAAAAGCGCTCGACGACGTCGTGCTGACGCTCGGCAGCTCCAAAGCCTTCCACCCCGACGAGGTGAGCAACTTCTTCTCGAACACAACAGGCTTCACCAGAGGACCGACCAGCTCAACCTACGCCGAACCGCTCGCAAGGATTAACAACGCGATGCGAATACTCGAAATCCAGCCCCAGTACATCAGAACCAAAAAGAAGTTCAACCCCGATTACGAGACGATTGACGACTACTCGCGCCGGCTGCTCAGCAAGGTAGAGCGAATCGCAGGCAAGCAGTCTCAGCTCCAAACCGAGTACAACGAGTGCAAGCGCGCCCGAGAGGAAACCAAGCACTTTGTATCTATCGACCAAAACCTTGAAGAACTTCTGAGAATGGAATACGTCAAGGCTGTGTTCGGCAGAATGCCAAAGGAAAACGTCAAGAAGCTCGGCACCGAGAACTACAATATGGACTACATAGAGTTCATCGAAAGCCAGGACGAAGGCTCCTACGTATGGTGCGCGTACTTTGTGCCGCTTACTATGTACGAAAAAGCCGAGAGAATGTTCTCGAGGCTGTACTTTGAAAAGAGCTCGTTCGGCAGTATGGATGTATCTCCGGCGGAGCAGTACAAGCGACTTAACGCCGATATTGACAAGCTGAAGGAAAAGCTCGATCAAATCAATAAAAAAATCGAAAACTACGCAGATGAAAAGAGAAAGAAGATTTTGAGCTACTACACAAAGGCTTCGGAAATCAATCTTTATCTTTCCATCAAGTCCCACGCAATGGCGCGCGGCAACAGCTTCTGCCTTACGGGCTGGGTGTCCGAGAAAGCTGCTGATTCACTGAAAAAGAAGCTCGAGAAAATCGAGAGCGTCGAGGTAAGCGTCTCAAACGCCAAGGACGAGCTCAGGCTCTCCCCTCCCGTCAAGCTCAAGAACTGCTTCCTGACCCGTCCGTTCCAGTTTTATACCGAGATGTACGGTGTGCCAAAGTATAAGGAAATCGATCCGACTAACTTCATCGCGTTCACGTACGTTCTGCTGTTCGGCATAATGTTCGGAGACGTAGGCCACGGCTTCTGCGTTGCGATAGCCGGACTGATAATGTGGTTTGTGCGGCAAATGCCAATCGGCAAAATCCTCCTCCCCTGCGGAATCTCGGGTATGTTCTTCGGAGCGCTGTACGGTTCCGTATTCGGCTTTGAAAACGCTATGGACTGGTTCTACAAGGGAATACTCCATATGCCGGAAAAGCCGGTCGAGGTAATGTCGTCCTCGTTTACGAGCCAGATCCTGCTTATCGCAATCGGAATCGGAATCGCTCTGCTGTGTATAGCTATGATGCTCAACATCTACACCTCGTTCAGGCAGCGCAGCTTCGGCAAAATGCTCTTTGACACCAGCGGAATAGCCGGACTGCTGTTCTACGGTATGATTTGCGCCGGACTCATTTCAACAATGATGCTCGGAGTCAACCTGTTCAGCATTCCGTATATCATCGCAATCGTTGTGATGTTCGCGCTGATATTCCTGCGCGAACCGCTCGGCAAGCTCGTTGACGGCGACCCTGACTGGAAGCCCGAGAGCTGGGGCAACTTCATCCTCGAGAATATCTTCGAGAGCATCGAGGTGCTTTTAAGCTATCTTTCAAACACAATGAGCTTTTTGAGAGTCGCGGCGTTCGTACTTGTTCACGCCGGAATGATGCAGGTTGTGTTCACACTTGCCGAAACAGTCGGCTCAGTGGGCTACATCCCGGTCGTTATAATCGGCAACGGACTTGTTTGCGCGCTGGAAGCGCTGCTCGTCTGCATCCAGGTTCTCAGACTCGAATATTACGAAATGTTCAGCCGCTTCTATTCCGGCGAGGGCAGACCGTACGAGCCTGTTAAGCTCAATATTATAAGCAACAAGCCAACCAAGCTAAATTTGATTAAAAACTAAAATTCGGAGGTTAATTATGAATTTTTTAAACGCTTTATTACTCGCAGTACCCGTAGTATTCCTCGTACTTTCCGTTGTACTTGTTACAAAATCCTTCAACCGCAAAAAGAACGTTAAGCGCTCTATGCTTACTCAGCTTGTATCCTTCGGCGCTGTGCTCGCGTTCTGCCTTGTATGCCCAATCGTTGCTAACGCCGCAGGCCCCGAGGCTGCCGGCGCGGCTTTGGACCCGATTGCAAAGGGTATGCAGTACCTCGGAGCAGGTCTCTCGACCGGTATCGCTTGTATCGGCGGCGGTATCGCGGTTGGTCACGGCGCTCCTGCCGCTATCGGCGCGGCTGCCGAGGATCCGAAGAACTTCGGTAAGGCAATCATCTTCGTTGCTCTCGGCGAGGGTATCGCCCTCTACGGAATGCTTATCTCCATTCTTATCCTCAACGGCTGATTTATGAAATACTTTCTAATCAGCGACAACGTTGACACTCAGATGGGAATGAGGCTTGCCGGAATTGAGGGAGTCGTAGTTCACTCCGAGGAGCACATTCGCGAGCAGCTCACAAAGGCGATGGACGACCCCGAAATCGCCGTGATACTTATGACCGAAACCCTCGTGTCGAAGTGTCCGGAGCTGGTTTACGACCTAAAGCTCAACCGCAAGCGTCCCCTCATCGTAGAAATTCCCGACCGTCACGGCAACGGAAGAACTGCCGACAGTATTACAAAATACGTTCAGGAAGCAATCGGAGTAAAGCTATAAAGAGGTATAACTATGAGCAATAACAAAACAGGCAATTTCCTCAGCGCGATAGAAAAATACAGCGCGCAGGAACGTCAGGCTGTTCTGCAGGATATTCAGGCCAGAAAGGCTGAAGCCGTCAGAAAAGCCGAGCTCCGCGGACAAGCGGATTCCGAGAATTACATCAGGAAGTTCCTCGCCGCTTCAAACGCGGAGATTACCGGAGAATACGCTATCAAGAACATCGAGTCACAAAGCAAGCTTTTCAAAAAAAGAGACGAGATGGTTCAGCAAATCTTCAGCCGCGCGTTTGACAGGCTTATGGAGTTTTCCGGCAGCGACAAATACAAGGACGCCCTGCTCTCCTACGCTAAGGAAATCACAGATAAATTTCAAAACAACAAGTGCGTTGTTTACCTCAGACGCGACGATATGAAGTACGCTGAGGACATCAAATCAGTTTTTAATTCTGAAATAGAAATAAAAGAGGATATTACAATTCGTCTCGGCGGACTCAGAGCATATTCAAAGGAGCTCGAGCTCGTCGCTGACAACACCCTCGACTCCAAGCTCGAAGAACAGAAAAAATGGTTCGTCGAGAACGCTGATTTAAAACTATAATACACTTGTAAAGAGATGATTACTATGAACAATAACGTAATTTTCGGAATCAACGGACCTGTCATTACTGTAAAAGGTCCGACTGAATTTAAAATGATGGAAATGGTGCACGTCGGTAAGGAAAACCTCGTTGGCGAGATTATCGGCGTAACCGAAGAGTATACCACCGTACAGGTCTACGAGGAGACAACAGGTCTCAAACCCGGCGACCCTGTCACAGGCACCGGCAACCCGATGAACGTACTGCTCGGACCCGGAATCCTTGACAATATTTTTGATGGAATTGAGCGTCCCTTGAAGGCGATTGAGGAGCAATCCGGCGCGTTTATCAGCCGAGGCTCTCAGGTAAACTCCCTTGACGACCAAAAGGAATGGGATGTAACCCTCAAAGTCAAGGTCGGCGACAAGCTCAACGGCGGCGAAATTTACGCAACCTTGCCGGAGACTCAGATTATCGAGCACAGGCTGATGGTACCTCCGCTTATCTCGGGAGAGGTAGTTGAGGTCAAGCCCGACGGCAAGTACAGGCTCTTTGATGTAATCGCCAAGATTAAGGACGAATACGGCGTTGAGCACGAGCTCACACTCTGCCAGAAATGGCCTATCAGAACCTCGCGTCCAATCGCCGACAGACTCTCAACGAGTATTCCGCTTATAACCGGTCAGCGTGTTATCGACACAATGTTCCCTATCGCAAAGGGCGGAGCCGCCGCGATCCCGGGCGGTTTCGGAACCGGAAAAACCATGACCCAGCACCAGCTCGCAAAATGGTGCGACGCTGATATTATCGTATACGTTGGCTGCGGCGAGCGCGGCAACGAGATGTCGCAGGTGCTCGATGAGTTCTCCGAGCTTATCGACCCAAAGTCCGGCAGACCGATGACAGACAGAACCGTACTCATCGCGAACACCTCGAATATGCCGGTTGCGGCTCGTGAGGCTTCAATCTACACCGGCATCACACTGGCGGAGTATTACCGCGATATGGGATATGACGTTGCTATTATGGCAGACTCGACCTCGCGTTGGGCTGAGGCTCTCAGAGAAATCTCCGGACGACTCGAGGAAATGCCTGCCGAGGAAGGCTTTCCGGCGTATCTCCCCTCCCGACTCGCTGAGTTCTACGAAAGAGCCGGACGCGTCAAGACCCTTTGCAGCGACAACGGCTCGGTAACAATCATCGGAGCTGTATCTCCGCAGGGCTCGGACTTTTCGGAACCGGTAACTCAAAACACAAAGCGCTTCACCCGTTGCTTCTGGGCGCTCGACAAGAGCCTCGCTTACGCAAGACACTACCCGGCTATCAACTGGATGGAATCTTACAGCGAATATTTCAACGACATCGACCCCTGGTTCAACGAGAACGTAGGCACTGAATTTGTTGAGGACAGAACAAGAATCTCCGCGCTTCTCCAGGAGGAAAGCTCGCTTATGGAGATTGTAAAGCTCATCGGCTCAGACGTACTTCCCGATGACCAGAAGCTCGTAATCGAAATCGCGAGAATCATCCGCGTAGGCTTTTTGCAGCAGAACGCGTTCCACAAGGACGACACCTTTGTTCCGCTTGAAAAGCAGCTCAATATGATGCGCGTTATTCTTCATCTTTACGACCGTTCCAAGGAGGTTGTAGCTCAGGAAATCCCAATTTCCAAGCTGCTCGCGCTCGGAATTTTTGACAAGCTCAACAAGATGAAATACGATATTCCTAACGACAAGCCGGAAATGTTCGACGACTACATCAAGGAAATCGACGAGAAAATCAACAGTATTATTTAAGGAGACACACTATGCTAATAGATTACGTAGGCGTTAAGGAAATTAACGGCTCCCTTATTGTAATAGACGGCGTCAAGGGCGTTTCCAACGAGGAAATCGTCGACATCCGCCTTGACAACGGCACCGTCCGCCAGGGCCGCGTTGTTCAAATTGAAGGCGAAAGAATCGTCGTGCAGGTATTCGAGGGCACGCGAAACATCAGCCTTGTCAACACAAAAACAAGACTCACAGGTCATCCGATGGAACAGGCGCTCTCGCCTGAGATTATCGGACGTGTTCTCGACGGAGCAGGAAGACCGATTGACGGTCTCGGCGAAATCTTTCCCGAAAAAAAGGCTAACATCAACGGCACTCCGATCAACCCCGTAAGCCGTATCTACCCTACCAACTACATCAACACCGGAATCTCGACAATTGATACGCTGATGACCCTTATCCGCGGTCAGAAGCTCCCGATTTTCTCCGGCTCCGGTATGAAGCACAACGACCTCGCCGTACAGATTGTACGTCAGGCCAGAATCAGCGGCGCCACCGAGGACAACTTCTGCGTTGTATTCGCGGCAATGGGCGTTCAGAAGGACGTCGCCGAGTATTTCCGCAAGAGCTTTGAGGAATCGGGCGTGCTTTCTCACGTTGTAATGCTTCTCAACCTTTCCAACGACCCGATTATCGAGCGTATACTTACACCGCGATGCGCGCTGACAATCGCCGAGTACCTCGCTTTTGACCGTGATATGCACGTGCTCGTTATTATGACGGATATGACCTCCTACGCCGAGGCGCTGCGTGAGTTCTCGTCCTCAAAGGGCGAAATCCCCGGACGTAAGGGTTACCCGGGTTACTTGTATTCTGACCTCGCGTCTCTTTACGAGAGAGCAGGTATGATCAAGGGTCACGACGGCTCGGTTACACAGATTCCGATTCTGACAATGCCGAACGACGACATCACCCACCCTATCCCCGACCTTACCGGTTACATCACCGAAGGTCAGATTACGCTTGACCGTACGCTTCAGGGTCAGGGATACTATCCGCCGGTTTCGGTTCTTCCGTCACTGTCGCGATTAATGAAGGACGGTATCGGCGAAGGCTTTACGCGCGCCGACCACCAGCCGCTCGCAAACCAGCTCTTTGCTTCATACGCAAAGGTTATTGACGCAAGGTCGCTCGCGTCCGTAATCGGTGAGGAGGAGCTCTCCCCAATCGACAAAAAGTATATGGAATTTGGCAAGCTATTTGAGACTCGATTCGTAAACCAGGGCTTCACCGAAAACCGCGACATCAGCGAAAGTCTCGACCTTGGCTGGGAGCTGCTCTCAACGCTTCCGAGGTCGGAGCTCGACCGAGTTGACGACGAGCTGCTCGACAAATACTACAGAGGTTAACAGAAGGAGTGTTCATCAATGGCAGTACAGGCAGTACCTACAAAGGGTAATCTGATGAATACAAAAAAGTCATTATCACTCGCCAAAATGGGTTACGAGCTTATGGACAAAAAGCGTAACATTCTTATCCGCGAGATGATGATGCTCATAGACAAAGCCAACGAAATTCAGGGTAAGATTGACTCTGTGTACGATGAAGCTTACCTCGCCCTCCAAACCGCCAACATCACCCACGGCTACTGCACGGAAATCAGTAAGACTATCCCGATTGAGGACAGCCTCGAGCTCGATTACCGCTCGGTAATGGGCGTCGAAATCCCGATAGTCACAATGGACGAGCCTAACCGCGACACCTTGTATTTCGGCTTAAACACAACCAGCAACGCGCTCGACAACGCGTTCCAAAAGTTTACGGAGGTTAAGATTCTCACCGCCAAGCTCGCGGAGATTGAGAACAGCGTCTACCGCCTTGCGGATTCTATCAAGAAAACCCAGAAGCGCGCCAACGCCCTCAAAAACATTATGATTCCGAAGTTCGAGTCGGACGTCAAGTTTATCACCGACGCTCTTGACGAAAAGGACAGAGAGGAATTTTCAAGAATGAAGGTTATCAAAAAGCAAAAATCCGATAACTGACTGTCAACCGAGTCGCCGCTTTTGCGGCGGCTTTTTGTTTTCAACAAGAAGAAGTGGAAAGTCTGTGGAAACGTTGTTGAGAGAAAAAGCTTGTTTTTTTCTTTGTTTTTGTACTTTTCTTTTCTTTTGTTTTTTTATTTTTCTTTTTCTTTGTATTTGTACCGTTTGGTTGATTTTGGTTGATTTTGGTTGTTTTCGGTTGTGTTCGGTTGTTTTTGCTTTAGTAAGCTTGCAGCAAACTGTAGCAAAAAAAGACAGCCCCAAACGAAGCTGTCTATAATCCGTATTTAGTTATAAGCCGCTCAATTTTAGCGCCGATTAAAGGCGTCAGCACGAGCAAGAAAATTATATTCGAAGCGATGTACACCGCGGTAACCGGGAGCGAAACGTACGTCGCGGCGAGAAACCGCGAGAGCACAAAGCTGCCGTCAGCCCACATCGAAGTCCACGTATCCATAATCAGCGAATACACAAAGCCCGAGCCTATCGCGTACAATACGAGCGCGATTTTGCTGCGTCTCAGCGGGTCCGCAAGAACGCCGGAAATAAATCCGATAAAGCCCCAGGCGAACATCTGGAACGGAGTCCATGGGCCCTGACCGAAGTAGAAGTTCGACAAAACAGCCGAAAGCGCGCCGGTTAAGAACCCGAACTCAGCGCCGAAGTACATCGCCGCAATTATCACCATTGCAGTCACCGGCTTGAAGAACGGAATCGGCGCGAAGATAAACCGTCCGGCAACTGACAAAGCCGTCATTACCGCCAGTATTACGATTTTCCTGCCGGTAAAGGTTGATTCAAAGCTCAGAAAAAACGGTACACACGCGAGCACAGCGACAATAACCGACACTGCGGCGTAGTTTTTATCCCCGGTAATCACTCCAATGATTATCACAACAGGAATAAGCAGACAGGGTATCAAAATCTTTAAGAGCTTTTTCATCGCCTGTCCACCGCCTTAACACATTCGAGCAGGTCGCCGTAGGTCACCGCGTTCCTGAAAACTCCCTTTGAGAGCTTGGCGGAAGAAGTGGTGTAAAAGCTGTTATTAGTGAAGAAAGCGTTGGTGAAATTCTCCGATGTAATCTCTCCGTCAAACAACAGTCCGCACCTGTCGGCAAACTCAGCCGCAAAGTCGAGGTCGTGAGTTACACAGACAATTGTTATTCCCTCGCCCGAAAGCTCTCTGAGCAGCTTACCGAGCTCCTGCTTTTTGAAAGCGTCAAGCCCTTTGGTCGGCTCGTCGAGGAGTAAAACCTCGGGCTTTGTCAGCAAAAGCTTGCAAAGCGCAGTGCGTTCAAGCTCTCCTCCGCTCAAATCATAGGGATGACGATTGAGCAGGTTTTGAAGATTAAACCTCCTGCATAATTCCATATAAGAATTATCAACTGACTTGAAATCATCCTCCAGCGTATCTTTCACAAAAAGATTCTTTGGATTTTGCGGAAGATACGCAACAGCCGCAGACTCCTGCTTTACCCTTCCTCTATATTGCTTCACTGAGCCGTTCAACAGCTTTAGTAGCGTAGACTTTCCGCAGCCGTTCTCTCCCACGACAGAATAGAACTCTCCTCTGTAAACTTTCAGTGAAAAGCCTTTGAGAATATCGGCGCTGTTTTTTTCGTATCTAAACCATACCTCTCTGCAAGAAAAGGCGATATTCTCGTTTTTTAATTCTTTTTGAGAAATATAATAATCGTTTTTAAATTTTCTAATCAACTCTCTCCCCTCTTTAATCGTTAAAGGGGGATTTAATTTATCGTTCAGTTCGCGGTACAGCCTCGCGCTGACGGGCAAGGTATACGCAATTTTACAGTCCTCAAGCTTGCGCACAACCTCGCGCGGAGAATCGCATAGCCTGACGCTGCCGTTTTCCATACAAAGCACACGGTCAGCGTATTTGTATATATTTTCAAGGTGATGCTCGGCAATTATTATTGTAACTCCAAAGTCGTCGTTGAGCCGTTTGAGCGCGTCGAGAAACTCAACCGCCGCAATCGGGTCAAGCTGTGAAGTCGGCTCGTCGAGCACGATTACATCAGGCTCCATAGCCATTACGGAAGCGAGGTTCAGAAGCTGCTTCTGACCTCCTGAGAGCGTGACAGTGCTTCTTTCAAACTCAGCGTTAAGCCCGAAATACGACGCAAATTCCGCAACCCTGGCTCTGATTACCTCTTTTTCAAGCCCAAGGTTTTCGAGGCCGAAGGAGATCTCGCTGTAAACCCTGTCGCTCACAATCTGAGAATCCGGGTCCTGCATTATGAAGCCGATTCTTTTTGCGCTTTCGCGCTCGTCAAGCGACGCAATATTATTTCCCCGGAAAAGTATCTCGCCGCTCATTTCTCCATGAGGGCGCAGTTCATTCTTGAGCATCCTCAGGAGCGTTGTTTTTCCGCTGCCCGACTCGCCGATCACGAGCAAAAACTCTCCGCTCTTTACGCAAAGCTTTATATCGCTGAGGGCATATTCATCCGACTTTGGATATTTAAAGCTCAGATTCTCGATACGGAAATCCTCCATTTTATGCCCTCCTTTACTTCAAAAATAAAAGGTATCAGCGAAAGCGCGCCAAACGCGCAAACGCTCAGAATGCTCATTGCGGAGAACTCCATCGGCTTGATGTACGGATAATACTCAAAGCCCCTTGCGCCTATACACGCAATCGAGAACAAAACCGCAGCCACACCGAGATAAACGCCGTCATAGAGCGTAAACCTGAACCGCGAGTATAATCCGCGGTGTTTAAGCCCGAAGCCGCGCGCGTTCATACTGTCCGAGGTGATTACGCCATTTTCCAGACTCTGCGTGATCACAGCCGAAAACGAGCCGAGGTATCTTTTCACCCTGCCTTGATTAGAGCCAAACGCCCTCTGAGCGGATTTTATATCGCGAAAGCTGCGCACAAGCTCAGGCACAAACCGCAGTATCATCGAGAATACCAGCCCAAGCCCGGGTGATATTCTGCCGAAGATGAAGCGGTATTTTTCGCTGTCAAACACCTCGTTAAAGCTTCGAAACCAGTACAGCGCCGCCACAATCGCCAGTCCTAAAACAGCTCCGTAAACGAGCGCTTCGAGCGTTACGCGGTTGTCGTTGATAAAAAATAACGCGGTCGCGCCGTTGTGCGAGAACAGTGGATTTGTAACGGCTATCAGTAAAAACATAGCAAAATACCCGACAAAGCTCCTCAGAACAACCCCTGCTCCCTGAATCACAGCGGCGTACATCACCGCTCCAAAAAGCGAAAGCGCGAGGTAAATCGGGTTAAAATTGAATACCGAGAACACTATCATAAACGCGAAGTAGCATAACAGCGTCAACGGGTGAAGATTTCTAAATGTATTCATCAGTTACCTTTGTATTTGTTGCCAATATCAGCGCCGAGGTCGCAGGTGTACAGCCACTTGATCTCGTCGCCCTCGCTGAGCTTGACGGCGTTGCATCCAACGGACGGAAATTCTCCGTTAACCGAGAACTCCCACCCCGACAAATCGCCGCACTCAAACTCGTAGAGGTAATCTATTCCTTTTATATAAACAGCGTCGCCGCTGCCGTTGTATTCAAATTGAAGCTTGTTGTTTTTGCAAGCGGTCTTTAACGCGTCAAAGACAGTGTCTCCGTCCTTGAAGCTTACTTCATAATTCTTTAAAATATCGGGATTTACCCTCTCGCCGTCGTGCTGATACTCAATCGCCTTTTCACAATTGACAGACACGGTGACGACGCTTTTTGTTTTTGCTTCGGTTTCCTTGTAGTACTCATCCGCGCTCTTAACAGAGCATCCGCAGAATAGCGCAACCGGGATTATCAATAAAGCCGCAAAGAATCTTTTCATTATTTCCTCCTGATTTTATACGCTGCAAGGACAGGATAGCCAAGCAGAATTACGACAAAGGGCACATACTGAGTCGTATTGACCGATGACTTTGCGCCTGACGCGGTATTTGCCTTCACCTCGTCGGAAGTTGAAGCATTGTTTGTCAGGCTCTGAACAGCTTCCGAGCTTTTCGGAGTTGTTTCCTTTTGCGTCTTTTTCTTGCTTTTGACAACCTTACTGAACACAACCTTTGATGAACCCGAGGTCGATTTCAGCTCAGTCGAGCTTTGAGCCGAGGTTGTCTTTTTGTTTTTGTTATTATACTTTTTCGTCTTGGTTTTGACCTTTGAAGCGGTTTTGGCATCTTTATCTTTTGTGATGCGCTTTTCTATCGCCTTGTCGAGCTCAGCGGTTTTCTCCTCAGCCTTGCTCTTGTAATCGTAAAAAAACTTATTTCCGTTCATAAACCTGTAGTACGATACAAGCGCGCACAAGCTCTGGTATGTGGCTATGTTGTTGAAGCCGTCGCCCTCAAAGTGCGAGAACCCGCCGCCCTCCAGCCTGAAATTCAAAAGCCCGTCAAGTACGCTGTTGCCGTTCTTGATGAAGTCGGAATCAGATACCGGGTTAATTCCGTTCGCTGTCAGCGCGAGGATGACCTGAGCTGTACTCTCGGCGCAGGTTTTCTGCGCGAATGACTTGTACGAGCCATCAGCAGTCTGGCGCTCTGAGAGAATCGAGAGCGATTTTTCCACAACCTTTTTCACGGCGCTCCTGTTCTTATAAGGCGCGAGAGCCTGAATAACAATTGTAGTAACGTCAATATCCGCAGCCGAGCCGAAAAGCGCGAAACCACCACCGTCGAGCTCCTTATCGAGTATCATTTTGATGATGTCATCACGCGTGTTTTCCGCCTTATCAGGCACGCTGAAATCATCACTGTCCAGAAGCAGCAGAGCATACGCCGCGGAATTTGCTCCCTGAGAATCGAGCGGCTTAAATTTGGCGCGGTTGTAGGTACAATCCGCAAGCAGGTTATGACCTTCTATATTCCTGATGTCCTCTCCGCACGCAAGCAGCGTAAACGCCGCGCGCTGCATATCAGTAACCTTCACCTTTGAAAGGTCTGCGGAGTAAAGCTCTCTTACCTTACTCTTTAACGCCGCTATAGCCGCGGAGTTTTTGCAGTTCACTCCGTACTGTGACAGCGCGATATAATACCAGTCTGAGGTGTATTCACCGGCGTTACTGCCGAGCACAGTCAGCAGTTCTTCAACCGAGTCAGCGTTTGCCGCCTTACATTTATATGAAATAACTCCCTCAACAGCGTTTTTCACGCTGTCGAGAGAGCTTGCGTACGCGATTAAACCTGCAAAAGGCGCACTTACAGCTATTAATAAGCATATCAAAACAGCAACTACGGATTTACAGATTTTCATATCGCACCTCTTATTTTACAGTAATCTTGAGCTTGAGAGTCATTCCGTTAGTCTTAACGGTAATGGTGGTCTTGCCCCTTTTTTTAGCCTTTACTAAGCCCTTTTTGCTCACCTTTGCGACAGACTTCCTGCTTGACTTAAAGCTGAGCTTTCCTGCCTGACCCTTGACTTTAATCTTAAAAGTCTTTTTAACCTTGAGCGTGAGCTTTTTCTTGTTGAGCTTCGGGTTCTTTACTGTGATTTTGATAGTCTTTTTTACGCCATTGTTTTTAACTGTTACGGTTGCGCTGCCCTTTTTGAGAGCTGTTACCTTTCCGTTTGAAGTGACCTTCACAACCTTCTTGTTGGATGAAGTGTAAGAAGTCTTGCCGACAGGATTCAAAACAGCCGAGGACTTGATAGTATAGGTGCCCTTTACGTACAAAGTCTTTTTAGCAGGAACGTTGACTGTGGTAGCTTTCTTGACCGGCTCAGGCTTTACGGCAGGCTTAGTAGCCTCTGTAGCGGTTGTAGCTTCTGTAGCCTGAGTAGGCTCTGTTGCGGCAGTAGGCTCAGCAGTAACCGGTTCAGTTGCCGTTACAGGTTCGGTTTCTGTTACAGGCTCGGTTGCAGTTGTTTCTGTAGGCTCAACAGTTTCATCCGGAGTGGACTCATCCTTGCTCGCTTCGTCAGGAGTAGCAACCGCAGCCATATCAAAGCCGTAATCAGAAGCGAATCTGCAAACACTCGGCGCGCCGGAAGTAGCGTAGCGGTTAATCTGCACAGATACAAAACCGGTGTACAGAGTCGGGTCAAACTTAATCTCGCCCTCTGAATTTGTAACATACTCGTCGCCGTTGAGTTTTACGTCAGCCGCGGCAACAGGAGCGGTATACGCAACAGGATCGCCCGAGGACCAGTCAGTTTCCTCGCTGGTAAAGGTGATGATACCCTGATTAGCCTTTGAGTAATCAACAACAGGGAGAGCGCAGGGATAGTCGCCGTAATAGATTACGACCTTGTCGCCTGACGCGAGCTTGTAATCGCTCATACCAACCATAGCGGAAACGTTGTTAACAGCGTACATCCAGCCGTCCCAACCGCCGAATTTTGCAGCAGCAACGCCGTTGATTGAAGAAAGATAGCCGTTTTCGTCAATAACAGTCTCGATGCCGTCGTCGGACTTGTCAATCGCTTTGAGCGCGTCGAGCACAGTCTCGCCCTCGGCAAAGGTATAATCCTTGTAATAAAGATTTTCGTTAACACCCTCGATTCGAACCGAGACAGTGTTTGACTCAGCGCTTGCGGCAACTGTAAACACAGCAACCAGCAAAAGCGCGGACAATAGAATTGCCGTAAACTTTTTCATTATAAAACCTCCATAAATGCAAAATGCCCCGAAAAAGTAAGGGCACAGCAAAAAAACTACTGCTTCTCCAAGTGCCCGAGAACAATAGCAAAATACGAGTACGGCAGGTCTCCCGGCTTACAGTCATAGTACAAAGCGCCTTCCCGATTTCTCAGTGGCATAATGCTTCTTTTCGGCTGAATACGGTAATGGCTGTTGCGGCGGACTCTGACCGCCTTCCCTATTAATCCTCGCGAAACCGTACAAGTGATATTCAGTTACATAACAGTATACCATAATCAGAGAAAATTGCAAGTTAATTATTGACTTTTGAGCTGAATATGATATAATTGAGAAGTTAGATATTGAGCTGTCGCCAAGCGGTAAGGCACAGGACTTTGACTCCTGCATTCGTGGGTTCAAATCCCGCCAGCTCAGCCAAA
>CADBTV010000082.1 GCA_902797655.1 uncultured Ruminococcus sp.
AAGCCTGACTGATAAATAAGGTCAACGATGAGCTTCATCTCGTGGATACACTCAAAGTAAGCGTTTCTCGGGTCATAGCCTGCCTCAACAAGAGTCTCAAAGCCTGCCTGCATAAGAGCGCAAACGCCGCCGCAAAGTACAGCCTGCTCGCCGAAGAGGTCAGTCTCTGTCTCTGTTCTGAAGGTTGTCTCGAGGATACCTGCTCTTGCGCCGCCGATGCCTGCGCCGTAAGCGAGAGCCATATCGAGAGCCTTACCTGTAGCGTCCTGATAAACAGCTACGAGACAAGGTGTGCCCTTGCCGGCCTGATACTCGGAACGAACTGTGTGACCCGGAGCCTTTGGCGCGATCATAGTAACGTCAACGTCAGCAGGCGGTACAATCTGACCGAAGTGAATGTTGAAGCCGTGAGCGAACATAAGCATATTGCCTGCTTCAAGGTTCGGAGCGATGTCCTCTTTGTAGAGCTTAGCCTGCTTCTCGTCGTTGATAAGAATCATAATGATGTCGGCTTTCTTGGCAGCTTCAGCGGCAGTGAATACCTCGAAGCCCTGCTCCTCGGCTCTCTTCCATGAGCGTGAGCCTTCGTAGAGACCGATGATTACGTTGCAGCCTGACTCTTTGAGGTTAAGAGCGTGAGCGTGACCCTGGCTGCCGTAGCCGATGATAGCGATTGTCTTGCCCTCTAAGAGAGAGAGGTTACAATCAGCCTGGTAGAAAATTTTTGCGTTTGACATTTTGATTTCCTCCTTGTGAAACCTTTTTATAATTAAATAATTATATGTTGATGGATTGATTACCGAGAATCAAAAATTCAATTCTCAATTCTCAATTCTCAATTGACTGTAGTTTTTCCCTTGTCGATAGCGATTGTGCCGGTGCGGACAATCTCGCGGATTCCGTAAGGACGGACAAGGTCGGTGAGGGTTGCGATTTTGTCGGTTGTGTTGCAGTATTCGAGTGTGATTGTGTTAGTGCCGACGTCGTCAACCTTGGCTCCCATAAGCTCGGCGATTTTGATTATTTCAAACCGCTTTGCGGCAGGGGAGTGGACTTTAATCAGGCAGAGCTCGCGGCTGATAAACTCGCCGTCGATTAGCCTCTTTACCTTGATTACCGGGATTAACTTGTTGAGCTGCTTTTCGAGCTGCTCAACCACGTACTCGTCTCCGTTCGCGACGATTGTAATTCGCGAAACAGTCGGGTCCGAGGTTACTCCAACGGCGAGAGAGTCAATGTTGAACCCTCTGCGCGAGAATAATCCCGAAATCTTCGAGAGTACGCCTGCCTGGTTTTCAACCAGAACGGATAATGTGTATTTCATATGATCTACTTCCTAAGCTTTCTACATAATAGAAGGGGTGTCGGGGTGAACTTTGCAAACGAGCACGAACGGCTTGTCGCTTTCGACAATTTTGCCGATGTACTTCTCGGCGTCCTCGTTGGAGCTGACCTCGACGCTGTCGATGCCGTACGCCTTTGCCAGCGCGACGATATCGGGAGCTTCGTTGAGGATAGTAGCCGAGTGGCGTTTGTTGTACATATTATCCTGAAGCTCGCGCACCATACCGAGTCGGTAGTTGCGCATAACGATAATTTTTATGTTAAGGTCGTTTTGTACGATTGTTGAGAGCTCGTTTAAGCTCATCTGGAAGCTGCCGTCGCCGCATACTACGACTACGTCGCGCTTTTTGAGCCCGAGCTTGGCGCCGATTGCGGCAGGGATCGAGTAGCCCATTGTACCCATTCCGCCTGTAGTAAAGAACCTGCCCTCGCGGATTCTGAAGTTGTTGGCGCACCAGATTTGGTTTTGACCTACGTCGGCGCAGAGTATAGCCTTGCGCTTTAGCATAGAGCTCAGTTTTCCGATTAGGGTTCTCGGCTCAACAAAGCCCTCAAAGGTCGAGATTTTATTCTGATAATGAGCCTTTAAGTCCTTGACGCGCTCGTCCCATTCATCATTGATTTTAAAGTCGCCGATGTTTTCGATAAGTCCGCGCAGGACGTTGTTCATATCTCCGACAATCGGAATATCAACGGCAACGTTCTTGCCGATTTCAGCCGGGTCAATGTCTATATGAATAATCTTTGTGCGTTCACTCATCTGGTCGGGAGAGGCAATCGCCCTGTCTCCGAGCCTTGCGCCGCAAACAATGGCGAGGTCGGTGGTGTGGAGCGCTTTGTTGGCGCAGCGTCTGCCGTGAGTTCCGAGCATTCCGAGGTAGAGCGGATGGTCGCTCGGCATTACGCCGATTCCCATCATAGTCGAGAGTACCGGGATTTGGGTCATCTCGGCGAATTTTTGCAGCTTGAGCTTTGCGCCTGAGCTGAGCACTCCGCCGCCTGAAACGATAATCGGGCGCTTTGCCTTTTTAATCATCTCAACAGCCTTCTTGACCTGAATAGTATGTCCCTTGGTGTTCGGCTTGTAGCCGCGGATTTTGACCGTTTCGGGGTACTCGAAGCTTTCAATCATATTGGTCTGCATATCCATCGGGATATCAATAAGCACAGGACCCGGACGTCCGGTTGACGCGATATGGAACGCTTCCTTAAAAATCCTCGGGATGTCCTCGGTTCTTGAAACAAGGTAGCTGTGCTTAGTGAACGGCTCGCAGGCTCCGGTGATGTCCGCTTCCTGAAAAACGTCTCTGCCGAGCAGTTCGGACTTGACCTGACCGGTAATCGCAATCATCGGGATAGAGTCGCAGTAAGCTGTCGCGATACCCGTAATCAGGTTGGTAGCTCCGGGACCCGAGGTCGCGATACATACGCCCGGCTTCATACTTGCTCTGGCGTAGCCGCTTGCCGCGTGAGCCGCGTTCTGCTCCTGACGGACGAGCACGTGCTTTATATCTGAGTCATATAATGAGTCGTAAAACGGACAAATGGTAGCGCCCGGGTATCCGAACACTGTGTCAACGCCCTCTGCCTGAAGGCATTTTACCATAATATCTGCTCCGCTTATCATATATTTTCCACCTTTATAATTACCTGATTTAAAATCGCGGTTGATTTTGCTTTAGCTAGTTCCGCAATTAAATTACATTATAGTACAAATGCGTCGAAATGTAAAGGGTTTTACCTCAAAAATCCACTGCTAATGCAGATTTATAAAGAAATCAGGCCGCCAAATTGACAGCCTGATAAATTATTTCAGAAAATATTCGTCCGCAATAACAAAGTCCGCGCCCTGATTGAGCACCTTTGCAGCGTGAGCTTTTGTTTTGTTTCTGTAGCAGCCGACCCTGATTCCGAGGTTGTGAGCGAGGGAGGAGAGCTCTTTGTCGAGGTAGGTGTTGCGTTTCATAATCAGAAGCTTCATCGAGTTACGGCTCATATACAGAAGCGTGTTTTTGATTTGCTCCTTGCTCTGCGGAGTGTTAACCAAAAAGCCGTGTGTGCATGAGATGTTCGCGGAGATCCTCTCGGCGCAGCTCGCGGTTCCCGAGAAAACAGTAGTCTTTGCGCCCATCTTGTATTTTTTGATCCAGGCGCTGATTTTCTTCATCGCCTTGTTGCTTGTCTTGCCGTCCTTGGTGTGGAGGTAAAGCTTTAGATTCAGCTTTGAAGCATACTTGATTACCTGCTCAACCGTCAGGATATACTGAGTTGCGTAGGAGGAAATGTTGTTTCCGGTCTTAATCGGGTACTTTTTAATTTCCTTCTTCTTCAGCGTGCGGATGTCCTTGTTCGGATGACCGCAGGAGGTCATATACTGATCGTGATAAACGAGCAGGTCTCCTGACTTTGTTTCCCAGTAATCACACTCAAAGGAGTCGTAACCGGATTTGAGTGCCTTTTTGAACGAAGCCTTGGTGTTTTCGGGAGCTTTGTCCATTGCTCCTCTGTGACCGACAATCTCCGCCTTTGTGGTGGTGATTGAGTTTGAGTCGTACTTGGTTTTGGTGTTGTTTATCTTGCTGTAGGGGAGCACGGTGAGCTTGTAGCTTTTCTGTATGCTGAGAGATGAGATTTGAGCCTTGGTGATAGTGATTTTATTTGAGCTCAAATCATTTGCTTTGTAAACCACTGAGGAATTACCGGCTTGTTCAATCTTGAAATTATAACCGGTGACATCCTTTATCTTGTCCCACGAAACAACCAGATTAAAGCTGCTGTCCCATTTCGGGGTAATCACAGGCTTGGGGCAGATGTCCACCTTGCTTGACCAGTAGCTCTTTGAGGTCTTGCCGCCGACGGAAATATACGCCTGAGCCTCAACCTTGCACAGCACGTTGTTCTTGAGTCTAAAGGCTACCGAGGAGTGATTCTCGGCTGTCTTGCTGCCGGATTCGATGAGCTTGCCGTCTGTGGAATAAACCTTGTAGTTAAAACCGTCAACCCAATTGTTGCTTTTGAGTACGAGGTTATTATTGCTGTCCACAGTCGGTGAGAACGTCATAAACGGCTTTGACTTCGGGAAGTTGAGGTATGCGCGCTTGGAAACGTTTTTAATCTGTGATTCGGCTCTGTAGCCCGCGCTCTTTCTTACCGGAACAACAACGAGCGCGAGGTTTGTCGCCTTGTAGGCTGTTGCGCTGTGAACGGGGAGCTTTATTTTCTTGGTGGTTTTGGTGGTAGTACCAACGTGCGTAAAGCTTGTGAGTCCGTTCTTTGTGATGTTTTTCTGGTAAATTTTGTAACCCTTGGCTCCCGGAGAAGCGTTCCAAGCAAGCGTTACGGTGCGCTTGCCGTAGCCTGTCTGACGAACGTTAACGTCGGCGCAGCAGGTTGTGACGGTTTTGGGAGATGACCATTCGCTGACAGTCTTACCCTTGCGCGAGCGAACTGTTACGTTGTAATTCTTACCGGGCGAGAGCTTGTTGGTTATTGTAAATACATTTGATTTTAATTCTTTGTAGACGAGCGTCTTTGTGCCTGAGGATGAAATTTTTACATCGTATGAGCTTTTTCCCTGAGTGTTCGACCATTTTACCCTGAAGCCGGTCTTGACAGCGGCGACCTGTTTGATCGCGCTTACTTTTTCGACCGCAAACGCGGTGAAGTCGGCTGTGCAAAACAGTGAGCCCAGAAGAACCAAGCAGAGAATTACCGAAGTAATTTTCTTCATATTTTCACTTCCTTGTGATGAAATCCTCATTTTCTGATTAAACCCTATTCATATTTATTATACCTTTATTTATACTGAAAAGCAAGGAAAAATTATTCCAACACAGACCCCAAAGAGTGGTGAAAAACACAGATTACAAAGAAAACAGGAGAAGTTTTTTCACATCTTCTCCTGCGTTTTCGTTTTGTTTTTAGGCAATGTCGCATAATTCAGGCGTGCGGTGTTGCCGTTTTATTTAGCTTTTAGTATTCTTATCGCGTAAAGCACACACAAAAGGCATACTCCTGTGTCGGCTATAACTGACATCCAGATTGCCGCCATTCCAAAGAATGCGAGCACCACAACAAGCAGCTTTACAAACAGCGCGAAGGCGATGTTTATCTTGCAGGTTGACACAACCTTACGGGCGATTTTCAGCGCCTTTGGCAGAGCTGAAAGCGTTCCGTAGGTCAGCACAGCGTCAGCGGAAGCAATTGCCGCGTCACTGCCGAGTCCCATCGCGATTCCGCAGTCTGCCGCAGCGATAACCGGCGCGTCGTTGATTCCGTCGCCGACAAAGCACACAGCCTGACTGTCTTTTTTCAAATTTTTGACAAAGCTCTGCTTATCCTGCGGAAGCAGTCCGGCTCTCTGCTCAACTCCCAGCTCCCGACTGACGTAGGAAGCGTTTTTCTCGTTGTCGCCTGTGAGCATAATGAGCTGTTTAACGCCAAAGCTTTTGAGTCTTTTGAGAACCGATTTTGCTTCGTCCCGGATTTTGTCCTGAATCTCAAACGCGGCAACAGGCTTGTCGTCGATTGTCAGCACAATTTCATTGTTTTTTGAAGCGCAGGAGACTTTCTTGCCGTTATAAACCGCGCTCACTCCGCTGCCGGCGTGCTCTTGGTAATCGGTCATCTCGAGATAATCCCCTGAATAGGCGTTTGCAATCGCCTTTGCTATCGGGTGAGCGGAGTGTCTCTCGACTGACGCTGCGATTGCAAGAGCTTTATCGGCATCATAATTCTTATATGGAATAATGTTTTTTAAAACCGGCTTTCCCTCGGTGAGAGTACCCGTTTTGTCGAATGCAAAGGAGTCGGCTTTCGCGAGGGTTTCGAGGTATCTTCCGCCCTTTATCAGTATGCCCGACTTTGACGCCGCGCCGATTCCGGAGTAATAGGCGAGAGGTATTGAAATTACAATCGCGCATGGGCATGAAGCTACAAGACACACCAGTCCGCGGTAAATCCAATCCGTTATATTTCCAACGAATATCGGCGGAATAAACGCAATCAAAAGCGAGATTATAATTACAACAGGAGTGTACACGGAAGCGAACCTCGTGATAAGCTTCTCGCCGTCGCTCTTGCTCGCGGACGCTTCCTCAACCATTTTGATGATACGGCTGGCTGTGCTGTCGCTGTATACCTTGGTGGTTCTGGCTTTGAGCAGGTTCTCTCCGTTGAGCATTCCGCTGAGGAGCTCCGTGCCTTTTTTACAGCTAAGCGGCATACTTTCGCCGGTGATAGCCGAGGTGTCTACGTTCGATTCGCCCTCGGTGACAACGCAGTCAAGCGGTACGCGCTCAAAGGGCTTGATTAGTATTTCGCTTCCGAGCGCAACGTCGTCGGCGTGAGTTGTAACTTCTGCTCCGTTGACAATTACGTTGGCTGTGTCGGGCTGGATATTTGCGAGCTTCTCAATGCTCCTGCGAGAGTTCTCAACAGCCTTGTCCTCGAGCATTTCGCCAATGCCGAATAGTATAGTTACCATAGCGCCCTCGACGAATTGTCCGAGACAGAACGCCGCGATTACCGCAATTGTCATAAGCGTAGTCTCGTCGAGGCGGAGCTTTACAGCGGATTTAATCCCGGATACGCACACCTCATAACCCGACAAAACGATTGCCGCCGCGCTGAGTACAGCTACGGCTGTTTCGCTGATATGCAGCAGGTCGAGCGTAAGCGCCGCAACAGCAAGGCATATGGATATTATAAGAAGTATCAGCCTTGATTTACCATTTTTCTCAGCGTGAGAGTGGTTGTGTTCGTGGTGATGGTCGTGGCAGTCGCAGTGCTCGTCATGGCAGTGGTGCGGGTGACCTTCAACCGCTGAATCGCTTACCACAACGCCGTCCTCTACGCTGTCGGTTATAGACTGAACCTTTTTGATTATTTCATCATACTCGCTGTGCTCAAAGTACAGCGACTTTGTAGCAAATACGAGGCTCACTTCCTCGAACCCCTCGGTCTGAGCGATAGCCTGCTCAACCTTGGCGGCGCAGTGCGCGCAGTCGAGTCCGTTCATTATCAGCTTGTATTTCATATCTTACTCCAATACATGGTCGAGACCCATCTCGATGATTTTTTTTACGTGGTCGTCGTCGAGCGAGTAATAAATCTGCTTGCCCTCGCGGCGCAGCCTTACGAGCTTGTTAGTTCTCAAAACCTTTAGCTGGTGCGAGATTGTGCTCTGTTCCATACCGAGACTTTCCGCAATCTCGCCGACAGACTGTTCGTCGTCAAAAAGTGTGTAGAGGATTCTGAGTCTTGTTGAGTCACCAAACACCTTGAACACATCCGCAAGTTCAAAGAGCACCTCCGGCGCCGGTATATTGTTCATAATATCACCTTAATTAAATATTTGAACATATGAATAAATGTTCATATGTTAATATGATTATACCATTATAATACGCGCGTGTCAATAGGGGAGAATACGCAAAATCAAAAAAATTAAAATAGTGAGATAAAACGAGAATAAGTTAGATAAAATGAGCTTTTTCATATCTATTTTAATAATTTGACTTTTTCTGACTTTGACTTTCTCTGACTATTAGGCTATAATCAAATCATCAAAGGTCAAAGAAAGTCAAAGACCACAGGAGATGATAACAAAATGCGTATGAGCGATTTAGTAGCGCAGCATATACTCGAAATGCTGGAAGAACAGGACGGCAACGCCGAAATCCGCCGCAACGAGCTTGCGAGCGACCTGGGCTGTGTGCCGAGCCAGATCAATTACGTGATAACCTCTCGCTTTACTCCCGAGCAGGGTTACATCGTCGAGAGCCGACGCGGAGGCGGAGGTTACATCCGAATCACCAGAGTCAAGATGGATAAATCCACTGCGATTATGCACATCGTCAACTCAATCGGCTCAAAGCTCGACAAAGCAAGCGCGGAGGTTATGATTAAGAATATGTACAGTCAGTCAATAATAGACTTAACTACGGCGCGCCTGCTCGCTGCCGCTGTGTCCGAGAGAATATTCAAGGACGTTCCCCAGGAGTTCAGGGATGTTTTCAGGGCGCGGATTTTTAAGAATATGTTAATAACACTTTCTGAATAGGAGGTAATCATATGAAATGTCAGAAATGCGGAAAAAACAACGCCGATACCCACATCAAGCGTGTGGTAAACGGCCAGTTCGAGGAGCATCACCTTTGCTCCGAATGTGCGGCTGAGATGGGTTACACCAACGTGTTTGACAGCTTTTCACACAGCTTCGCGGACGATTTTAATTCTTTGTTCGGCAGCTTCTTTGAGAACGCTCTCCCGGCAAGAACTCAGGCTACACGCTGCGAAACCTGCGGCGCAAGCTACAATGATATAACGCGAACAGGTATGATGGGCTGCGCGGATTGCTACAAGGTGTTCGCCGACCAGATTATGCCGACTATCCGCCGTATCCACGGCAACACCACCCACTGCGGAAAGAACAGCCCGGCTTCAAAGGCTCAGCCTGCTGAGAAAGCTCCGGCTCAGAACACAAAGTCCGAGCTTGACGTGCTAAAGGAAAAGCTTGACTCGGCAATAAAGAATCAGGAGTTTGAACAGGCTGCCGAGCTCCGCGACAAAATCAGGGAAATGGAGGGAGAATAATGAGTAACGTAGTAATGCAAACGAGAATCCGCCTCGCGCGTAATCTCAGGAAATATCCGTTCCCGTGCCGTTTGAGTCAGGCAGGCAAGAACGAAGTTGTCGAGACAATTGTCAGCGCGATTAAAAACTCAAATTCTCCGCTCGCTAATGACTTTGACGTCCTCTACGTCAAGGACCTCACCGAAGCGCAGAGGATTTCCCTTGTTGAAGCTCACCTCGCAAGCCCCGAGTTTATCAGCGATTCCGCCGGCAGGGCGATTGTGCTCTCCAAGGACCGCGAGATGAGCATTATGATAAACGAGGAGGATCACATCCGTCTCCAGATTTTGAAGAAAGGCTTTGACCTCGATGGAGCCTATGACGTCGCAGATAAGCTCGATACCCTGCTCGATGAAAACCTCGACTTCGCCTACGATGAAAAGCTCGGCTACCTCACCCAGTGCCCGACCAACCTCGGCACGGGAATGAGGGCTTCCGTAATGCTGCATCTTCCTGCTTTGCAGCGCAGCAAGGCTGTCTCGCGAATCGCCGGCAACCTGCAAAAGCTCGGGCTTACAATACGCGGAACCTACGGCGAGGGCAGCGAGCCTCAGGGCGCGATGTACCAGCTCTCGAACCAGGTGACTCTCGGAATCTCCGAGCAGGCGGCGATTGACAACCTCAAAAACATCACAGCCCAGCTTATCAATCAGGAGGAAAACGCCCAGAAGCGTATGGCTGACAGCATCGAAACTCAGGACAGAATCGCACGCAGTCTCGGAATCCTCAAAAGCGCAAGGCTGATCTCGCGCGACGAGGCGATGGACCTGCTCTCGAATGTCCGCTTCGGTATCAATACAGGACTTATCGAAGATGTTGAGATTCAGGTTATCGACAAGCTTATCTCCGATATTCAGCCTGCTACAATGATTGTAAATAAAAAAGAAAACCTTACCCCGTCTCAGCGCGACCAGCTCCGCGCCGAGCATATCAGGGAGGTTTTAAGATAAAACAAAAAGGTAATTTAATTAGTTTAAGGAGTGATTTTTATGTATGAATTCAAAGGCTTTACACAAAAAGCTAACAAGGCGCTCAACCTTGCGATTCGGTCTGCATCCGAAATGGGTCACACCTACATCGGTACAGAGCACCTTCTCCTCGGGCTTATTAAGGAGGGCAGCGGAGTAGCCGCTACAGCCTTGAAGCAAGCCGGTCTTGATACCGCCTCGCTTGAAAACAAAATCAAAGAGACCTCCGGCACAGCGCTTCCCGTAAGCCTTACTCCGAACGACTTGACTCCGCGCTCAAAGCGCGTTATGCAGAACGCCGTGATGATAGCTTCTCAGCTCGGCAAGAACTACGTCGGCACCGAGCATCTTCTCCTCAGCATAATGCAGGAAACCGACAGCTACGCCTACAACTTCCTCTCCGAGCTCGGCGTAAATATGAACTCGATTATGGATATTTCCGAGGAAATTGATACAGACTCTAATTCCACTAACCCGAACAGCGACACAAAGCACCTCGACAAATTCGGACGAGACCTGACCGAAGCCGCTAAGAAAGGCGAGATTGACCCGGTAATCGGACGCGAGGACGAGATTGAACGTGTGATTCAGATTCTCTCGCGCCGCACAAAGAATAACCCGGTGCTTATCGGCGAACCCGGCGTCGGCAAAACGGCGGTAGCCGAGGGCTTGGCTCTCAAAATCGTTGAGGGTCAGGTTCCCGAAATCTTACGCGACAAGAGGATTGTTACTCTCGACCTCACCGGAATGGTTGCCGGCTCGAAGTACCGCGGCGATTTTGAGGACAGAATCAAGAACGCCATCGACGAGGTTAAGAAGTCGAAGAACGTAATCCTCTTTATCGACGAGCTCCATACAATCGTCGGCGCAGGCTCCGCCGAGGGCAGCGCGGACGCGGCAAATATTCTCAAGCCGTCGCTCGCGAGGGGCGATTTCCAGGTTATCGGCGCGACCACAATCAGCGAGTACAGAAAGTACATCGAAAAGGACGCCGCTCTGGAAAGAAGATTCCAGCCCGTTAACATCGGCGAGCCGAGCGAGGACGAGGCTGTGCAGATTCTTCAGGGTCTGCGCGACCGCTACGAAGCTCACCACAAGGTTAAGATTTCCGACGAAGCTATCAAGGCTGCGGTTAATCTTTCGTCAAGATACATCGCCGACCGCTTCCTGCCTGATAAGGCGATTGACCTTGTAGACGAGGCGGCGTCCCGTGTAAGGCTCCAAAGCCTCACGGCTCCGGACAGCCTAAAGGAGCTTGAGGAAAGAATCAAAAAGCTCGACTCCGAAAAGGCAAGCGCGGTAAACGAACAGGAATTTGAGCGCGCGGCTAAAATCCGTGACGAACAAAAGACGCTCCAAGCTCAGCTCGACAAGGAAAAGCAGAAGTGGCAGGAAAGCCAGAACTCCGCTTCGGGCGAGGTAACTCCCGAGAACATCGCGCAGATTGTATCCCAGTGGACGGGAATTCCGGTAGTTCAGCTCACCGAGGAGGAAAGTGACCGTCTCCTCAGAATGGAGCAGATTCTTCACGACCGCGTTGTCGGTCAGGACGAAGCCGTCAGCGCTGTCGCCAAGGCTATCCGCCGCGGCAGGGTAGGGCTCAAGGACCCGAACCGTCCGATAGGCTCGTTCATCTTCTTAGGTCCTACAGGCGTCGGCAAAACCGAGCTCTGCAAGGCTCTGGCGCAGGCTATGTTCGGCGACGAAAACGCTATGATCAGGCTCGATATGTCCGAGTTTATGGAGAAGCACACGGTTTCTAAGCTCATCGGCTCGCCTCCGGGCTACGTCGGCTTTGACGAGGGAAGCCACTTTACCGAGCAGGTTCGCAGAAAGCCGTATTCGGTAATCCTCTTTGATGAGATCGAAAAGGCTCACCCCGACGTGTTTAACACCCTGCTCCAGATTCTTGACGACGGACGCCTTACCGACTCGCAGGGCAGGACTGTGGACTTCAAAAACACAATCATCATTATGACCTCGAACGTCGGCGCAAGGCTGATTACCGACCGCCAGCAGAGCCTCGGCTTTAAGGGTGAGAGCGACGAGGACAAAAAAGAGGACATCCGCGAGATTGTTATGGGCGAGCTCAAAAACACCTTCCGCCCCGAGTTCCTCAACAGAATCGATGACATTATTGTGTTCAACAAGCTCACCCAGCCTGAGATTAAGGAAATCGCGGCAAAAATGCTCGATAACCTCAGCAAGCGTATTCGTCAGCTCGACATCGACATCAGCTTCACCGACGAAGCGATTACCGCAATATCCGACGCAGGCTTCGACGAAACCTACGGAGCAAGACCGCTGCGCAGGGCAATCACGAGCAAAATCGAGGACGCTATCTCCGAGAAAATCCTCGACGGCTCAGTCAAAAAGAACACCTCCGTCACATGCGACTTTAAGGACGGCGAGTTTGTATTTGAATAATTTCATATACAAAAATCAGAGGGACTGCAAATTGCAGTCCCTTGTTTTTACTTTAAGCGAAATGCGCGCAAAGCGCGCTTTCTTACTGTACCTTGTAAGTTGTCGAGGCAGTGGCTGCGACCTTCTTGCCGAGCTTCTTTCTCGCGACAACCTTGACGTAGTAGGCTTTCTTCTTTTTGAGTTTTTTCTTACCGTACTTTTTGATTTTGAGCGTAGTTTTCTTTGTAATTTTAACCTTTTTGAAGCCGCCCTTTTCGCTTGTCGAAATTGATACGACATAATCTCCGGCTCCCTTGAATTTCTTCCAGTTGGCTTTGATTGCCTTTTTCTTGGAGACCTTCTTGGCGGATAAATCGAGGTTGTAGCCGAAGTACCTTTTGCCTGACCATGCGCCGTATCTTGTGACGCCGTTTCCGAGCTTGGATAAGGCTCTTACCCTTATGCTGTAAAACTCGCTGCCGTGGGTTCCGCTGATGCTGGGGGAGGAGCTTATGCCGGAGTAGACCTTCTTGCCTTTCGCGTTGAGCACCTCGAACTGAACGTCGTCGGAGTAGGGAACATGCTGAGTTGAGAAATCGCAGATGTTGATTGCTGTGTACAGCGCCGATACTGTCGGAGGGTTCATCTGCTTTGGTGTGAGCTTGATGTCGTAGCCGTTGATTTCCTCAACATCCCACATATACGGATTGGTAACGTACGCCGAGTAGGTTGCGCTCTGTCTTACCGGAATAACGTAAAAAGGCTCTTGGGACTGAGTTGTGTTTTTGAGTCCCTTGATTGTGCAGCTTGTGCCGGTGACTGTGGCGAGCACCTTTTCGGAACCGTTGATTTTTTCGATAACTCTGTACGAGGTTGCGCCTTCTGAGGGGTTCCACTTAAACGAAGCGGAGGTTGCGGAGCAGTCGATCTAGACGAAGCCTGTTACAGCCTTTGGAACTGTGACGAGCTCTATCGCGTCTGACCAATCGCTGTACGCGTTGTCGGCAAAGGCTCTGACTCTTGCGTAGTATGTTTTGCCGGGAACAAGGTTTGAAGCCTCGTAGTGCGTTTCGTCGCTGTACCAGTCGTCGGTACCCCTTACAGTTGTGAAATCCTCATTTGTGTTGCCCATCTGGATTTCGTACTTAACGTCCTTGCCGAATACGGGAGACCAGCTGAAATCAACTGAGTTCTCGCCGGCTTTAGCCTGCTTTAATTCTGTAGGCTTTGCGGTTGCCGCGCTGACGCTTACAGGAACCGCGATTGAGATTAATACCGCAATAGCGATAAATGTTGAAATTAATCTTTTCATATTTGCACCTCTCATAGTATAATAAACAAATTATACCACCATATTATTAAATGGTCAATATTTATAACATCAGACGACAAAAACTGACAAACAAAAAACCGCCCTCAGGCGGTTAAATTTGTTATATCTTGTGGGCGAGGGCTCTCTGGAGCCACGCGTCGCCAACGTCCATTGCTACGAAGAGTCCCTGCTTTTCGCTTGACTTTACGAGCTGGCGTCTCGGAGAAAGCCCCGGGTCTGTCGCCATAAGCTGAACGGCAACCTTGTCGGCAACTTCAACGCCGTTAACCTCGCGTTTACTCTTGATGATAAGGTGGATAACATACTCCTCATCCATATTGCCGTAATATAATTCATCGCCGCAGCGTACAAGCGGTCTGCCCTTGTAGGTAGGGAACTTTTGCTTCTCTGCCAACGGAATCATCCTTTCGTTATTTAAGATTGAGATAAGATTTTACAAGTGCTTCCAGCAAATCGTCGCGGTCAATACGGCTGATAAGGTTGCGCGCGTTGTTGTAGGTTGTGATGTAGGTCGGGTCCTCGGAGAGAATATAGCCGACAATCTGGTTGATAGGGTTGTAGCCCTTTTCCTCTAAAGCGCGGTAAACAGTATTGAGCGTGAGCTTAATCTGATCCTCCTTGCTGTCGTCAAGAGAGAAAATCATTGTCTTGTCTAACATGGAAACACCTCCGTTTCAAAATTCTAATTCACAATTATGATAACACAGTTTTCCCTGATAGTCAAGTGTTTTAATTCGAGTAGATAGGGTGGATATAAACCAACCGTTAATTCCCGACAATGCGTTATCCCGAGATTTAACGTTGTTTTAATTCGAGTAGACAGGGTGGATATAAACCAAGCCTTTAATTCCCGACAATGCGTTGTCCGAAGCCTTACGTTGTTTTATTCGAGCAGAAAGTAAAGGGCAGCCGGACTGCCCTTTTATTTAGCCTCTTAACTTAACGTTAATCTTGCTTAGATTCTCAATAATTTTATCCATAATCGACTGAACCTCTGAGGATTCGAGAGTTCTCTCGTTGGAGCCGAACTCAAAGCGGATTGTGACGCTGTGGATTGTGTCGGTGTCGTAGGTATCTACAATCCTTGTGCCCTTTAAGAGGTCGGTGTCAACTTCATTCCAGCATACCATCAGGTCTGCGTAGAAGGTCTTGTCCGGAAGCTCAACGCTGAGGTCATAAGTCATCGGCGGAAACTTTGACGGCTCGCTGTAGGTGATGGACGCGTTCTCTACGCTCGCGAAGGTTTCCATATCAATTTCAGCGAACACAATGTCGGCCTTTTTGTCAATCTTCTTGGAAACTACAGGATGCACAATTCCGATTTCACCGAGAGTCTTACCGTCGAGAATAATCTCGTAGAGGTTTACCGGGTGCTCGTAGCTGTGCTCGGCTTCCTTTGGCTTAAACGTTAGAGCCTTGTGCTTTATGTCGTCGGTGATTGTAGCGAGAATGTCGCGCAGCTCGAAGTAGAGATTCTTCATACCCTTAGTCTTGCTGTACAGAGTAAGGGCGAGCTTCTTGCGCTCAATGCAGAGGTTGTTCTCGTCAACGCCCTCGACAACTCTGCCGATCTCAAAGATTCCGAAATCAGCCGAATAGCCCACATTGGTCTTAACCTGGCAAAGCTGAGTCGGGATAATGCTCTTTCTGATTGTCTCGATGTTGGGGTTTGTAGCGCCGTTGAGCTTGATATTCGGCTCAACCTCCATTCCGAGTGCCTTCTGTTCGTCGGCGTAAGCCCAAACGTAGGAGTGGAGCTCGTGGAGGTTGTATCTCTTGACGAGCATATCCTTAATCTTCTCCTCGTCGTTCTTAATCTCGTCCATTCTGACGGGGTAGAGGGGAGAACGCGTTGTGTTTACGTCAAAGTTATCGTAGCCGTAAATACGGGTGATTTCCTCGATTATGTCCGCCTTGATTGTAACGTCCTTGGTAGCTCTCCAGCTCGGAACAATTACCGAGAAGCTGTCGCCGCTGAGCTTGACCTTGAAGCCGAGAGAGGTGAGAGTCTTTACAATCTCGTCGTTTGAAATCTCGATACCGGTGTATTTGTCAACAAAGCTCTTGTCAAAGTCGAGCGTTACTGTGTCGTACTTGAAAGCATATTCGTCGGTTAGCGCGGATACAACCCTGACCTCAGGGTCGTACTCTCTGAGCAGCTTTACAAATCTTGCCACAGCGGTAACGGTCATCTCCGGGTCGAGTGACTTCTCGTAGCGCATAGAAGCGTCGGTTCTGTGTGCAAGACGAACGGTTGACTTTCTGATTGAAGCCGCGTCAAAGGTTGCTGATTCAAGGGTGAGGGTGGTGGTGTCCTCGACGATTTCACTGTCAAGACCGCCCATAATACCGGCAATCGCAACCGGAATATCGCCGTTGCAGATCATCAGAGTGTTCTCGTCAATGTTTCTCTCAACGCCGTCGAGAGTCTCAAACTTGAACGGCTTGTCGAACCTCTTTACTCTGATTGCGCCGACCTTGCGCGAGTCGAAAGCGTGCATCGGCTGACCCATTTCGAGCATAAGGTAGTTGGTTAAATCCGCGAGGAAGTTAATCGCTCTCATTCCGCAGTAGAACAGGCGGATTCGCATATTTACCGGGCTTGTGTTTCTCTTGATGTTCTCAAACTGCAAGCAGGAATAACGGTAGCAAAGCTTGTCCTCAATTTTGAGGTCAACCTTGTCAAGACTGTCATACGCGCTTAAATCCTCGAGCTCGAGCGGTTTGAGCTCTCTGCCTGCGAGAGAAGCGAACTCGCGCGCGATTCCGTAATGACCCCAAAGGTCGGGGCGGTTGGTGAGGGACTTGTTGTCAACCTCAAAAACAATATCGTCAATCTCGTAGATGTCCTTTAAGTCTGTGCCGTTTGCAACGTCGTCGGTGATTTCCATAATGCCGGAGTTGTCGTCGCTGATTCCGATTTCGGCTTCACTGCAGCACATACCGAACGAGTCGTAGCCTGCAAGCTTCCTCGGTGTAATCGTAATCTCGCCGATTTGAGCGCCGACCTTGGCGAATGCGGTTTTCATTCCTACTCTTACGTTCGGAGCGCCGCAAACTACGTCTGTGAGCTCCTCCTCGCCGGCGTCAACCTTGAGCAGGTGGAGCTTTTTGCTCTCAGGGTGGTCGAGAATCGACTTGATTTCGGCGACAACTACGCCCGAGAGCTCCTTGCCTTTATAGAAGATTTCGTTTTCAACCTCGGCAGTGGAGAGGGAGAACTGATGAATAAGCTCAACCTTATCAAGTCCGCTGAAGTCAACAAAGTCGGAAATCCAGTTCATTGATAAAAACATAATTCAAACCTCCCTTATTCATCGTCGTCCGTGAACTGCGAGAGAGCCTTCAGACTTCCGCTGTTCAGGTCGCGTATATCTTTAATTCCGTATTTCATCATTGCGAGTCGGGTGAGTCCGAGTCCGAACGCAAAGCCGGTGTACTCCTCGGGATCGATTCCGCCCTCTTTGAGAACCTCGGGGTGAATCATACCGCAGGGGCAAAGCTCCAGCCATCCGCTGTGACCGCAGCTTGCGCAGCCGTCTCCGCCGCAGATAAGGCAGTTGATGTCGAGCTCAAAGCCCGGTTCAACGAACGGGAAGAAGCCCGGACGAAGTCTTACCTTGATGTCCTTGCGGAACACCTCGGAAAGCATTGTTTTCATAAAGTAGATAAGGTTGGAGATGTTGATGTCCTTGTCAACCATAACGCCCTCCATCTGGAAGAAGGTGTTCTCGTGGCTGGCGTCTGTCGCTTCGTTACGGAAGCAGCGGCCGGGGAAGATAGCCTTAATCGGAACGTTGTTCTCGATAAGGTTCTTGCTGTACTTTTTGAGGATTGCGTTCTGAGCAGCCGAGGTCTGCGATTTAAGAAGCTGACCGTTTTCAAGATAATAAGTGTCCTGCATATCGCGCGCCGGGTGGTGCTTCGGGATGTTGACCGACTCAAAGCACTCGTAGTCGGTGACTACCTCGCTGTAATCCTCAACCGTAAAGCCCATCGACTTGAACACAGTCTCGCACTGGCGCTGTACAAGCGTAATCGGGTGGTATGAGCCTCTTGTGAGGTCAACCGGTGTTGTGATGTCAAAGTCAGGCATCGACTCGATTTCAGCCTGAATCTCCATCTCCTTTAGTTCTGCTGTTTTTTCTTCAATCAACTTTGCCGCGCCTGCTTTGAGCTCGTTTACGTTCTTTCCGAACTCCTTGCGCTGTTCGTTGGTTAAGTCCTTCATAGCCTTCATCAGACCGGTGATGCTGCCCTTTTTGCCGAGATACGAAACTCGTACTTTGTCAAGGTCAACGAGGTTCTTGATGCCCGAGAGTTCTTCTTCGAGCTTGGCTTTAAGACCTGTGATTTTGCTGTCCATAATTTACCTCCGATAAAATCATATAAAAAGTCCCTGCGAGAGACTTCTCACAGGGACGAATAATAATCCGCGGTACCACCCTTATTCTTGCAAAAGCAAACACTTTTGTGACCTGTAACGGGGTCTGCCGTCAGAGCCTACTGTCGGTTCAGCCCTGCCGCTCGGAAGAGAACTTCATACCTCAGGTAATGCCTCCGCTTTCAGCCGCGGCAGAGGTCTCTTTGCAAAACCTTGCGAGATACTACTTTCTTCGTCATTGCGTTATCAAGAGTTATTTTAGCACCTAATTTTAAAATTTGCAAGACCTTTATTGAAAATTTTCACCGTATATGGTATGATAATTAATAGTTTTGCAAAAGGAGCTTCATTATGAACGATATTTTTATAGAACAGCTTGTCAAAAAGAAACGCACATTTAAGGACAGGTTCATTTTTATCATAGTTATTCTTATGGTAATCGCGATTCCGCTGACCTTTGTAGTGCTCGCGACTCAGCATTTGATTCTCGCGTATTTTATTTACATCGCTCTGTTTGTCTTGTTCTTCGGGATTTGGCTTATCTGGTTTGTTCGCTCGCACCAGAACGTTGAGTTTGAGTATCAGATGGTGCAGGATACCCTTGTTATCAGCAAGATTATCGCCAAGCGCAAGCGCAAGGAGCTCTTGAAGGTTGACGTCAGAACCTTTGAAAAGCTCGAGCGCGCGGCTGAGTTTGACTACAAAAAGTACTATTTCCAGAAAATGACAGTCACTCCGGCTGACGAGCGCGATGACGAAAACAATTTCTACGCCGTCTACCGCCATCCTGCGAGGGGAATTTGCGGAATACTTTTCTGCCCGAACGAGAAAGTGCTCAACGCTATGAAGCCTTATCTCAACAAGGATATTGTACTAAAGCTTTTTTATAACAGAGAGAAAAAATGATTTGTCCGATTGATAAGAATATAGTAAAAGAAGTAGTAAAAAAGCGTCCGCGCAATGCCGACAAAACAACCGTCGGAACCTTGCTTTCTGTCTGCGGAAGCTACGGAATGGCAGGAGCTGCGGTAATGTCCTCGAGGTCCGCGCTCAGGAGCGGAGCCGGACTTCTGAAGCTTTGCGTGCCGGTTTATATCTATCCTATTATTGCCGGAGCGGTTCCGGAAGCGGTTTTTATTCCCTTAAAGAAAATTAGCGACCTTGACGTTGAAAAAAATCTCAAATACACCTCGGCTGTGCTCTGCGGCTGCGGACTCGGAATCAGCGACGATTCACGCGCGGTTGTACGCAATTTGATAAGGTACAGCGAGGCTCCTTTGATTTTTGACGCCGACGCTCTTAACATCATTGCGGAGGATATTTCCGTTCTAAAAGCGGCTAAAAGCGAGGTTGTGCTCACTCCTCACGACAGAGAGTTCGCAAGGCTGCTCGGCTGTTATCCCGAAATGCTCAAAAACAAGCGCGAACAGCTCGCGTCAACCTTTGCAAAGCGCAACAACGTGATTGTTGTTCTCAAAGGCAGCAAGACGATTGTAGCCCACCCGAACGGAGATGTGCTTTTCAATGAGGAGCTCGGCAATCCGGGAATGGCTGTCGGCGGCTCCGGCGACGTGCTTGCCGGAATTATCGCGTCGCTCACCGCTCAGAGCAGGAACGCTTTCAAAAGCGCCGCGGCAGGAGTTTTTATCCACGCCCTTGCCGGTGATATTGCGGCTGAGAAATTCGGCGAGATTTCAATGCTGCCGACCGATATTATCGACTGCCTGCCCGAAGCGTTCAAGCGGTTATTTTAAGCTCAAACATATCATATAATAAGCAGAGGTGATTTGATGAAAAAGCCTTTGCTTATTTTTTTGTGCCTGATAACATTTCTGTTTTCTGCGTGTAGCGTTAAGCCCGCGGAGCCTGAGCTAAATTTCTCTTGCGGAATTAAAGCGACCTATAACGGAGAAAAGCTCAGCGGCTCAATCGTTTCCGATAAACGCCATATGCTGACCCTTGCAGTCAATCCGAATGATACCGGCGAGGTGGTTTACTCCTACAAGGACGGCAAGTTTCGTATGAAGTGCCGCAATATGAACGTTGACGCCGAGGACAATTACCTGCCGAATTCTGCCTTTGCTCAGGCGGTGTACAACGTTTTCTCGCGTTTATATAACAAAAAATACACGCTTAGCAGCACTTATAATTCTTTTGCAGAATATAAAGGCGAATCGGAAAGCGGAGCTTTTACTATAAAAACCGAGCTTAAAACCGGCAAAATCCTCACTCTCAAAGCGGACTCGGTTTCGTTATCGGCAAAATTCTCCTGAGCCTGTCACCATCGCAATCTCCGAAAATATTATATTAACAGTATAAAATTCCTTTTAAGGTCAAAAATACTAGTACATTAATATTTTCGGAGGTAATTCTCTTGAGCATAAAACGCGGCGACATTTACTTTGCGGATCTTTCTCCGGTGGTAGGCTCTGAACAGGGAGGAGTCAGACCCGTACTTATAGTCCAGAACAACGTCGGCAACCGCTACAGCCCGACAGTCATCGCGGCGGCGATTACCAGCCGCCAGTCAAAGGCTAACCTGCCGACCCACATCCCGATTCACGCTGACGACTGCGGTCTCCAAAAGGACAGCGTAGTCCTTTTGGAGCAAATCAGAACCATTGACAAGCAACGTCTCAAAGAGCGTATGGGCTCAATTGATGAAAGCTCGATGAATAAGGTTGACAACGCAATCTCAATTTCATTTGGACTAAGCTGAAAAAGGCTGACCCTCGGGTCAGCCTTTCGTTATACAAAATAGTTTTTCATTTCTTCAACTCTGTCGGTGCTTTCCCACTTAACTCCGAGTTCTTCTCTGCCCATATGTCCGTAGGACGCGAGCGGCAGGTACTTTGTGTTGGTGAGGTCAAGCTCCCTGATAATCGACTTTGGTCTCGGGTCGAAAATCTTTTTGACAGCCTCGGAGAGCTTTTCGTCGCTGTACGCGCCGGTGCCGAAGGTGTCAACCATTACTGAAACCGGCTTTGCTACTCCGATTGCGTACGCAAGCTGAACCTCGCACTTTTTGGCAAGCTTTGCGGCTACGATGTTCTTCGCGATGTATCTTGCGTAGTAAGCCGCGCTGCGGTCAACCTTTGTCGGGTCCTTGCCGCTGAACGCTCCGCCGCCGTGGCGTGAGAATCCGCCGTAGGTGTCAACAATAATCTTTCTGCCCGTCAGTCCCGAATCTCCGACAGGACCGCCGATTACGAATCTGCCGGTCGGGTTTACGAACACCTTGGTGTCCTTGTAGAGATTTTCGGGGATTACCGGCTTGATTACGTGCTCGGTAATATCGCTGCGAATCTGCGCAAGGCTAACGTAGTCGTCGTGCTGAGTAGATACAACCACTGTATCGACTCTCAGCGCGCTGTCGCCGTCATATTCGATTGTCACCTGAGTTTTGCCGTCGGGGCGAAGATAGGGGAGTGTGCCGTCCTTTCTGACCTCGGTGAGTTTTTTCGAGAGCTTGTGCGCGAGCGAAATCGGAAGCGGCATAAGCTCCGCGGTTTCGTCACAAGCGTAGCCGAACATCATACCCTGGTCGCCTGCGCCGATGAGGTTGTCGTCGTCGCTTTCGCCGTCCTTGTGCTCAAAGCTTTCGTTAACGCCCATCGCAATATCGGCGCTCTGGGAGTCGATTGAAGTCAGCACAGCGCAGGTGTTGCCGTTAAATCCGCACTCCTGATTGTCGTAACCTATGTCGTCGATAACCTTTCTGGCGATTGCCTGGATGTCAACGTAGCAATCGGTCGAAATCTCGCCCATAACGTGCACCATACCGGTTGTGGCAGTAGTCTCGCAGGCAACGTGGGCGTTTTTGTCTTGTTCAAGAATCGCGTCGAGAACCGCGTCCGAAATCTGGTCGCAGATTTTGTCGGGATGTCCCTCGGTAACGGACTCGGATGTAAATAAAAACTTTGCCATAAAAATACTCCTTTTATTCTAAAAACAAAAAAAGCTGTTCAACCGAACAGCGAATAGTCAAAACACTCATCTTTCGGTTATACCGCAGGAATTGGCACCTTGCTCTTGCAGGTTGCCGGACGTCAAAGGGCCTGCCCCTCAGTCGCTCTTGATAAGTACTTTCTATTATATACGCATTGTCGCAATATGTCAAGAAAAAGAAAAGACCGCCGAAGCGGTCTTAAGTCTTTGTCAATTTCAAGCAATATCCTCAAGAGAGCATGAGCACTCAGAGATTCCGTGCTTTACTCTGTCCTCAACCTCAGCGCGCTTAGCGTTGTTGAAGCGGTCGAGAGTACCGACGAGGTAGCCTGTGATTCTTCTGATTCTCTCGAACGGAACGTTGTCGTAAGTGTAGTTAACGTCAACATACTCGCCGTCTACAGTGAATGTAAAGGTCTTGAACTCCTTGTCGGGGTTAGCTTCTTTAATCTGCATGATGTAAGTGTCAATTTCTTTTTTGGATAATTCTCCGCCGATAACCTTGATGTCCATTGGTTAACCTTCCTTTCAAAACTTTTATTTTTCTTTTATCGAACATAAAACACAATTTCATATACCAAATATCTCCATTTAGTGGAGCAATTATTATTATAGCACAACATATTGTGATTTGCAAGTAACAAGATATTGTTTATATATACAAATTTGTATCCAATAAACTGTACAATGTTACCAAAAATTAATCTTTGTTTCTTATTCGGAAAATTACCGCCCGCTTATGCTTTGTCAAGGTAGTAGTCCGACATCGAGAACAGCGCTCCGTAGTTTTGAATCGCTTCAAATTCCTTGAAGGTGTTGGTGGTGTAAATTCCAAAATCAACCGAGTATTTGTCGCTGAGCTTTTTGACTTGCTTTACGGAGTAGAACTTTTTGAAGTTGTCAACGCTGAGTATTACGAGGTTGTCAACCTTGTTGAGCATGCACCATTTAAAGTCCTGTTTGAGATTAAGCTTTGAGTCGGGAGTGGTGATAGCGCCAAGCTTGATTTTACTGCCAAAAAACTTTGAGAGGATAGTTTTGTTACGGGTGAAGATTGTGGTTTTTGACGTGATTTTGTACTTTTTGATTATCTTGATAATCTTTTTTATTCCACCGGAGCTCAGCTTGTAGCCGAGCGAGCCCTTTGTTTTGATATGAAGCATAAGCCGGCATTTGTACTTCGCGATGAATTTAGCGGTTTCCTGCATGGTAGGGATGAGCAGCTTTTTGCCCTTGTAGTTTTTTATTCCATTAGCGTGAATAATCGGGTATTTGGCTCTGTTTGATTTGTTAATCTGCCAGATATATTTGTTTTTGCCGGTTGTTCGTTTTACTGTGGGGTCATGGCTAATCATCAGGTCGCCGTTTTTGGATTCCCATATATCGCACTCAATACCGTCAAAACCGTTCTTGACAGCTCCCTTGAACGCTTCGATTGTTTTCTCCGGATAAACGCTCGAATAGCCGCGATGAGCAATTCTGAGAGTTTTTACCTTTATCTTGCAGGTGTATTTTTTGCCGTCTATAGTCGCGGTGATTATGGCTTTGCCCGGCGTTTTTGCTGTGAGCTTGCCTTTCTTGGTGACGAAAACAATCGACTTATCACTGCTTGACCATTTTATTGACTTTGGAGCGTAGCCGTTTAAATCAAATTTGTAAACGCTTTTGTTGGTAATAGTCAGTGAAGCAGGAATCTTGAATTTTGCGGCGGCGTTAACCGAAGCCGGAAGGCTTACGAAGATTACGCTCAGTATCATCAAAACGGTGAGAAGGGTATATCCCAGTCGTCTTTTGTTCATATCATCACCCGGTTTCATTTTAATAAATAGAATTTATTATGTCAATATATATAGTATTCGGAAAATATGATGAAATTATAATTTGACCTTTGTTTTACAGTATTTATCACAATTTTTGTAAACGAAAAGAGACACCCTGATGGGTATCTCTTTTTAATGGCTGTTCAAGCCCTGTCACCATCTCTAATACAAAAATAATGGATACCCGTTGGGTATCCATTATTATGGTCGAGGTGACAGGACTTGAACCTTTGACTTTTTAGCTAAAATCCGCATAAACACTTGCTTGACTTCCTTTTGTGGCAATATTGTGGCAATACTAATTGTTAAAGGTGATTAAATCCTATCTCTCAGTCTAAATGCACTTATGCTTTTTTATGATGCTTTAGATATTATAACATTAAAAGCTATCACTATTCAAGGTACACCTTCTATTTTCACAAAAAAATTTTTAAAAAATTTTTTAAAAACCTATTGACAATACTAAATTAAATTAGTATAATATAATCACAGAAGGGAAAGGGAATCCCGAAAGAAAGGTTGATTAATATGACAAACACAAAAGTTATGATTTTGGATGAACTCACAAAGCTCACAAACGACTACCACGCTGTAATGCTCCGCAGGGCAGCTCTGAACGTTGGAGTAAAACACCTCAAGACTCAGGAGTGTCACGAGGTTCTCAATGCCTTCACTAAGGAACACCCGGAATTTAAAATCTATCAGCTCGCCGACAATCCGACTGCTTCTCTCTTCTGCTCCGCTTTCGTTAGCGATAATGAGTCTTTGCCGGTCGCGGACGAGGCTCGTGTATGAAGTATAAGCTGTTGTTAGACCTTAAAGCTGACACGTATTTAAGAGAATGGGCGGCTGAAAACAAAAGATTTGCTGTCGGCTGTCCTCCTCTTGCTTCTGATTATGAGTTGATCTTTGAAAAAGCTGCGCTGTGCCTATTCGTGCACAAGCGACTTTACGGTTTCCAGTTTCAATTCAAGGAAGATTCTGAGCTAATCGCAAAAGGAAAAATCGAATTGAACACCGACGGCGACACTGACTACAACTTAGCTGTTAATCTTTCAGAAAAAGCAAGTAATC
>CADBTV010000083.1 GCA_902797655.1 uncultured Ruminococcus sp.
GCACACCAATCCACAGCATCCCTAACAGTATAGCATACAGTCCTTCAAGAGGGACTGTACTAATTACTACTCTATAATACAAGGAGGTTTATCATGAAGAAGTTAACGTGTATAATCATTTCTGTATTAATGCTGATTTCGGTATTCGCTGCGGCTCCGGTAAGTGCCGAGGACTCCGCGTCGGCTCCTACAGGATTCACAACCGAACCAGCGCTTTACGCGCACGCTGTGCTCTCGTCTGATGACGGAGAAGCGTGGGTAAAATGGCAGAGCGAAACCTACGAGGGCGACGAGCAAATTGACGCTTCGCTGATGTATTTCTTCCTCCCCACTTCCGCGGACGAAAGTAAGGTAGACATCTACAACGCCTTTCCGTATTCCGTGAAGCTCGGCGATACAACTATCACTCAGGGCGAATGCGTACGCTTTGATTACAAAACAAATACTACATACAACGTAACCGCCAAAGACGCGAAACTCACGCTTATCTTCGCAAAGTCACACGCCGAGGCGGCAATCTACGTCAACAACAGCGACGCCGACGGCGAGGGCAACGACCTTATGACTCACCTTAACAAGACAAAGAGCAACTCTGCAAAGGCGACAGGCGCGATTGTAACCCCCGACGGTAAAATCGACAACACCCCGATCAAGAAAATCAAGGGCAGAGGAAACACAACCTGGAGCAAGCCGAAGAAAGCCTACAACATCACCTACGATTCAAAGGTATCAATTGCAGGTATGGCTTCCGGCAAAAAATACTCAATCCTCGCAAACTACCAGGATGATTCCCTTTCGCGCAACAGAATCCTCTACGACCTTTCCGACGCAGTCGGAATGCCTTACGCGTCCGATTCACGTTACGTTGATTTTTACTCAAACGGCAAATACCTCGGTTCCTACCAGATGTGTGAAAAGGTCGAAGTCGGCAAGAACACCCTCATCCCTGATTTTGAGGAGGACGACTACCTTGACTCAGAGGGCAAGGTGAACGAGGACTTCCCGTTCGTGTGCGAGGTTGACGCAAGCGCGCAGGAGGGTGAGGATTACTTCGTTACCCTCTCCAACCGCACCAAGATTACAATCAAGGCTCCAGAACTCGAGGAGGGCGACCCGGGTTACGAAGAGGTCAAGAATTATGTCAAGACTAAATTCGACGCTTTCTACAAGGCTACCCAGAGCAGAACAGCCGACCTCACCCCGTATGCCGACGTTGATTCGCTCGCAAAGATGTACTTAATCAACGAGCTCGGCAAAAACTGGGATTCGGGAGTATCGAGCCTGTTCTTCACATACAAAAAGGACGCGAACGGAGAATACAAGTTCTTCGCTTCGCCGGTGTGGGATTACGACAACTCTCTCGGAAACGCGGTAGGCGTTGAGGGTGACCTCAAAAGCGCAGGCGTTACCGACTACACTGAGTTCACCGGTTGGTGGTGCCAGTACAAAGGCAAGTCAGCAAGGCAGAAAACATCCTCCAACATTATCGGACGCCTTGCCCAGAATGCTAATATACTCAGTCTTTCAAAAACAATCTGGTTTGAAAAGTTTGTACCTGCTATCGCCCACTTCGCAGGCGACAGCTTCAGCGAGGAAATCAACTCCGAGCTCTACACCGCCGACGCTTACTACAACCTTATCAAGGACAGCGCCGGAATGAACTACACCTCCGGTTGGCTGTTGAACACAGGAAGCTGGATCAGCGACCACTCAACCCTCTATCCTGCAAAGTATGACAGTGCGGAGAACAAGTATTATTACCACACTGTCGCAACAAAATACAACAACGACTTTGAGGGAATGTTCAATTACTGCCGCGACTGGATGATAAGCCGCGCGGCGTGGCTCTCCAAGGAGATGTCCGCCTCTCCGGTAGAGGAAGTCAACCTCGACTCTCAGCCGGCAACAGAAGCTCCGGCGACTCAACCTGCGACAGAGGCTCCTGCGCAGACGATAAACACCAAAAAGCTCTCGCTCAGCCTTAACGGCACAAAATTCGTATACACCGGCAAGGCCGTTACTCCTGCCGCGACAATCAAATACACAGGCGGCGACAAGTTCGACTCCGGCATCCTCAACGTCAAGTACCCTGCCGGAAGGAAAGAAATCGGAACCTACACCGTTGTATTATACTGCAAGGGCATTACCTCTCCGGTTGCTTCCGCAACGTTTAAAATCGTTCCAAAGACTCCGTCGGCAAAGGTAAAGCGCGCCAAGAAAACCGCGACAATAAGCTGGAAGAAGGTTTCCGGAAAAGTAACCGGCTACGAGCTTGTTTACGGCAAGACAAAGAGCCTAAAGAAAACGACCAAGAAGTCAGTAAAAAAGACCTCAGTCAAAATAAAGAAGCTCAAAAAGACAAAGGCTTATTACTTCAGACTGCGCTCGTACAAAACAGTAAACGAAAAAAAGATTTATTCAGACTGGAGCAAGGTTAAGAAGATTAAGTCATACAAAAAGTAATAATGACATAAAATAGTCATACAAAAAGAAATAATGACATAAAATAGCCTTACGTCAGAAAGAACGTAAGGCTGTTTTTATATACTTTCTAATATGTCAACCGCGTTCCCTACGCAGTCATCGCAGGAGCAGAGCATCTTTCCGGTTAAGACGCCTTTGAGTTCAATGCAGGTGTCCGAGCCGCACATTTCGGTAAATTCGGTGATAAGCTTGCGCGCCTTGGGCCCGACAGGAGCGTTTCCGTACTCCTTCATCCCGAGAACTATTCCGGCTCCGATAAGCGCGCCGCAGTTGCCCTGCATACATCCCATTCCGGCGCCGAACGCCGCGCCGAGCTTCATCACCTCGGCTTTGCTGAGTCCGAGCTCCTCGCTATATGCCATAATAACCGCCTGGCAACAGTTCATTCCGCTGTGCTTGCAGTTCACGGCAGTTTCTCTTTTGTTCATAAACTCACCTCCGGTTTTCTCAATTATAGCTCATTATAATTTTTTGTCAATATCCAAAGACGATTCTTGACAGTTGTCGAAACTTGTAATAAAATGTTATTTGTGATATTTTTGGAAAGAAGGCAAATGATTGAAAAAAATACTGCTGCCGTCCGCAGCGATAGCACTGTTGATTATTATAGCCGCAGGCATTTTTGTAATGAACACGCAGAGCGCCTCCCCTGAAGATTTAAAGCTCAGCGAGCTCCCGGAAAAGCTCAGCCTGTCTATCAACAGCAGATACCACCTCAAGGTTAAAGGAACGTACGACTCCGGCGGAGATTCGAAAACGCTCAATATAAATAAAAGCTGTAAATTTGCAAGCGATGACGAATCTCTTGTGCAGATTTCCAATGACGGATACATAACCGGCAAAAAGGTCGGAAAGTCCTCGGTAAGCATAACCTACGGCAAGACCACCAAAAGAATTAATATCAATATAAAGAAAAAGAACTCCACCTATGTAGCTCACCGCGGCGCGATGGACTTTGCGCCTCACGGAACAATCGCCGCGATTCAAAAGGCGGTTGACCTTGGATACCAGCAAATAGAGTGTGACATACGCGTCGGCGGCGACGGAAACATTTTTGTTTTTCACGACACCAATATGAAGGCGATGTGCGGAGTAGATTCCGACTTATCGATTGTAACGCTTAAAAACCGCAAAAAGTTCCCGATTATCGGCGGAAGCAACGTAAGCAAGCTTCCGACTCAATACATTCCGACAGTCGAGGAAGTGCTCGATATAATCGAAAAAAGCCCGAGCGTTGAGATGATTTACCTACACGTTAAGCACGCGTTTAATCCCAAGCAGGCGCGTATGCTGGAAAAATACATCCGCGAAAGAGCGCTCATCAACCGCGTAACGCTTATTACCTCAAGCAGGGAAATCCTGCGCTCATTCGACAAAAGCATCTCAAAGGGTCAGCTCTGCAACGGAATCACCGATGTACCTGGGCTGTGCGCCTTTGTTGACGAAGCAAAGAGAGAGAACATTGGAATTAACGCGATTTTGTACAGGTATCAAGCGGCTCAGCTTCCGCCCGATGACTTCGTACTCTACGCGCACACCAACGGAATACGAGTTATCAGCTACGCAATCGACGACTACGTCCAGATTGAACAGCTGCGCAACAAGGGCGTAAACGGAATAGTTTGCAACAAGCTGCTGTTTAAGCTTGACCCGAGTCTGATAAAATGCGCGTTCTCAATAAAGGACGCAGACGGCTCAGAGGCGTCGGGCGATGTTTACGAAATTAAGGACACAACAAACCGGGTTGTCGCTTCGTTCACCAAGACGAGCGAGCCGTACCGAATTGACGCCAAGCTCAACTCCGACGAAAGCTACACAATCTCAAAATCAGGCGAAGAAATTGCCCAAAGCTTTACGGTTGAAAATACCGATGAGATTCAGAACTTTGTTTTCGAGCTCAGCGATCTTGACCGGTCAAAGAAAGACGAGCTCAAGGAGCTTAACCTCGGGGACATCACGCTGAAAGCAGGAAAGTCCGCAAATCTCGTCACCACAGACGGCAGCGGAAACAAACTTACCTATAGCACGCAAAACAATAAGCTCATCAGGCTTACTGATTCAAAGGTAACTGCTCTTAAAAAGGGTACCGCCAAGGTAACTGTTACCAACGGTAAGAACACGCTCACATTCAGTGTAAGAGTCACCAACTCACCGAGACTCAGCAAAAAGTCCTTAACCGTATCAAAGGGCAAAACCGCAACTGTAAAGATTAAGGGAAAAGCCAAGGGCTTTGACAACATCTACAGCTCCTCAAAAACCGCGAGAATCACCTCGAAAAAATCAGCAAAGACTATCAGAATACGAGGACTGAAAAAAGGCTCAACCACACTGAACATCACAGTCAACGGCAAACGCCTGAGTCTTAAAGTAACAGTTAAGTAAACAGACATAACAAACAAGGCTGTCGCACAAAACGTGCGGCAGCCTGATTTTATACTTTACTATTCGGATTAACGTGAACCATAACATGCTTAACCTTTGGGAAACGGCTCTCGACTGCGTCGTGAACCTGTTCGGAAATTGTGTGTCCCTCAGAAACCGAGAGCGAATCGCTCACCGCGATTTCAATATCGACATAGATTTTGTTGCCGAATATACGGGTACGCAACAAGTCAATGCGTTCGACACCTTCGACGCCGGCAACAACGCCGCGAATTTTGTTTTCCTCTTCCTCATCGCAGGAACGGTCAACCATACGGTCAATCGCGTCTTTGAAGATACTGTAAGCGACCTTTATGATAAACAGGCAGATTACAATACTTGCAATCGGCTCCAACACAGGGAATCCTAGTCGCGCGCCGACTATACCAATCAAGGCTCCGACTGACGACAGCGCGTCGCTGCGGTGGTGCCACGCTTCAGCTTTGAGTGACGGAGAATCTACTCGCTTTGCATACACCATAGTATACCGAAACAGTGCTTCCTTTACTATTATCGACACCGAGGCGGCAATCAGCGCGACGTTACCTCCCGGCTTAATCTCTGCGTATCTGCCGCTAAGAATGCACTCCGCCGCGCTCCAGCCGATTCCTCCGCCGGCAATAAAAAGCACAACAGCGAGTACGATTTCAGCCACACATTCAAACCGCTCGTGTCCGTACGGGTGGTCGGAATCGGAAGCTTTTGATGAGATACGCGCCCCGACGATTACAATTATACCGCTGAAAACATCCGAAGCCGAATGAACCGCGTCGCTTATCATTGCGCCTGAACGCGACACGATTCCCGCAATCAGCTTGAACAGCGTCAACAGTGTATTGCAAATCATCCCTGCGACCGAAACGGCGGTGACAACCGGCTTGGCATTTTGATTTTGATTCATAATTATTCCCCCGAGTATCACATAGTAACAGCCTATGCGAATAATCGAAAAGTGTTTAACCTTATTATATCATATACATTCAGAGAATACAATTATGCAAGAAAGCGCGCGCAATCAGCGCGTCCGCTTTCGTATAGCCATCGCTCGTGCGCGCGCAGCGTGCAACTGAGCGGGCAATAC
>CADBTV010000084.1 GCA_902797655.1 uncultured Ruminococcus sp.
CGAAATCCGCGACCCGTGGTACAGCTACGGTCTCTACAACGAGCTCAACCTCCGTCACTGGAAGCTGTGCGGTATCAAGAACGGTATTGACCTCGAAAGCTACAACCCGGAGACCGACTACCAGCTCTACTGCAACTACTCCAAGGACGATATGAGCGGCAAGGGCGTTTGTAAGCAGAAGCTCCAGGAGCGTCTGTGCCTTGAGCAGAGATGGGATGTTCCTATTGTTGCTATGGTTACCCGCCTTGTTGAGCACAAGGGTCTCGACCTCGTTCGTATGGGACTCGAGGAGCTTATGAACACCGAGAATATGCAGTTTGTTATCCTCGGCTCGGGCGACGAGGAGTACGAGCAGTTCTTCCGCGATATGCAGTGGAAATATCCGGGCAGACTCTGCTTCTGCCACGGCTTCGTTCCGGAGCTTGCGCGCAAGATTTACTCCGGCGCTGACATCTTCCTGATGCCGTCCAAGATGGAGCCCTGCGGACTTTCTCAGATGATTGCTCTCCGCTACGGCACAATCCCCGTAGTTCGCGAAACAGGCGGACTCAAGGACTCCGTATTCGACTCAGCCGACGGCTACGGCAACGGCTTCACCTTCGCAAATTACTACACAGCCGACCTCCAGGGCGCAGTAAGACGCGCTCTCTGGGGTATTCAGGACAACGAGGGCTGGCACAAGCTGATGTGGCGCGCAATGATGAGCGACAACAGCTGGGACCGCTCGGCTCAGGATTACATCAACGTTTACAACGATACACTCAATTGGCTGTAATTTGATAAAACGACTAAGGCAGGGTTTAATCCCTGCCTTATCTTATACTTTTATAATGTTTTGTACATTGACTTTGCCGATTCGTAATAATAAAATATCCATAACAAGCGTCAATAATCCCACTGCGGAATATACTTCTCGTCCGCGGAGCTGAGCTCCTGAGCGAAGCCGTCAAGGTCGAGGTCAAATAAATAATTCTTAACCTTTTCGTACTCCCTCGCTGTAATTCTGCGTTGCAGCTTGGGATATTTTTTTATGTCGCCGTGCGGAACATACTGCCCCATCAGGCTTACGAGCGTGTCGGGAAAGTTTTCTTTTATAATATCGAGCACGCCGATGCTGTTCTTCGTGTGATTCGGCAGAACAAGATGACGGATAATCGTACCTTTTTTCATAATTGAGCGCTCGTCAAATTCAGCTTCGCCCGTCTGGCGGAGCATTTCTCTTATCGCGGCAACGGCGGTTTTCGCGTAGCTCGGCGCCTTTGAGTATTCCACGGCGAGGCTGTCGTCGCTGTACTTGAAATCAGGGAGGTAAATGTCGATGTATCCGCTCAGCCTTTTGAGCGTCTCAACGCGCTCATAGCCCGACGAGTTATACACAATCGGAATATTTGGGCGGTAAATATCAAGAGCTCTGATAATCGAGTCAACGTAAGGCGTAGGGGAGACGAGGTTGATGTTGTGAACTCCGGCTTGTTCAAGTCTCTTAAATTCTTCGGCGAGCCTTTCGGTTGTAATTGTTCTGCCGCGGTTCTCCGCGGAAATCTCGTAATTCTGGCAGAAAGCGCACCTCAGCGTACACCCTGAGAAAAACACAGCTCCGCTGCCTTTTTCGCCGCTGATTGGCGGCTCCTCCCACATATGCGGCGCAATCCTCGCGACCTTCGGCTCGGATGTAAGTCCGCAGAAGCCCTTGCCGAGTTCGGACGTTCTCTCGGCGGAGCACATCCTCGGGCATAGGTTACAAATCATAATCATCACCGAGGATATAATACCACAGCCGCTTTCGATTGTCTATCAAAATGTCTGTAAATCGGAGAGAAAGCTGTCCAGTATATCGTCAAAAAATTCAAGCTCGACTCCGCCTTTGCTGCATTCGTCGGCGAGCCGCTTGACAACCTCGTAAACCGGAGAAATATCCTCGACAATCCTCTCTTTTGTAATCAGCAGTCCGTAGCCCTTTGTTTTGTCGGGCGGACTGATGACGGTGTACTTTGTCATAATAATCCCTCCATTATAAAATGTGAATTATTTTTACATAAGTATACACACTAAAGCTTAAAATGTCAATACTTTTCACATAATTGAATTAATTTTTATTTTTTATCCAAAGTTTGAAATTATTAATGGTAATAAAAACTTATCGTCTCACTAAGAATTTAATCATCATAATGCACAAAAAAGAGGCTGAAATTTTGGTATATAGCATATGTGATAATTCTTTATTAGAATATTGACGGGGCGCTAATTTGGTATGATAATAGTGATATAATGCATTTTGCAGAATTTAGGAGTTGATATTTATGAAAATGCGTAGAATTCTCGCTCTCGTATTGGCGGTAGTTCTCGTCGGCTCAATGGCTGTTTTCAGTTCAAGCGCCGCGGATTCCTCCAAAAGCTCAACGGGAGCAGGCTACTACAACCTCAATAAGTACTCCGATCAGGTTTATTCAGGATCTGACCTCGGCGCTACTTATACCGCGTCAGGCACAACCTTCAAGGTTTGGTCTCCTGCCGCGACAAAAATCCAGGTTAAGCTCTACAAAACCGGTACAGACCGTGAAAACGGCGCCGGAGTAATCGGTACCTACGACCTCAAAAAGGGCTCAAGCTCTGTTTGGTCAACAACCGTTGCCGGCGACCACAAAAACCAGTATTACACCTACCTCATCACAGCCAAGAACACAGCAGGTACAACTGAGACAAACGAGACTCAGGACATCTACTCAAAGGCTGTCGGCGCCAACGGCGACCGTTCGATGATCGTAGACCTTAACTCCACCAACCCTGACGGTTGGAAGGACGACAAGCACGTTACGTTCGACAACATCACAGAAGCTAACGTCTGGGAGCTTCACGTGCGTGACTTCTCCGCTGACCCGGATTCCGGCGTAAGCGAAGAGAATCAGGGTAACTACCTTGCCTTCACCGAGGGCGGTACTACCTATAAGAAGCAGGGCTCTGTTTCAACTTGTATCGACTATCTTGTTGAGAACAACATCAACGCTGTTCAGCTTCTTCCTTTCGCTGATTATGACCAGGTTGACGAAATCAACGGCGACTCCGCCGAGGTTCGTAACTGGGGTTACAATCCTAAGAACTACAACGTTCCTGACGGAGCTTATTCCTCTAATCCTTACGACGGTAACGTTCGTATCAACGAGGTTAAGCAGATGGTTCAGGCTCTCCATGACCGCGGAATCGCTGTAATCATGGACGTTGTTTACAACCATACAGCAGGCTACGAGGCTTCCTGCTTCACAAAGACAGTTCCGGGCTACTACTACAGAATGTTCAGCGCAACTCAGTACTCAGGCGGTTCAGGCCAGGGTAACGAGCTCGCTACAGAGAACGGAATGGTTAGAAACTTTATTATCCAGTCCCTCTATTACTGGGCAACAGAGTACCACATCGACGGCTTCCGTTTTGACCTTATGGGCTGTATTGACTCGACAACTCTCAAGCAGGCTCGCACAAAGCTCAACACAGTAAGCTCCAAGCTTCCTATGTACGGTGAGCCTTGGACAGGCGGCGACTCTGTTGTACAGAACGGCGCTACTACCGACAAGTCCCGACTCGCTGTTGGACTCGGCGTATTCTCCGAGGAATTTGCAGACGCCTTTACAGATACAAAGGGTAAGGGTACAAGCTGGCTGAGCGGAACTTCTTCAAAGGCTTCGACAGTAGTAAGCGGTATCAAGGGTAATATCATTGATTCAAGCGATAAGACCAAGACCGTAAACTATATTGATAACCACGATAACTACATCCTCTGGGATAGAATCACAGGCTGTAAGACGACAGGCACCGAGGACGGTAAAAAGTCTCAGACAAACTACAACAGCGTAAAGAGCAAGGTAGAGGGTACCGACGCTTCGCTCCTCGGACAGCTCAAGGTTGCCGGCGCTTTGGTAATGACCTCTCAGGGTATCAAGTTTATGAACTCCGGCGACGAGTTTGCGCGTACCAAGAAGGGTACCCGTAACTCCTACAACTCTAACGACGATGTTAATATGCTCCACTGGGATCGTGTAACCAAGTATAAAGAGACCGTTGATTACTACAAGGGTCTGCGTCAGATCAGCACAGTTTATACTCCGTTCCACGACGACTCCTCAACCTCAGGCGCGGCTATCTCTATGATTAAGTCCGACTCCTGCATCGCTTATACTCTTGAGAATAAGACAAGCAAGAAGGCAAGCGAGTGGGGCAAGGTTGCGGTAATCCTCAACGCCGGTTCGTCGGCTGCTTCCGTATCTGTTCCGGGCAACTGGACAATCGTTGCAAACGACAAGAAGGCAGGACTTACTTCCCTCGGAACCTGCTCCGGTTCATATTCCGCTCCGGCGCGTTCAGCAGCTATTCTTGTTGAGACCTCCGGCTACAAGGACTTCTCCGACAAGTTTAAGTACGGAACTCTTACAGTTAAGCACGTTGTAAACGGCGCGCTCAAAAAGACAACAACTGCTAAGTATAGGATTGGTACAAAGTACCACGCTCTCAAGGACGCTGACATTCTTATCGACAACAACGTAACAAGCTCTGAGGGCACTGTTTCCGGCACATTCACCGGCGACACAACAGTTACCTACAACTACGCTTCCAACGGCAAGAAGGTTGGTATGCTCAACGTAAACTACGTTGACGCAAGCGGCAAGAAGCTCACTCCGAGTATGTCCTACCGTCTCGAGAGAGGCGACAGCTACAGCATTCCTGTATGCGCGGTTGAGGGCTATCAGCTCGATACAGACAAGTATCCTTCCGGCACAACCGGTAAGTTCTCCGGCAGTGACACAACTATCAAGTTTACATACAAGCCGCTCGCAGTTCAGGAGACTATCATCCACTACTATCGTTCACAGTCCGCGTGGGGCTCGCAGGTTTACTGCTACGCTTACACAGACGACGGCGATGAGCCGCTCGGCGCATGGAACTACAGTAAGACCGGTAAGGGACTTATGAAGCCTGATTCCTCAAAGGGCAACGGTTGGTATACAATCACAATTCCGCTCGCTTCCTGTAAGGTTATGTTCCACGGCGGCGCAGGCCAGTCTCAGGAGCCTGGTCAGAACGAACCGGGTTATGCGGTTGCCGGCGAGTGCTCAATCCAGAACAAGGTTGTAACCTACAACTCAACCCTCATCACTTCTTACATTGACATCGACACAGGTAAGAAGCTCAAGGCTGACTCCAGCACATCCGGCGCAAAGAAGAGCACCGACCAGTATACAACCAAGGGCGATTCTACCCTCGGCAAGCTCGTAGAGAACCCTGCTAACGCAGCCGGCTTCTATTCACCGGGCGTTATCAACGTTGTTTACCTCTACAGAAACGGCGAGGAGCCGACTCTCCCGACTGAGCCTCCTACACAGAAGCCTACTGAAACTCAGAGACCGACCGAGACCCAGGCGCCTACAGCTACCCAGAGACCTACTATCACACCGGGTGGTTCGGTTCTCCTCGGCGACGCTAACCTCGACGGCACTGTAAGCATCAAGGACGTTACATACATCCAGATGTACATCGCTAAGCTCGTTGAGTACAACGACAATAACTTCAAAGCATCCGAAGTTGACGGCAACGGCTCTGTTAACATCAAGGACGCTACTCAGGTTCAGATGTGGTGCGTAAAGCTTCCGGTTAATTATCCAATCGGCACAGAGGTAAAGTAAACACAATAGCTTAAAATATGCGGACAGTCTTTGGACTGTCCGCTTTTTCTCTGTAGGGAATTGCTCGAAAATGGTATAGATATTCAAATACTTGTTAAGGATATATTCTGTCTATTTTTCGCCCTTTCGAGTCCCTGATGGCTAAAAAGTTTTTTCGGAGGATTTGTTTGGAAATGATACTTTCCTTTTTCTCTCTAGAAAGGTATTGATATAGCTTTACGATACGGGCGGCAAAGAGCAGAGATTTTTCAAGCAGTGGATTTTCCTTCATAGCATTCATCATTCCTTAATCTTTAATGAATAAAGAATAGTGAATAATGAAGAATGAATAATACACCAGAAACGCATTAAGGTTTATCTGATTATAAATTATTCACTATTCATTATTCACTATTCATTGAGCTTCACTTCAGTGAAGCGTTTCTGGTGGGCCATCAGTGTGTTCAATATATTAGAGAGGTTCCATCTCGAACCTTGTTTTGTTAGTCAGAGCTATAGGTTCATCAGCGCTACGGGCTAAAAATGCTCCCCCGGAGCATTTTCTTAA